>CAYWSQ010000081.1:0-14910 GCA_964460925.1 uncultured Flavisolibacter sp. | reverse complement strand
CACAGAAGCCGAGAGGCTGTTATTTCTATAGTCCACGTGAAATTTCGCAGGACAATAATAGCTATGAAAAAAAGCCGTCATCCTGTTCTCCAGGTGATGGCCGCCATAATATTCCCATCCAAATTCCTTCTCAAGAAAGGCACGCGCATCTTCCTTGCTGTATTTGATATACCATAAAGGACGGATCTTTTGTATCCTTTTGATGGTGGTCCATTTGATAAACTGTGAAAAACTCATCAAAGGATAGGTCTTCATTGGAAGTTTGCCAAATTTCTTATGAATCGATTTGATGTATTTTCCATCGAAATAATTTTTACCAAGTGGTGAAATACCTTCAGCAAGGAAAGAATGCCCTTCCAATACATACTTCACCTTATACTTGCTGGCGGCCCTGTACATGGTTTCTGCAAGAGCCAGGTCAGTAGATGCTTCGATCTCTGGAACATCAGCCAGGAAAAATGATCTGAATATATCATCCGCTTCATTGTTGTTCACAACAAGCGTGAAAAGGTCAACATTCAGCTTCGATAATACCTTTCTTATATTTTCAGTAGCAATGGAGGTATTCCAGGTATTGTCATAATGAACGGCCAGGGGCCTCAAGCCATTCTGCACTGCCCAGTAAACCATATAGGAAGAATCAGTACCTCCACTCAGCCCAATCACACAATCGTATTTTTTACCTTTCCCGTCCTTTTTAATTTCCTCGATGATATTATTAATGGTTTGTTCGCCTTCGGCTGTACCGGTTTTGTATTCCCTGGCCAGCGAATCCACCATATGGCAATAGTTACAAACGCCCTTCTCATCAAAGCTGATAGAAGGCACTGATTCATCGTAGATGCAGCGGGTACAAATCTGCTTGCCATTTACGCGCTCCACCCCGGAGCTGTCTTTCTGCACTGTAGAGGTTTTCATATTATTTCTTTAGGAACCTGCCGGAGTAACAGGCTTCTTCTTCATGAAAGAAGCTAATCCCAAGCTGGTTGGCGGCAATCATATCCAAAAATTCCTGTTTTGAAAAACGTTGCGCATTGCTGGGAGCATACCAGTCGTAATTGGTGCTTTTGCACAATTCAAAACCCCAGTCCTCCCTCCAGAAACATTTCAGGAAATTCCAGTAAATAAATCGCTGTATATCGTATTTGCCTCCCTTGATTCCCAGCAAAGGAATATCCGGGGATTCAAATTCCACTTTGAGTTCACTGAGTCTTTTACCCAGTTCGGTGAGTTGTTCGGAAAACTTCCACATATCCTCATTGCTGATGGTATGTGTAGCCTTCCTGAAATAATCATCGACCAGTTCGCGTGGAAGCGCCTTTTTTGAATAAACATAACAGGCAAATTCACCGCCTTTCGAGGTAACGGCCGATAAATGTGCGAATGTTTTTTCGGGCACCTCCGTATGCATGATCACCTGGTCGCAAATCACAAAATTAATGCTGTCGTTTTTGAGACCTGTATTGGCTATATCTCCTTTCAGAAAAAACAAATTGGGAAGATCTGTATTGTTTTTCGCGGCCAGGTCCAGGGCGTCGGAGATATCAATGCCAATAACGGTGCTTTCGGGAGCGAGCCTGGCAAGCCATGCGGCTTTATAACCAAGACCACAGCCCGTGTCAATGATATATTTTTTGCTGGAAAGATATTTTTTAAGGTCTTCTTCGGAACTGAATCCATACAGGCTCAGGAACCATTCAAACTGGAATTCATAGAATTTCTCATTATTCCCGGCATGTTCCGCTTCATTCATCTTTTCCTCTACCAGGGTCCATTTATCACTGAATATTCCTTCGGTCTGTGCCTGGTTTTCCGCTACACCGGCTATTTCCTTCACAAAAATTCTGTTGCCGTTAAGCTCGATCTTTTCTGTGAAAACATCCTGCAATTTTTGTAAGCTCATATTATTCTGCAAGTCTTGCTTTTTCGATGATTATTTTTTTGCCGTCAGTTGTTTTAATAAATGCACCTGGGTATGGAGGAGCCTGCGCCCTGATGAAATCATACATTTTCCTTGATGGCCAGGTAAGATCGATTTCTCCGTCATCAGGTTTTCTTTGCGGATAAACCTTGATGAGGGATTTATCCTGCGGCGTGAAGCTAACTGGTACCATCCCGTTGAGACGTTCAAGCAAAATTTTCTTTGACACTTCAATCACCTTGTCATACACTTCCTTGATGGTATCATCATCACTGATCTCAATTGCTTCCTGCGCAATAATATCCCCATCATCCACACCGTCTTCAAGCCTGAACAGGCTTACCCCGGTTTGTTTACGGCCTTCAATGATGGCCCATACCAGCGGGGCGCCCCCTGCATAATCGGGAAGCATGGAAGCATGAATGCCCCAGGCTCCGAGTTTTGCCAGGCTGCGGATCTTTTTGGGAACCATATAATACCATCCCATTACAAGAATCACATCGGGGTTAACAGACCTGATGATCTCTTCGTAATCCGTGATTCGACTCCCTTCTTTTGATTCGACCAATGAAAACGGAATCCCGTTTTTTACAGCAATCGCCTCCAGGTCCGAATAATTATAATTCGTTACTTTTTTTTCTGAATAGGAAATGGAGAATTCTCTTGGAATGGTGAACAGGTGATCAACCCTGATCCCGTTATCAAGCAAATGGTTCAATATGGCTTCACTGAATTTGGAAGCTCCCAGGAAAACTATTTTCATTGAACTTTCTCCCCGTTTAAGAAGATCCGGCACCACCATTCAAAATTCATCATGCTCCAAAGCAGGAGGCGGTGGTTGATCTTTTTATTGATGTGCTCATCAATTATATGTTCCACATATTTAGGATTGATGAATTCTGAACTCACCGCCCTTTTATTGAGAAGCAGGTCTTTCATATAGGCGGCATTCTCACCGCGGTACCAGCTTTCGTCAGGTGCAGAAAAACCCTGCTTTTTACGGTTGACGATCTTTTCCGGAAGTATGGTTTCCATCGCTTTTCTCAAAACATTCTTGCCATCGTCATATTCCGTATAAACTTTCTTCTTATCCCTGTAATCATTTTCATCCACTTTCTTCATCATCTCGAGGTTGCCGAGTTTATGCTTTACGGGTATCTTCTGGGCAAAGTTCACCAGCTCATTATCAAGAAAGGGAAAACGTTCTTCCAGTCCATGTGCCATGGACAGTTTATCACCTACCAGCAACAGGCCGGGAAGAAAGGTTTTGATTTCGAAATAAAGTGAATTATTGATATGCTGTTCGGGAGTATCGTAATTCAGTTTTTCATTGAACAAAAAAACCTTTTCAAAGATCTCCCTGGGTTCACCAGGGTTCATCTTACTCCAGGTATCGGTAGTGAACAACTGCGATTTTTGCTGCTCCGGAACCATTCTTTGCCAGAAGTCGAAATACTGGTTGAAAAAATCCTTCTGGCTGAGTGATTTGAATATGCGGTAATATCTCCAGGGGTAACCTCCAAACAACTCATCACCACCTGTGCCCTGCAAACAAACCTTTACAAACTTGGAAGCAAGTCTTGATATATAATAGTTGGGATAAGACATCCCTACTCTCAGGTCTTCGAGGTGCCAGACCAGTCTTGGCAAAGACCAGCTCAGGTCACCGGCATTCATTACCTGCTCGTAATGTTCCGACTTGATGAAATTGGCGGTTAGTTCCGCATCCCGTCTTTCATCATAATTGGCTTCAACACCTGTTACCTGGCTCATATCAAATCCGCAGGTGAAAGTATAAAGCCTGTCAATATGCTTTGATGCCATCACGGCAATGGAACCACTGTCCATACCCCCGGAGAGATAACTCCCTACCGGTACATCCGCCACCATCTGCCTGGCCACTGCATTTCCAAAAAGGCGCTGTGTTTCCGCACGGGCATCTTCAAACGTAATGGACTCATCGGGTTTTGAGAAATCGTAATCCCACCAGGAATGATGCTGCACTACAGAAGTAGCTGCATCAATACAAACCGTGTTGGCCTGCGGCAGCATGTACACACCGTCAAACAGTGTGCGGTAAGTAAAAAGATTCTGGAAAGTAAAATATTCATTGAGCGCATCAGTGTTCACGTTCATGCTGAAACTCTGTTGCGTCAGGAAGGCTTTGATCTCGGAAGCGAATAATAAAGTGCCGTTCTTCAGGTAATAGTATAAAGGTTTAACCCCGAACCTGTCGCGGCTCAGCCAGAGCGAATGGGTTTTGGTATTCCATGCACCGATGGCAAACATGCCATCCAGTTTTTCAAAAAAAGAAGGACCGTAAGCTGCCAATCCTTCGCAGACCACCTCCGTATCACCGGATGAAATGAACTCATGTCCTTTTGCCTGTAGTTCAAGTTTCAGTTCCCTGAAATTATAGATGCAGCCATTGAATACTACAATCCATTCGCCGTTCTTGGAAGGCATGGGCTGGCAACCTTTGGGAGAGGTGTCAAGAATGGCCAGCCGCCGGTGTCCCAGACCGATATTCTCATGCACAAAGATATCTTCGCCATCAGGACCACGGTGCTGAAGCGCACGGGTCATGTGCTTGATATCGTTATTGGCAACGGGCTTTCCGCTCAGGTTGAATATGCCTGCAATTCCACACACGCTTATAAGGATTTTAAAGCCGCAATGATATAATCGAAATCTTCTTTCACCATTTTATTATGCAGGGGGATGGCCATTGAATACTGGTCGGCCGCATAGGCACCCGGGAAATCTTCCGGCTTGAAACCATACCTGCCGGCATAGGCTCCCAGCATATGAACGGCATGGGTGCCCGGCCTGGTAGCAATGCCTTTTTGCTGGAGCACTTCCATCATATCGTTTCTTTTCATGGGAGCTTTTGCTTCGTCAACAAACGTGACATAACTCTGCCATCCGTGCTTATAACCTTCCGGAACTACAGGAGTCCTTAACCAGGGAATATCTTTCAACTGTTCGGTGTAATACTGCGCCCATTCATTTCTTTCGGCAATAAAACCTTCGAGTTTTTTGAGTTGTACCAAACCCACCGCACCCTGCAGGTCGGTCATGCGGTAATTATAACCAACAATATCGTAGGCAGCCAGCAGGTAAGGCTTGGCTCCATGGTGTCTTTGCTCCTCTGATATGGAACCACCATGATTGCGAAGCATATCAAGGTGTGCAGCTATCTTATCGTCATTTGTAGTAAGCATGCCACCTTCGCCACAAGTCACGGATTTACGGGGATGGAAAGAGAAACATCCCACATCGCCGAGGCTTCCCGCAGGTTTACCATGAAGGGCAGCACCTGCAGCGCAAGCTCCGTCTTCCACTATTTTAAGTTGAGGAAAGTTTTCTTTGATATAATCGATATCAGCGCAAAGTCCAAACAGGTGAACAGGAATGATCGCTTTTGTTTTGGAAGTGATCTTGTCTTTGATCTGCTTTACATCAAGGTTGAATGTGGTTGTATCCACATCTATGAAAACGGGAACCGCATTACAGTATAAAACTGCATTGGCAGTAGCTACCCAGGTAAAGGCGGGAACGATCACTTCATCTCCTTCACCCACACCACAGGCCAGGAGGGCCAGGTGGAGCGCCGTAGTGCAATTGGATACGGCAAGGGCATGCTTCACATCATGCATGCCTGCAAACAGCGTTTCAAACTCTTTTACTTTGGGTCCCTGCGTCAGCCATCCTTTTTCGATAGGTTCTTTAACTGCCATCCATTCTTCTTCTCCCATAGAAGGGATCGCGATGGGAATATTTCTTTTTTCGATTGCTGTAGTTGTCATATAAAATTATTTATAGCCTCCGCTGTCTCTCCAGTCGATCAAACGTTGCAGGCCGGTTTCAAGGTCATATTTATGTTCGAAGCCCAGGTCATTCCTGGCCTTGTCAGGTGAGCCGATCCTGTTTTTCACCAGGGCACGGGCATCATCAGCGCTGTAAGGCTTATAAGTAACCTTAAGTTCAGATTTTTTCAGGGCAAGGATGGTATCGCAAAGTTCACGAATGGAAGTCTGCACACCTGTACCCACATTATAAAAACCATAGGAAGTATCACTGGTGAGTGCGGCAATATTGCATCTCGCCACATCTTCCACGTAGATAAAATCATAAGCCTGGCTGCCATCGCCATTGATCACCGGTGGCTCATTGGCATCAATCTTATTGAGCATGATCGGAACCACCCCGGTATATGCTGCTGTCTGATCCTGTCCCGGTCCATATACATTCATATACCGCAACGCAATCACCGGCAGGTTGTACCTGTCATTGAAAGCGGTACACATGGCTTCACCTGCGATCTTGGTAGAGCCGTAAAAATTTTTATTGTTATAAGGATGATCTTCCGTCATGGGAACCTGAACAGCATCACCATATACCGAAGCGGATGAAGAATAAATCAGTTTCTTAACATTATTCTTTACACAGGCTTCCAATACATTGAAGGTTCCTTCGATATTCACATGAAAAGCGGTTCGGGGAAAATCCTTGCAATGAAGCAGCCACATGGCAGCGAGGTGAAAAACATAATCCACACCTTTCATGGCATCATCGAGCAGGTCGGTTTCGCGGATGTCACCACCATTCTCATTGATGCGGCAACGTGGGTCTTTCAGGCAATCTTCGATGTTCTCCATTTTGCCCCTGGCGAAATTATCGTAGATCACTACTTCTTTTACATCGTGTTTGAGTAATTCACGCACCACAAAACTTCCGATGAAGCCTGCGCCACCGATCACTAAAACTTTACTGTTCTTTAGTTCCATATTTAAATTGAAAAGGGATGAGGAGATAAATGCCCGCCGGCAAAAGGATGGTAATCACCCTTCACACCAACCGGATCTTTAGTTCTTATTTCATGAGCCAGTTCAATAGAGGGAAGTGCTTCACGGAGGTTGAAACCCTTTCCATCGAGAATGGCCTGGTAGCTCATGGTATGCAGATCGGTAAACCCGTCGCTGAATTCAATTTCACTGCCTTCCATTGTAATGGAGCGGTAAGTGCGCTGGCCTTTGGCTTTTACACCTGCCGGTAGGGTATCTTCATTGATACTAAGGAACCACCTTACCCTGGCTCTTTCAAGCTGCAGGAATCCCGCGGCACGGTCATGCGTATGCACATGTACAATATTTTCTTTGACTGCTCCAAAGATCCAGATCAGCATATCAAAAAAGTGAATGCCGATGTTGGTGGCAATTCCACCGGATTTGTTCACATCACCTTTCCAGCTTGTATAATACCAGTTGCCGCGTGAAGTGATATAGGCCAGGTCAAAATCAAAGATTTTACCAGGATCAGCATTCTTTACTTTTTCCTTAAGGGCAATGATATCCTTGTGCAGTCTTAGCTGCAGAATATTATAAACATCCTTACCTGTTTCCTTCTGGATCTGGTCAAGCGCTTCCACATTCCAGGGATTCAGCACCAGGGGTTTTTCGCAAATCACTGCGGCTCCCTGTCTGAGGCCGAACCGAATATGGGAATCGTGCAGGTAGTTGGGCGAACAGATGGATAGATAGTCGATGGGATGTCCGCCGCGATGCAGTTTTTCGATATGACGGTCGAAACGTTCGAATTCAACAAAGAAACTGGCATTGGGAAAATAACTGTCCATGATACCGACAGAATCGAATTTATCGAGGGCTGCCACCAGTTGGTTGCCGGTTTCCTTGATTGCTTTTAAGTGGCGGGGTGCAATAAAACCCGCGGCGCCAATCATGGCAAAGTCTTTCATCAGATTATTTGATTTTTCGAACGGTATTGTTAACTAAGATATACTTTTCCCCGCTTTCCTCACAGGAGGCGTGGTTGTCTGCATCGAAGTTCAGTCGGTGACCAAACTCGCTCATCCACCCGATTTGACGGGCAGGGTTGCCTACTACCAGCGCATAGGCGGGAACAGGTTTTGTAACCACGGCTCCTGCACCAATGAATGCATACTCCCCAATTTCATTGCCGCAAACAATGGTAGCATTCGCGCCGATGGATGCGCCCTTTCTCACGTAAGTAGGCAGGTACTCATGTTTCCTGCTCACTGCGCTGCGCGGATTGATCACATTTGTAAATACCATGGAAGGCCCCAGGAATACATCATCCTCGCAGATCACGCCTTCGTAAATGGATACATTGTTTTGCACTCTTACATTTTTGCCCAAAACAACTTTGGGTGATACCACCACATTCTGGCCGATGTTGCAGTTTTCACCGATCGTACAGCCGGGCATGATATGACTGAAGTGCCAGATCTTTACTCCTGCTGCAATTTCACTTCCATCATCAATGATAGCCGAAGGATGGGCGTAATATTTTGATTCATTCTCCATTAATCCCTTCCTTTCTTTAATACTTCGTAAAGATATTTTCCGTAACCACTTTTGATCAAAGCCTCAGCTAGTTGTTTCATCCTGCTTCCATCGATATAGCCCATACGGTAAGCCACTTCCTCAATACAACCGATCTTGGTACCCTGCCTTTTTTCAATCACCCTTACAAATTCACTCGCGTCATGTAAAGAATCAAATGTGCCGGTATCCAGCCAGGCTGTTCCTCTATCAAGTATGGAAACGCTGAGCGTACCTTTTTCCAGGTAAACTTTGTTGACGTCCGTGATCTCGTATTCTCCTCTCGCTGAAGGTTTGAGATTTTTAGCTATAGATACTACTTCATTGTCGTAAAAATAAAGTCCCGGCACTGCGTAATTTGATTTAGGAGCCGAAGGCTTTTCTTCGATGGATACAGCCTTGTGATTCTCATCAAATTCAACAACACCGTAACGCTCGGGATCAGAAACCTCGTAGGCAAAAACATAACCACCGCTTACATCATTCAATTCCTGCAACTGGCGGCCCAGGCGTGAACCATAAAATATATTGTCGCCCAGTACCAGCGCCACCTTATCATCACCAATAAATTTTTCGCCGATCACAAATGCCTGCGCCAGTCCGTTTGGTATCTCCTGGATGGCATATTCAAAACGGCAACCCAGGTTTGATCCATCGCCCAGGAGTCTTTTGAACTGGGCATTGTCTTCCGGCGTGGTGATGATCAGCACTTCATTGATACCTGCCATCATCAATATGGATAGCGGGTAATAGATCATGGGCTTATCGTAAATGGGCATGAGCTGCTTGGAAATAGCCTTTGTGATTGGGTACAGGCGTGTTCCGCTTCCTCCTGCCAGAATAATTCCTTTCATCTTTTCAATTTAAGCTGATCGTTTGGTTATTGTGCGAAATCTTTTGAGTGATACTTCTGTTCGTTTTGGTTATTTGTTTATTTTTTACCACTGGGACACTACGACTACATTCAAATCATTTATTACAACTATCAATTGCTGTGATCGCTGTGTTCGCCGTGGTTACATTCTTTTTTTACCACAGCGGACACGGCGGATTAACAGTATCAACTTCTAAGATCACAACACAGCGCACGCTGCGACTTTACGTTTATCACCATTATTATAACAATCATTCGCTGTGTTCGCTGTGATCGCCGTGGTTAATTAATTTTTTACCACAGCGGACACGGCGGATTTAACAGTATCTATTTCAAATTTCAAAACACAGCGGACACTGCGACTGCATTCAATCAAAGTTTTTTATACATCTATCATTCGCTGTGATCGCTGTGTTCGCCGTGGTTGATTTCTTCATATCTCACGCAGAAAAATCACAAATTCCCAAGCACCAGTCTCTTAATTCCATTCTTCAACCGCGTCACATTAAAATTGATAAGATAACCCAGCTTGCATCCCGACAACTTCATGTAAGTCAGAACCTGCGCCGTATGCACATCATTCAATGCCTCAACCGCTTTTATTTCAACAATCACTTTTCCTTCAACCAGCAAATCCATTCTATAACCACATTCCAGTTTCACATCCTTATAAATCACAGGCATAGGAACCTGTATAAGATAGTTGAGCTGTTTCTGCATCAACTCATAAGATAAACAAGCCAGGTAAGCACTTTCTAATAGTCCGGGACCTAGTTCCCGGTGAACCTGAAATGCACAATCCAGGATAATGGTACCAACCTGATTTTCATGCCGGGCTTCCATCACGCTTAGACCTTGTGGTACTGCGTATCGTAATATTTAGCATAATCCCCCGAGGTAACATGCTTCAACCATTCTGTATTCTGCAGGTACCAGTCAACAGTCTGGCCCAGGCCTTCTTCAAAAGTTACAGAGGGTTTCCATCCCAGTTCCTTATTGATCTTGGATGCATCGATCGCATAACGGCGGTCATGACCCGGGCGGTCCTTCACATAGGTGATCAGTTGTTCACTTTCACCTTTAGTTCTTCCCAGCTTTTCATCCATCAGGCCGCAAAGCAATTTCACAAGATCTATGTTCCTCCATTCATTGAATCCACCAATATTATAAGTATCGCCGGTCTTTCCTTTATGATAAACCAGGTCAATGGCCACCGCATGATCCTTCACAAAAAGCCAGTCGCGGGTATACAAACCATCACCATAAACAGGCAATGGTTTTTTGTGAATGATATTATTGATCATTAAAGGGATCAGCTTCTCAGGAAAATGATAAGGCCCGTAGTTGTTTGAACAATTGGTGATTACCACAGGAAGACCATAGGTATCATAATAAGCCCTTATAAAATGATCAGATGATGCTTTGGATGCTGAATAAGGTGAATGTGGATCATATGGCGTTTCTTCAGTGAAGAATCCAGTATCCCCTAAGGCACCGTACACTTCATCCGTTGAAATATGGTAAAACCTTTTTCCTTCATAGTTTCCGTTCCAGTGTTTTTTGGCAGCGTTGAGCAGATTCACGGTCCCCACCACATTCGTATACACAAAATCAAGCGGTGACAAAATGGAACGGTCAACATGAGATTCGGCAGCAAGGTGCATCACCCCATCCGGAGAATAAGTTTCAAAAAGTTCATCCAGCTTTTCAACATCAAGGATATTGGCTTTCTCAAAAACATAATTAGGACTGTTTTCAATATCCTTCAGGTTTTCGAGGTTGCCCGCATACGTGAGCGCATCAAGGTTTACGATCCTGTAAGCAGGATATTGTGTCACCATTCTTCTCACTACATGAGACCCGATAAATCCTGCACCACCCGTAATGATGATGGTCTGTTCAAAAGCATTCATGATTTTGGTATTGTAATTTGATCAGTTGGAATAGGAAAAATGGTGCTGTTTGCGATACCATTCAAAAGCGATCTTCATGCCATCCCTCACCGAAAAAGCAGGCTGGTAGTCAAGCAGCGTACGCGCTTTGGAGATATCCGCCAGGCTGTGTTTCACATCTCCGGCCCTGTCCGGACCATATTTTGGTGCAAGGTCGCTGCCGGCAATCTCTTTGATCATTTCAAAAATTTCGTTGAGCGAGGTGCGCTCCCCATAGGCGATATTATAAACCTGGTTAAGCGCCCCTGTATTGCCGGTAAATAAAGCACGGTCATTTGCCATCACCGCGTTGGCCACAAATGTGAAATCACGGCTGTTCTCTCCATCACCATTTATAACGGGAGGTTCATTATCCAGAACCGCTTTGATAAATAACGGTATCACTGCGGCATAAGGGCCTTTAGGATTTTGCCGGGGACCAAATACATTAAAATACCTGAGCCCTATGGTATTGAGTCCATATACATTTGAAAAAACCTTCGCGTACAGTTCATTCACATATTTGGTAACCGCATAAGGAGAAAGCGGGTTGCCTATCTGGTCTTCAACTTTCGGAAGCCCTGGGTGATCGCCATAAGTAGAAGAGCTCGCGGCATATACTACCCTTTCAACCCCCTGTTCTTTGGCAGCATTGAAAATATTGAGCGTACCTGTAATATTCACATCATTGGAGGTAATGGGATCATTGATGGACCTGGGTACAGAACCAAGAGCTGCCTGGTGTGAGATTAAATCGATTCCCTTTGCGGCAATTGTGCAGGTGTTAAAATCCCTGATATCTCCTTCCAGGAATTCAAAGCGGGGATGATTTTTGAAATTTTCAATATTAGCCTGGCTGCCCGTGGCCAGGTTATCCATAACCCTGACCAAGTCAACACCGGGCTTTTCCAAAAGATGTTCAACAAGATTGGATCCAATAAAACCGGCTCCACCGGTAACGAGTATGCGCATCAGACTTTTGTTCTTTTTGATTTATTCTTTTTCCATTTTTTAGTATCAAGCCATCCGAACCAGCGGTTCATGAAACCAGGTGCTTCCGGCTCATCATCAAAATACCCTGAGCCATAACCGTAACCATAACCGTATCGGCCATAGCCATAGTATCCATAACCCGACCTGATCTTAACATCGTTCAGGATAATGGAAAGTTTAGGCAGTTTACCCTGGGTATAAAATTCATCGATCAGGCCTACCTGTTTTTTGAAGGTATGTCCCTGGCGAACGATATACATGGTGGCATTGGCATACTTGCTCAGCGTCATGGCATCACTAACCATTCCCACCGGTGCCGTATCCATAATCACTGCGTCAAAATTTTCACGGAGAAAAGTAAAGAGTTCATCCAGCTTGGGATCGAGCAGGATCTCCGCAGGGTTGGGTGGAACAGGCCCGCAGGCCAGTACAAACAGGTTCTCATTTCCTTCAATAGGAATGGGAAGATCCTCCAGTCTTGCTTTACCAAGCAGGTAATTGGTAAGGCCCGGCTTCTTGGGAAGATTAAGGTGGGAAAGGATCTTAGGCTTACGGATATCAAATTCAAGAATGATAGTCCTTTTTCCGGCCACAGCCATTACAGCACCAATGTTGGTGCTGATGAATGATTTTCCTTCGCCACTGAAAGAAGATGTAACCAGTATTACCGGATTGGGGATATGATTTAAAACGTACTGGAGATTACTTCTGATAATGCGGAACTGTTCCGCTACAACACTTCTGTTATTTCCGGTAACAACAAGATTCTGCCTGCCATAGGAATGTCCTACTTCACCAATTATCGTAGCGCCCGTGATCTTTTCAATATCGTGACGGGTGGTAACCTTGTCATTGAGCAATTCAATCACAAAAATGAACAAGGCGGGAAGCAGAATACCAACAAAAATCGCCAGCAACTGAGTATTGCGCTTATTGGGTTTAATTGGTGAATTATTGGGTGAGGCTTCTGTGAGCACCTTAATATCAGAGATGGTGGAAGCTAGAGCCATGGCTGCTTCTTCTCTTTTTTCAAGTAAAGTATTATAAACAACAAGCTTACTTTCCAACTGACGCTGGATATCGGCAAGCGCCTGGTTTTTTTCAGGCATGCTTCTCAATTGAGCCTGTGCCTCACCACTGATGCCCTGGAGACTTCCGATAGCGGCATTATATGAGGCTTTCACATTGCGCAGGCTTTCGAGGATATTATTCTGCAATTGGTCTACAATGGCCTGCTGCTGTTTTACTTTAGCGTTACCAGGTGGGGCAGACTCCAGCAAAGCATTCAATTCCAGTTGTGCCTTATTATAAGCGGTGACACTCTCGTTAAGCGTCATATCTTCCAGTCCCAGTGAAGAAGGTACCGGCACTTCACCTCTTTTATTCCTGATGTAGGATTCGATCTGGTACACATTTCCCAGCTTCATCTGCTGAAGCTTGGTTTCTTCCCGGATCTTTTCAATCTGTGCAAAATTCATGGATGACTGTACAGCGGGATCTATCACACCTTCTCTTTTTACATAAGCGATCTGCACTCCAATGATGCTGTCGATCTGGCGCTCATTCAGTTCTTTTACCTTATCAATATAGGCAAGCCGGTTTTGTGTGGACTGATTTTTATCTTCAACCGTTGCCTGCTGGTATTCGGCCATCACCTGGTTCACTACGTCAGCGGCCAGTTGCGGGTTGGTGCTTTCAAACTGCAATACCAGGATACCGGTCCCCTGTTTGGGAGCCACCGATAATTGTGAAAGTTCCGAGGCCACGCTATTGGTAGGCCGCCAGATCACCTTGTACTCCTTGCCCACTTCACCAGGCTGATTTTTCTTCATGCGAAAAACACCATACTGGTTCTCGAACACCTGTCCGTAGGTAAAGGGACCACCCTTGTTGACCCTGAAACTGTTCTGGTTCTCAAAATCTATATCGAGGGTGAAAGAAGAAAGCGAATCCCTTATCTCAAAGGCCTCCACCATAAAAGGGCTGCTTTTATAAATGTTCAGCTCTTTGATGTTGCCGATAGCCATGTAGGTGAAATTGAGATTGAGGCTTTTCACCACGCGGGCCATGATCTGCCTGGACCGGATGTATTCGATTTCGTTGGCAATGTTCTTATTGTTATCGGCCTGGATAATCTGGTCGAAACGGTCGTTTGCTCCCCTGGTATTCCTTTCATCCTGTATGCTCATGGTTGCGGTGGCACTATATACCAAGGTAGCCCACCTCAGGTAGAGATAGGCAACAAAAAGGCATAAAGCGACTGAGATCACAAACAGGGGAAGGAACCTGATATATTTATAGAACAGGTCTTTGATACTAAGTCCCGCTAATTCGCTCTTTGCTGTTTGTGTCTGTTCTTCCATTAATGGAATTGATTAGTTGATTTATCTGATAATGTTAAGGATGAGGGCAATTGCCGTGATGATAGAAGTGGCAATACCAATCTGGAGTGCAATCTGTTGCTGCTCCTGCTGTTTGATTCGCCTGCTTGACTGCTCCACGTACACGACATCATTCTGCTGTAGCCTGAAATAAGGAGAAGCAAACATATCTTTTGAAGTAAGATCAATGGTACCAACCTCTACCACCCCATCTGTTTCACGAATGATCCTCACATTTTCCTTTTTACCAAATTCTGAAATATCTCCCACCAATCCCAGTGCTTCCAGTATTGTGATCCTTTCCGTAGGGACGGTAAGCGTACTGGGTGCCCGCACTTCACCGAGAATGGTGATCCTGTAGTTCAGGAACCTGATCACCACCGAAGGCTGAGACAATTCCGTTTCAAGCATTTTTTTCATAATGGCTGCCAGTTCATCCCTTGTC
>CAYWSQ010000080.1:0-14949 GCA_964460925.1 uncultured Flavisolibacter sp. | reverse complement strand
GACCTTCTGTTAACCTGTTTACTGATTACAGTGAGGAGGTTTCTTTTTTCAGCGATGCTGATACGATCCGCTATAATACACCACTCACATTTTGTGAAGGCGGAAGTGTGATACTCATTGCCAATAATGCTCCAGCCGGTGCCAGTTTCAACTGGAAGAAAGATAATGTTACCCTGCCTTCAGCTACTACTGCGAGTCTTACAGTTACACAGGGTGGAAGCTATACTGTTATTGTTACATCCGGAACTAATTCTGTTCAGTATGATACGGTGAACGTGGTAGTGCATCCCAGGCCTGAGCCTGCATTTAGTTTCACCAA
This sequence comes from uncultured Flavisolibacter sp., assembly GCA_964460925.1. GTDB lineage: Bacteria > Bacteroidota > Bacteroidia > Chitinophagales > Chitinophagaceae > Flavisolibacter. Next base: position 14,630 of record CAYWSQ010000080.1, on the reverse strand, counting down.
TAACCCATGCGCTGGTGTGCCGGTTTCTTTTTCCTCTAATGTTACGGGCGGCCTGGCACCCTATACCTATTCATGGAATTTTGATGACGGGGGAACCGCTATCTCCGCCAACCCTTCCCATGTATTTGAATCCTTTGGTTGCGGTACAGCAAATTTTTCGGTGACACTAACGGTGACCGATGCACGCGGATGTTCCAAAACTGTTACCAATACCATCACCGTCAAGCAAAGGCCTGAAGTAACATTAAGGGATCCGAACAATCTTTTCTCTCCCTTCAGCAATTGCGTGAACCAGCCTACACCACAGAATCCTAATTACAGCATCACGGTGGAAAATACTTCACCTAATGCATCCTGTATTACCAGCTATAGTATTGACTGGGGTGATGGAAATACACAAAATAATATCAGCTTTCCCATCAACCATACTTATACAGTGCTTGGCGCTTTCAATATGGTGGTTACGGCCACGGGTGCAAATGGCTGTACCAGTAAAAAAACTTACGTCGTTGCCAACCAGACCAACCCCGCAGGGAGTCTCGGTACACTGGGCTCCACTACCAATCTTTGCGCCCCGGCAACAATTCCTTTTACCATTACCAACTGGCAGTTGAATTCGCCGGGAACTTCCTACATTCTCAATTTTGGTGACGGGCAGTCAGTGACCATGACCCACCCGCTTAATGTAAATCTCACTACTGATACGGTTGACCATACCTACACCACTTCATCCTGCCCGCTTCCAACCTATACGGCTGAACTGCAGGTAGTGAATGCCTGCGCCAATACACCATATTCCGCAGGTAATATCCAGATCAGTACCAAGCCCCAGGCAAATTTCACCACACCATTGAACGCCTGTGTTGGTGTCAGCATTTGTTTTAATAACACGACGCTCACTGGTAATTATGGTCCCACCTGTTCCAGCATGACACTGTATACCTGGGATTTTGGTGACGGTACCACGGGATCTTCAAGCCAGAGTCCCTGCCACACCTATACCACCCCGGGAACCTATACTGTAACCATGACGGCCTCAAATCCCTGCGGTACGTCTACAATCACCAGGCAGGTTTGCGTTGTTGCATCTCCTGTTCCTTCTTTCACGCTTGACCAGGAGTCTGGTTGTGGTCCATTGACCATTGCAGCCACCAATACCAGTAATACACTCTCGGGATGTTCTCCTGCAACTTATCAATGGGTTGTTACTCCGCTTGCCAACAGTTGCGGTACAGGAAGCTGGAGTTTTACAGGTGGGACCACGGCTTCGTCTGTTAATCCATCATTTCTTTTTTCAAATGCGGGCAGCTACAGCATAAGGTTGAATGTGACCAATGCCTGCGGAACATTTTCCCATACAAAAAATGTAACGATCAAGGCGAAGCCTAATCCCACATTTGGAAATATTCCCGCTGCGGTCTGCCAGAATGGTTCCGTCACACCAACTGCAACGGTCAATAATTGTTACGCTACCACACCTGTTACTTATGCCTGGTCATTTCCCGGTGGCACACCTGCATCCTCAACCCAGGAGAACCCGGGACCAATCGTTTACAATACTCCAGGCAATCATACCATAACACTTACGGTTACCAATGAATGCGGCAGTAATACTATCACAAGATCCATTACGGTGAATCCTGCTCCAACGGTATCTGTACCTGCTGATTTGGTGCTTTGTGCAGGCACCGGAACAGGCGCACTGAACTTTACCAGCAATGTGCCGGGTGCTGTTTTCAACTGGACCAACAGCAATACAGCTATTGGTTTGCCGGCTTCAGGTACGGGATCCATTGCATCATTTATTGCATTGAACAATACAGCTTCGCCTCTTACAGCCAACATCAGCGTTGTGCCGGTGAGTGGTTGTTCAGGCAGCGCACAAAATTTTTCGATCACCGTGAATCCTGCACCTTCCGCACCGCAGGTTACCTCGCCGGTGAATTATTGCCTGGATGAAAACGCAGCCGCGCTAACCGCAACCGGAACGAATACACTAACCTGGTATGATAACGTTTCCCTGAATAATGGAAGCACCACCGCACCTGTACCCAATACATCGGTAGCGGGGGTAAGCAACTGGTATGTTACACAAACCAACACATTCAATTGTAAAAGTCCTGCAGCACAGATCACGGTTAACGTACTTCCAGCCATTCAAAATAACCTGGTGGGCCCTGACCAGGATATCTGTTCCGGTAATGCCACCATGCCCATTACACCGCAACAGACCATTGGAGGTGGTAATAATATATTCACTTACCAGTGGCAATCCTCTACAGATGGGGGAGTGACCTGGACACCCGTAGCAGGTGCCACCTCTGCTTCTTATTCTCCCGGAAGTTTGAATGCTAATACGCATTTCAGGCGCATTGTTACCAGTGGTGGTTGTGCGGATACATCAAACACCGTACACATACAGGTGCAGGGAAGTTTGAATGGAACAGCGATTGCATCATCACAAACTATTTGCGCGGGTACAGCACCGGCACTGATCAGTGGTGAGCAGCCAACTGGTGGCAGCGGCAGTTTTATTTACCAGTGGGAGCAATCCACTGATAATTCAACCTGGACCACCATTGCAGGTGCAACATCGCAGGATTACCAGCCACCGGTATTGAACAGCACCATGCACTACCGCAGGAAGACCAGCAGCGGAAGTTGTGCTGTATATTCGGCTTCGGTTACGATTACAGTGAACCCTGTACCTGTTACCAGCCCTGTAGAAGACCTTTTCCATTGTCACCAGTCTTCCGTACCGGTGATCAATCTTTCAACTACCCCTGCGTCTAATACCAGTTATACATGGATCAATGATAATACCGGCATCGGTATGCCAGCGAATGGAACCGGTCAGCCAGGCGGGTTTACAGCTTTGAATACTGTAAATCCGAAAGTTCCTTCCATTGGAAATATTGCCCTGGTGCCTGCCTTCACGCAAAACAATGTGCAGTGCTTTGGTGATACAGTCAAGTTCAGGATCGTTGTGTTGCCTGTGATCAGCATAGCTGCTGTGAATGACACTTCGGTTTGTACAGGTTCTGTGATTCCTTCAATGACGCCGGTTCATGATGCAGAACCATTCGCCGGTGCTTCGGTCACTTACACCTGGACGGTTTCCAGTTCGGGTATCAGCCTGTTGAATGGCAGTGGCAATTCCATTCCCTCTTTTACCACCAACAATCCCGGTTCAACTGATCTGCAAAGCACAGTCACCATTATACCGGTCTATCAGTACAATGGAAAAACCTGTAACGGGCTGCCTGAAATATTTACCGTTACAGTGAAACCTGGTGTGCCCCAGGCTAATGCAGGTCCGGATATGGTGCTTTGTGCCAATGGAAGCTATACCATGCAGGCGGTTCAGCCTGCGGGGGCCACTGGGGGGTGGACACAACTTGGAAGCACCACTGCAGTGATCGTGAATCCTGCACTTGCCAATACTGTTATCAATGGTCTCGTACCCGGTACCACTTACCAGTTCGTATGGACAGTGAGTGGATTTGCATCATGTGCACCAACAAAAGATACCCTGACCCTTACCGTTACAGATCCGCTTATAAATAATATTGATACGGATGGACAGACCATCTGTTCAGGTCAGTCGGCAACTTTGACCGGCTTTACACCAACAGGCGGTAATGGTGTTTACCTCTATCAATGGCAGCAAAGCATTGACAATATCAACTGGGCTAATATCAGCGGTGCCACTACGGCCAACCTGGTGGTGAGTCCGTTGCAAACTTCTTTTTACCGGCGGATAGTGATTTCTGATCCCTGTACCATTACCAGCAGTGTTGTGCAGGTGACTGTTCAACCTGCAATCGCTAATAATTTAATTTCCGCGAGCCAGTCCATCTGTATTAACACGGCTCCTTCAATGCTCACCGGTGATCTGCCAACAGGCGGTAATGGTGTTTACCAGTACCAGTGGCAATTTTCCACTGATGGCGGCACTAACTGGACCAGCATCACGGGAGCAACAGGAGAGAATTACAATCCCGGTGTGCTGAATGTGCCCACTCAATACAGGAGGCTGGTGAGTACGGCGTTATGTTCAGGTCCGCAGTCGAATACCAGCAATATCGTTGCCATCTCCATCAACCCTGATGCGGTAGCCATGTTCAATCCAACTGACAGTGCAGGCTGTGTACCGTTTCAACTCAACGCTGGCATTATCAACCTGCAAAGCTTTCCGCAAAACAGCCAGTATGTATGGTATGTGAACGACCAGTTGCTGGGAACCGGTGCAATATTCCCCGGTTATACCATGACCCAGTCTGATGACAGCATTTCGATCAAACTGGTGACGCAAAGCGGGGCAGGATGCCTGGCTGACAGCATCTCCCGTAATTTTTATACACTCAAAGTGCCGCTGCCTTCCTTTACCATCAGCGATAGTGTAGGTTGTGGTCCGCTTACGGTTCAATTCAATAATACCACACCAGGTACCAGTGAGTTTGCGTATGAATGGAATTTTGGTAATGGACAAACCTCCACGCTGGTGCAACCCGGCGCGATTATTTTCCAACCCAATCCAAATTATAATGATACCAGTTATGTGATCACGCTGAGTGTGATCACGAATTGTGATACCTATGTTGTAAGAGATACGGTTCGTGTGAAATCGAAACCCAAAGCCCTTTTCGCGCCGGATCAATCTGTAGGATGTTCTCCCATGACGGTTGTGTTCAATAATATTTCTGGTGGCATCGGTAACCAGTACACCTGGTATTTTGGTGATGGCAGCCAGCCGGTTTCAACAACCACCGCCTCACCTGTCAGTCACACGTTCCATTCCGGTGTGCAGGATACATTTTATGTGAAGCTGGTGGCTGTGAATGAATGCGGATCAGACTCACTGGAATATGCCATCGTTGTTTCACCCAATCAGATCACGCTTGATTTCGCCCTCAACGGCAACCAGTTCTCAGGTTGTTCACCACATACGGTTGATTTTATCAATAATACTACCGGCGCCACGCATTTCACCTGGAATTTTGGTGATGGAAACATAGCCAACACAACTTTGAATATTGATACGGTTTCGCATACTTATCTTCTGCCGGGAACTTACCTGGTTACGCTTACGGCAACGAATGGCTGTTCGGATACCACCACTACCGAAACTATCATCATCTATCCAAGACCTGTTGCATCCTTTACTGCCAGTGTAACCTATGCCTGTATTGGTGAAAGCATTCAATTCAATAACCAAAGCCAGGGAGGCACTGCTTACTCCTGGAATTTTGGTGGCGGTCAGACTTCAACGCTCACCAGCCCCGTTTTCCATTATACCGCGCCGGGCAATTATACAGTCAGGCTGGTAACTTACAGTTTCAATACATCAGGAACCATTTGTACCGATACGGCCTATCTTCCCATAACCATTGTGGACCAGTTGCCGGGATCATTCAGTGTAACGGATACTGTAGGACATTGTATTCCGTTTACAGTTGGATTTACCAATCATCACACACCGTCTGTTACAGCAATATGGGATTTTGGTGATGGTAACACCGCCACGGGTAACCAGGTGAATCATACCTATACACAAACCGGTAATTATATTGTTACCCTTACGGTTACAGTTCCCGGTGGCTGTACTTATACCAGCACAAAAAATATCAAGGTGGAAGGTCCTTCGGGTAGCTGGACCCACAACACGGGTTATGTTTGTTCACCTTCAGTGCTTTTCCAGGTGAATGCGAGTCATACCGATTCCCTATTGTATGATTTTGGTGATGGAAGTTCACTGGCCACCATCAGTAACGTGATCTATCACCAATACACGAATCCCGGGACTTATTTCCCGCGTCTTGTGTTGAAGAATGATGAAGGTTGTATGGTTCCGTTGCCAGGTCTTGATTCCATCCGCATCGACCGTGTAAGGGCCGGCTTCAGTACCCTTCAGCAAAAACAATGCGGATCAACCATTATTCATTTTACGGATACCAGTTTTGCTTTCTTTGGCAAAAGCCAGGCCTTGTGGAATTTTGGTGACGGCCATACAGGCACCGGTTTCCAGGTAAGCCATACTTACGATGCGGCTGGTACCTACCCGGTTCAACTAATCGTAATTGGCACCAGCGGCTGTTCAGACACCCTCAATTTTTCTTTGCCTGTTGAAATGAATTATGTTCCGGTAGCGGAGATAATAGCGGATAATGAGACCTGTGAACGTTACAATTATCATATCACGCATGCCACGCAGTCAACAGATCCGATCAGCTTCATCCAATGGAATCTTTCCAATGGTTTTACCAGCAGTGCTGCTGCTTTTGATTATAATTTCACTACTGCAGGCACTTATACCATCAGGCTTGTGGCAGGAACGGTGAATGGTTGCTTTGATACGGTGTTCAAAACGATCACGGTAAAAGCTTCACCTACTATTACAGCATCCAATGATCTTATTCTTTGCAGGGGCAGCAGCGCCAGTCTCACCGCCGTGGGCACCGGGATAATCCAGTACAACTGGTTGCCCTTACAGGGACTCAACTGTTATGACTGCCAGTCACCCATTGTTACGGCCACTCAAACCGCAAACTACCTGGTAAGAGGAACCAACAGTGTTGGTTGCAGTGCTACCGACAGTGTGTTGGTTACCGTTATACAGCCATTGCATGTTTCTGTTGCGGGCCGCGACAGTATTTGCCTGGGTACGTCAACCCAGTTGAATGCTACCGGTGCTACCAGTTATAGCTGGTCACCCGCTACAGGATTGAACAATACAGCGATCTCCAATCCAACAGCTTCACCAACGGTCACCACTACCTACCGCGTAGTGGGCTATGATGGATTTAATTGTTTTACTGATACTGCTTTCATCACAATTGCTGTGGGACAGCATCCCACTGTGAACCTGGGTCCTGACCAGTTGCTGGCTACAGGCACACAGTTCCCCTTGAACAGCGTGGTGCAGAATGGCCCGGTCAGCACCTGGCAATGGACTCCAGCCACTGACCTGAGTTGTGATGACTGTGCGCTGCCTATAGCACATATCAAAAAAGAGATCGCTTATGAAGTGAAGATCACTACGGCTTATGGTTGTACGGCGACGGATAGTATTCGGATCAAAACCTTCTGTGAAAAGGCGCAGGTATTTGTGCCGAATGCCTTCACACCAAATGCTGATGGGGTGAATGATGTGCTAATGGTAAGGGCGTCGGGAATTGCGATGGTCAAAACCTTCAGGATCTTCAACCGCTGGGGCGAGGTAGTGTTTGAAAGATCAGGATTCCAGCCCAATGATCCGCAATACGGCTGGGATGGCCGTGTGAAAGGAGTGAAGGGAGGTCCGGATGTATATGTGTACACTGCGGAAGTGGTGTGTGAGAATGGCAGCACCTATACTTATAAAGGAAACGTAACCTTACTAAAATAGTTTATGAAAAAGTTTTTTTTGATCCTGGCTGTCATAGCCGCACAACAGGCGACCGCGCAGGATATCAATTTTTCGCAGTTCTATGAACTGCCCCTGTTGCGTAATCCCGCTCTTGCGGGTTCTTACCGCGGTGACCTGCGCATCACCACTGCCTTCCGCAACCAGTGGAACAGTGTAACGGTGCCTTATAAAACCCAGGCCCTGGGTGCGGAATTGAAATATGGTGTAGGAGAATATTCCAACGATTATGTATCACTGGGTTTGCAGCTCACTAATGATATCGCAGGCGATTCAAGGCTGGGCAAGACCCAGGTGCTGCCCATGCTGGCCTATCATAAATCACTGAGCGGTGATCGTGACAGTTATCTTTCACTTGGATTCATTGGTGGTGCGGTGCAGCAGCGTTTTGATCCGAGTAAATTACAGTTCAACGACCAGTTTGTAAATGGTGCTTACAGTGCCACCAATCCCACGCAGGAAATTTTTTCCAATACCAATGTCACTTACTGGGATATGGGAGTGGGTGTGAAGTATTCAAGCGATTATGGTTATGATAATGGCTGGTACGCTGGACTGGCCTATTTCCATTTCACTGAGCCGAAGGTTGCGTTCGCGCAGACCAATGATATCAGGTTGAACAGGAAATGGGTGCTGAACGCCGGTTTGTCCAATGCCACCAGCGATGTGGACCGGCTTATCGTGTATGTTGATTATTTTATGCAGGGAGGCAACAGCCAGGTGCAGGGTGGAGTGATCTTTAAACATGACCTGATGCAGGAAGATGTGGATTATACAGTGAGTCTTTCCGGTGGTGGATTTATCAGGTGGAATGACGCTTTTGTTCCTGTGATCAAACTCGATTATTATAATCTCGGGATCGGACTTACTTATGATGTAAACATCAGCATGCTAAAGAAAGCTTCTATGGGCCGCGGCGGATTTGAAGCAACCCTTAGCTATAGTAATTTCCTGAACATCAGGAACAGCTCCACACAGAAGGTGAGGTGTCCCGTGGCGTTCTAAGACGAGTCACCCGCCATCCGACTACCAGCATCACAGCCACGTCTGCGGGGACTCGTCGTCTCCTGTCTCTTCCCTCACCCGCCAGCTGGGACCGACGAGTCCCGCCCAATATTTTTATATTCATAGAAAGTCATTCTGCGGTGACTCGTCGTCAGAGACTCTGACCTGCCCCCTATATCCCCCTGATTTTCCTCAGCCTGTCTTCTACCTTCCTCATATACGGGTAATTCATATTTCCGCAACTTTGCAACTGAATTCTGAAAACCATGACGAGAAACGTTTTTATTGCTTCTGCCGAGCCTTACAGTGGGAAGTCCATCGTTGCACTTGGACTCATGCATATGCTGCTGGGTAAGGCGAGGAAAGTAGCCTATTTTAAACCCATCATCAATACAGACCCAAAAGAAAAGAGGGATGTGCATATTGATACAATGCTGAGTTATTTCAACCTTTCCATTCCTTATGAAGAAGCCTATGCATTCACACGCCAGCAGGCCATGAAGATGCTGGAGATGGAAAACCGTGGAGAGCTGATCGATACCATCATCTATAAAGTGAAGAAACTGGAAGCGGATCATGATTTCACCATTATAGACGGAAGTGATTTTATTGGTGACGGTACCGCATTTGAATTTGAGAGTAATCTCAAGATCGCCAAAAACCTGGGAGCCCCGGTCATCAGCGTGGTATCAGGTGAAGGCAAATCCTCTGCCCAGGTCATGAATTCACTGCTTACTACCTGGCGCAGTTTTGAATCACAGGAAGTACAGGTGATTGGCATCATTGTCAATAAAGTAAAACCTGAAATGATGGATGAGATCAGGTCTATGTTGTCCGGGCAAATGCCACAAAACCTGATCCTTTCGGTGATCCCGGAAGACAAAAGTCTTCATGCCCCTACTATGAAAGAATTGTTTGACCGCCTCGACGCGAAAATGATCTACGGCGAAGACCAGTTGTCGAACCAGGTTGATCATTTCATCACGGGCGCCATGCAGGTTCCGCAATTTTTAAATCATATCAAGGAAAATGTGGTGATCGTAACACCTGCCGACAGGGGTGATATTGTGATCGCCGCCATGCAGGCAAATATTTCTTCCAATTATCCCAAGGTAGCGGGTATCATTCTCACTGGTGGCGGCCGTCTTGACCGTTCCATCCTGCACCTGGTGGAAGGTCTTTCAACCGTGGTGCCTGTGATATCTGTAAACACAGGAACTTTTGAAACCACTTCACGTGTGGCATCCATCCGCTCCAGGATTACGCCTGATAATCAGAAAAAGATCCAGAGAGCGATCAATTATTTTTTGAAATATGTAGACGTCAGTGCGCTGGATGAAAAGCTGGTGACCTTTACTTCAGAAGGTATCACTCCCCACATGTTCCAGTACCAGATCACCCAGATGGCCCGACGCAGCCGCAAGCATATTGTGTTGCCGGAAGGCAATGACGACCGTGTACTCAGGGCAGCAGCAAGACTGATCAGTCATGATATTGTTGATCTTACCATTCTTGGAGAAGAAGCCCAGATCCTTGCGGCTTTCAAACGCATTGGTTTGGATCCCACCTCCAGTCATTTACGCATAGTCAATCCCGTTACATCAGATAACTATAATGAATATGTAGAGGCACTTTATGAAATGAGAAAGGCCAAGAATGTAACTATGGAAATAGCCCGTGACCTCATGACCGATGTATCCTATTTCGGGACCATGATGGTGTATAAAGGTCACGCTGATGGCATGGTTTCAGGTGCTGCGCATACCACGCAGCATACCATCAGGCCGGCGCTGCAGTTTGTAAAAACAAAACCAGGTATATCAACAGTGTCTTCTGTTTTTTTCATGTGCCTGCCCGACCGTGTGGCGGTATTTGGTGATTGCGCGGTCAATCCTGATCCAACCGCGGAGCAGTTGGCTGAGATCGCGATCTCCTCTGCTGAAAGCAGTGAACGTTTCGGCATTCATCCCCGCATTGCCATGTTATCTTATTCATCCGGTTCATCCGGTGAAGGTGCCGACGTGGAGAAAGTAAGAAAAGCAACAGAGATCGTTAAGCAGTTGAGATCGGACCTTGATGTGGAAGGTCCCATCCAGTATGATGCCGCGGTTGACCCGGTGGTAGGTAAACAAAAAATGCCTGATTCCAAAGTGGCAGGAAGGGCTAATGTGCTCATCTTCCCTGATCTCAATACGGGTAACAATACTTACAAAGCTGTACAAAGAGAAACAGGAGCCCTGGCGATCGGTCCAATGCTGCAGGGTCTGAATAAACCGGTGAATGATCTGAGCCGCGGTTGTACCGTGGATGATATTTATAATACAGTAATCATCACCGCCATCCAGGGACAGGAGGAATCACAGCAGTTAAAAAAAGAAATAGCCCTGGCTATAAACGAATGAAGAACCTATGAACATATTTGTAATTAACTCAGGCAGCAGTTCCATCAAATACCAGTTATTCCGTATGCCCTCAGAAAATCCGCTGTGCAGCGGCCTTGTGGAGCGCATCGGGCTGAAGGAAGGGATCATCACCCATAAAATTTTATTAGAAGGCAGGGAGCAGCAGGTGAAACTTGAAATGGAAATTGCTGATCACGAAGCAGGTTTGCTGGAGGTTACCAGGCTTTTGACAGATCCGGTGAATGGGGTGATCCGTGACCCTTCCGAAATAGACGCGGTAGGCCACAGGGTTGTGCATGGCGGAGAAGATTTTTCCTCTACCACTTTTATCACTGGAGAAGTGAAAGCAAAAGTGAAAAGTTTATTTGCACTTGCGCCGCTTCATAATCCACCCAACTACCTGGGCATTGAAGTTGCGGAAAAGATTTTTTCCAATGCCAAACAAGTGGCAGTATTTGATACGGCCTTTCACCAGACCATGCCGGAAAAAGCTTACCGTTTCGCACTACCCGGAAAATTATACCAGGAATTAGGAATCAGGGCTTATGGCTTTCATGGCACCAGTCATAAATATGTTTCGGAAAAAGCAATGGAATACCTGGGGAATCCATCCGCGAAGATCATTACCATTCACCTCGGTAACGGTTGCAGCATGGCTGCCGTGAATGCGGGCAGGTCGGTGGATACCAGCATGGGATTTGGCCCTAACAGCGGGCTGGTAATGGGAACCCGCTCGGGTGATATCGATCCTTCCATTATTTTTCATCTTGTGAACCAGTGTGGTTACAGTCTCGACCAGGTAAATACCCTTCTTAATAAAGAAAGCGGCATGATTGGCCTGACGGGCTACAGCGACATGCGTGATATCATTCATGCCATAGAGCAGGGCAACGAAGATGCCAGGCTTGCCTACGAGATCTATGCCTACAGGATCAAAAAATACATTGGATCACTTTCAGCAATAATGAACGGACTTGATGCCCTGGTGTTCACTGCTGGAGTGGGAGAGAATGACAGCCGCATACGGGAGCTGGTTTGCCGCGATATGGAATTCTTCGGGATTAGCCTGGACAGGGAAAAGAACAACGAACGTTCAAGGTCAATGCGGGAGATCAGCAGCGAGGATTCTAAAGTAAAAATCATGGTGATACCCACCAACGAGGAACTGGAGATCGTTAAGCAATGTTATGTGTTGATGAATGGATGAGTAGTGGATTTTTAAAGGGATTTGAATTGAATTAAATAAATATCACTTTACTGTAACCTTCACTAAAAGGTAGTAGTCTAAAGAAGGAAATCCCGGACAATGAAATTATTCTGGCTTGCCTTTTTCCTTTTCCCTTTTCCCCATCCAAATTTATGCCCAGGGCCTTGCTGAGAAAGCTGATTCAGTTTTAAAAGCCTACCACCAGCAGGACCAGTTTTCCGGAACGGTGCTTATTGCCAGGTCGGGGAAGGTGGTTTATGAACGATCGTATGGGCAGGCCGACAGGGCTAAACATTTTCCCAATACTTCCCATACAGAATACAGGATCGGGTCTGTGTCAAAAACATTCACAGCCGTATTGATCATGCAGCTCCGGGAAAAAGGACTGCTTTCACTGGAAGACCCGGTATCGAAGTGGCTGGCTGGTTATCCGGGTGGAGACAGTATTTTACTGCGACACCTGTTGAATCATACTTCAGGAATCAAAAGCCTGACCTCCATGAAGCAGTATTATGCCCAATGGATCAAAGAAAAAGCAACTCTTGATGAGACCATACAAAAATTCAGGAATGAACCCCTGCAGTTCAGGGCTGGTACCAGGTTTCAATACAGCAATTCAAATTATATTTTATTAAGCAGGATCGCTGAACTGGCTACCGGTAAATCTTTCGATGTGCTGCTGGATCAATATATTTTCAGGCCTGCGGGCATGCTTCATTCGGGGCTTGATGATTCAGGGAGATCATCACGCAATAAGGCCATTGGTTATGACACTTCGCCCGAAACTGATTATGCCCTTGCACGGTTCAATGATATGTCTATAATGTCCGGCGCCGGCTCAATCTATTCTACAGCGTTGGACCTTTACAGGTTTGACAGGGCCCTGAAAAGTGGAAAACTGGTTTCAGAACAATCAAAGAAGATGATGTTTACTCCCGGCCTGGGAAATTATGGGCTTGGTTGGGAAATTGATACGACCAGGGGAAGAGTGCAGGTCAGCCATTCAGGTTCTATAGACGGATATCTTGCCAATTTTATCCGCTACGAAGCGCAGGATGTCTGCATCATTTTCCTGTCAAATTATTTTCAATCAAAAGGAGCACAAATCTCCAGGGCGCTCACTTCAATTGTTTTCAATGAAGATTTCGAGATGCCGGTGATCCGCAACCTCATCAAAATACCTGAAAATGATTTGATGAAATACACCGGTACCTATGAGATTGAAAAAGGCCCGGCTATGATTTTATTCCTCGAAAACGGTTTGCTTAAAGGACGTTTGGGCGATCAGTCACCATTCAAAATGCTGGCCCTGGGAAATGACAGGTTTTATATTAAGCCGATAGATACGGATGTTGAGTTCACTTCCGGGGAAAATGGCGAAGAGTTTCTCCTGTTAAAGCAGGGAAAAAAGAGCATGCGTTTTACCAGGAAAAAGTCCTGAGGGAAGACCGCCTGCCGGCATTGAACCCGGATGAGAAAGGATGCTTAGTTTTACAGGATGATGAATTCGAAGCAATTTGACACGGAAGCACTGGTTCAAACTTTCAGGAAGCATTTCGGAACGGAACCTTTGCTGGTGCGTTCACCTGGTCGTGTCAATATCATTGGCGAGCATACAGATTATAATGAGGGTTTTGTATTACCCGCAGCCATCGATAAAGCGGCTTATGTGGCCATCAGTCCAAGAAACGATGAAGAGGTGCATTTATATGCCAGTGCATTTTCAAAAAACTTCAGGACTACGCTTTCCTCCATCAAACCAGTAAATGAACACTGGCCCAATTATATCCTTGGTGTGGCAGACCAGTTGATCAAAAGAGGTTATCCAATAAAAGGGTTCAACCTGGTGATAGATGCGGATGTCCCATCCGGCTCCGGGCTTTCCTCTTCCGCCGCGGTGGAATGTGCCACGGCTTTTGGTCTCAATGAAATATTCCAACTCAACATTCCACGTAAAGAGCTGGCCCTTATTTCTCAAAAAGCAGAACATGTATTCGCCGGTGTGATGTGCGGCATCATGGACCAGTTTGCATCTGTGTTTGGAAAAAAGGACCATGTGATCAAACTGGATTGCAAAACGCTGGAATATGAATATGTTCCTTTTAAGCTGGAGGGCTATAAGATTCTCCTGCTGAATTCAAATGTGAAACATTCTCTTGCTTCTTCCGAATACAATGTACGCAGGGCACAGTGCGAGCAGGGTGTGGCATTGATAAAACAACATCATCCCGCGATCAGTAGCCTGCGTGATGTGGATATGGCCATGCTGGACCAATTTGTAAAACCTGTTGATGAACTGGTCTACAGGCGTTGCCGTTACGTGGTGGAAGAAATACAAAGACTGCTTGAGGGATGTGAAGATCTTAAAGAGGGGAGCCTTGACCGCCTTGGTGAAAAAATGTACAGGACGCATGATGGGCTGAGTCAGGATTACGAGGTCAGTTGTCCCGAACTGGATTTTTTAGTGGATGCTGTTCGTGGGAATCCCGATGTGCCGGGTGCAAGAATGATGGGAGGAGGCTTTGGCGGCTGTACCATCAATATTGTGAGGGAAGAAGCAATAGAAAAACTGGTAAAAGATATCAGCGTAAAATACCAGAAGGCCATGCAT
>CAYWSQ010000079.1:0-15095 GCA_964460925.1 uncultured Flavisolibacter sp. | reverse complement strand
CAGGCTTCCTGCTGTTCTTATACCATGCCCTGCGTTTATTCATCCACCGTTTGCTGGCAGGCTGGCTGCTTGTTTTCTTCATTGCCATTCCTGAAATGTACGCGTATAGTTTTATGGCTCTTTTCGATCTTCCCAATGCCATCTATTTTTTTCTTTCTTTCTGGTTCCTGAACGCGTATTTCCATTCAGGCCATAAAAATGAACTGGCTTTTGCGGGTCTCCTGATGGCTTTCGCCACCTATACCCGTTCAGAAACTTTATTTTTTGCCGGACTTCTTTTTCCTGCCATCACCTGGCATTATTTCAAAAAGCGACAGGCTGTTGTAAAAAGAACACTGATCGCATTCGCGGTTTTCATTCTTCCTTCCGTATTTACTTACCTGCTGAGCATCACTCTCTATATCAAATATTACCTGCCTTCTGATTACGCGGTTTCCAACCTGGTCAATTCAAAATGGTATGATGTGCTGGCCCTGCTGCAAAGATTCGCCGATATGAACTGGGAACTGATCCTGAGCTGGCAGGGCATTCTTTATTATGGCTATTTTTTCTTCATCTTCCTTCTGGTGATGATCCTCGACCTGGTTTTCATTGATCATATCTCGCGCAATTCACGCAACTGGCTCTATGCCGCACTGGTGATCTATCTTGGTTATCCTTTGCTGGGACACCTGCTGCCCCTGCTTGACATTCATCATTCCACCAAACGCGGCCTGTTCAAGATCTTCCCTATAATGCTTTTAT
This sequence comes from uncultured Flavisolibacter sp., assembly GCA_964460925.1. Lineage (GTDB taxonomy): Bacteria > Bacteroidota > Bacteroidia > Chitinophagales > Chitinophagaceae > Flavisolibacter. The sequence goes on along the minus strand of CAYWSQ010000079.1, from coordinate 14,351 downwards.
ACATGGGAAGTTGCAGGCTGCTGGTGCAGCTTTCCAGGCGGATCAACAATTGGGAAGCCTCTTCAGAGATTCCTGAAAAGATTTGACTTTTTTAATCCCCATTTCTGCAGGGCATACTGAACGCTTACTCTCAAAACTCCTGCTCCATACTGAACACTTCTTTTGAAATTGATGGAGGAAGCAGCTTCGAAATACTTGGTGGGACAGGTAATCTCAGCGATCTCGTAGCCTTTGTAAAAGATCTGGGCCAGCAGTTCATTGTCAAAAACAAAATCATCTGAATTGTTCTCAAACGGAATCGAGAGCAGCACGTCCTTATGGTAAGCCCTGTAGCCGGTATGGTATTCGGAAAGTTTCTGCCGCATCAGCAGGTTTTGCGTGGCAGTGAGCAGGCGGTTGAAGAAATATTTATAAAGGGGCATGCCTCCTTTCAGCGCACCCTTGCCCAGGATTCTCGACCCGAGAACTACCGGGTAAACCTTGTTAGCGATCAGCGAAACCATAGGCACAATCAATGCAGGCGTGTACTGGTAATCGGGATGCAACATCACAATGATATCGGCACCCAGGTCAAGCGCTTTACGGTAGCAGGATTTCTGGTTGCCGCCATAACCTTTGTTCTTTTCATGACTGATAATATGATGAATGCCCAGTTCCCTCGCCACTTCCAGCGTATTATCACGGCTGGCATCATCTACCAGGATGACCTCATCAACCACAGAGCGGTCAATTTCCTCGTAAGTCTGCCTGAGCGTTTTTCCTGCATTGTAAGCGGGCAGCACTACTATTACCTTATGACCGTTGATCATTGTGGCAATAATAATGATTTTTCCAACCCTTTGGGCAATGGCTGGTGGCTATTGGCCGTTAGCTTCTTTTCCCTCCTTTCCTTTATCTTCGCAGCTTAATGGAAATCCTCTTAAGGCAAGTCAGCATAATTGATCCCTCCTCGCCTTTTCATCAGCAACAAGCAGATATTTTCATTCAAAATGGCCGCATTACAGAAATTGGACAGTTGGACCGCCGGGCCGATACAGTGATTGCTATGGGTGGCCTCTGCGTTTCACCCGGTTGGGTGGATGTATTCGCCCATTTCTGCGACCCCGGACTTGAGTATAAAGAGACAATGGAAACCGGTTCGGCTGCCGCTGCGGCTGGAGGTTATACCGATGTGATGATACTGCCCAATACCCAGCCTGTTCTGCATAACAAAAGCGGGATCGAATACATAGTGCAGAGAAGCCGTTTGCTCCCGGTGAATATTCACCCGATCGCAGCAATTACCAAAAACACCGAAGGAAAGGAACTTGCAGAAATGTATGATATGCACCAGAGCGGGGCGGTGGCATTTACTGATGGGCTGAATACGATACAGTCACCCGGACTCCTTCTCAAAGCACTTCAGTACATACGTGCCATTGATAAGACCATCATCCAGTTGCCCGAGGATAAATCCATCAGCGCAACGGGACTGATGCATGAAGGCATCGTTTCTACAAGGCTCGGTCTTCCCGGCAAGCCTGCCATATCAGAAGAGCTGATGATCGCACGCGATATTGAATTGGCGAAATATACCGGTTCCAAAATTCATTTCACAGGTATCTCTACGGCCCGCTCGCTGGAGCAGGTGCGCATGGCAAAGCAGCAGGGTGTGAAGGTGAGCTGTTCGGTAACTCCTTACCATCTATGTTTCACTGATGAGGACCTGAAAGAATATGATACCAATCTTAAATTGAATCCGCCCTTACGATCCCAGGCCGATGTGGAAGCATTGAGGAAGGGATTGGCCGATGGAAGTATTGATTGTATGGCCAGCCATCATCTTCCGCAGGACAAGGATCATAAGATCGTAGAGTTTGAATATGCGCATTATGGAATGACCGGACTTGAAACAGCCTTTGGCGTGGTCAATAGTTTTGTGCCTGGTTTAAGCAATGAGCGGCTCACAGAAATATTTTCCACCAATCCCAGGAAAATTTTCGGTCTTGAAGCCCGTCGCATTGATGTAAACGAACCTGCCTGTTTGAGCCTGTTCCAGCCAGGCCGCCGCTGGACTGTTAGCGGAAGTCGTTCCAAATCGCGCAACAATGCTTTCACAGGCCGCGAATTAACCGGGAAGCCAGCCGGCATTATTAACAAAGACCAGTTATTTTTGAACGATTAATTGTTTCTATATGGAAAGTACTATCAACAAGCATGGTTTAAAATGGGGGCTGATCATCAGCGTGGTCTATTGTATTTTTCTTTTTCTGAGATATGAAATGGGTGAATCCAACCCGCTTATCTTCAGCGGACTTGCTTTTGTAGGATATGTTATCATCCTTGTGCTGATGCTGGTATCCGGTTTCCAGATCAGGAAGCAACTGGGTGGTTATATAGAATTGCAGCAGGCTTTCAAAGCCATCTTCATTGCTGTGCTGATCTTTGAACTTGCCTATGCCATTTTTAATTTCATTTATCTCAAATACATCAATCCGGATTTTTTCCTGCACCTGCGCGATTCCACGGAGCGTATGCTCACGGAAGCAGGACAGTCTCAATCGGAGATTGACAAAGTACTCAATAGCATTGATGTGGATGCGCCCCGCAAAATGGGTGTGTTCGATGTGCTGAAATCTTATCTCGTTGGGGTTGCCATTACCGGCGCACTGGCATTTTTGATGGCCCTCATCATCAAAAAGAAACCTGATGCCTACATGCAAAAGGATTTCCTGGATACAAATAATCAATGATGGACCTGTCAATCGTTATCCCGCTGAAGGACGAAGAGGAATCGCTGCCCGAACTTTGTGAATGGATCAAAAAGGTATGTGATGCGCAGGGTTATTCCTATGAGATCATCCTTGTGGATGATGGCAGCACAGATGATTCCTGGAACGTGATTGAAAACCTCAGCCGGAAAAATGCGTCGGTCAAAGGGATCCGCTTCCAGCGCAACTATGGCAAATCAGCCGCTTTGAATGAAGGCTTCAAAGCCACCCAGGGTGAAGTGGTGATTACAATGGATGCGGACCTGCAGGACAGTCCCGATGAGATCCCCGAACTCATGCGCATGATCCGCGAGGAAAAATTTGACATGGTCAGCGGATGGAAGAAAAAACGCTACGACAATACACTCACCAAAAATATTCCCTCGAAATTTTTTAATGCTGTTACCCGCCAGATCTCCGGTATCAGGCTTCATGATTTTAACTGCGGACTGAAATCCTACCGCAGTAAGGTAGTCAAGAGCATCGAGGTGTATGGTGAGATGCACCGTTACATACCGGTACTCGCAAAATGGGCCGGCTTCAGGAAGATCGGTGAAAAAGTAGTGGAACACCGTGCCCGTAAATATGGTGTTACCAAGTTTGGCTGGGAAAGATTTGTGAATGGATTTCTCGACCTCATGTCCATCACATTCGTGGGTAAATTCTCCAAAAGGCCCATGCATTTTTTTGGACTCTGGGGTACACTGTTTTTTGTGCTTGGACTTGGCATCACGCTTTACCTGATCATCGCCAAGATTCTTGATCCAAATAATTTCGCGCTCACCAACCGCCCGGGCTTTTACCTGGCTTTGATCTCGCTTGTGATCGGCATGCAATTGTTTTTGGCCGGATTTATTTCAGAACTGGTGAGCCGCAATGCACCCGGCAGGAATTCGTATTTGGTGGAAGATAAAATTGGTTTATAATGAAGTTGGTGATCATTGGTCCTGCACATCCCCTGCGGGGCGGCCTGGCTACTTTCAACCAGAGGCTGGCCATCCAGTTCAGCAGGGAAGGTGCCGAATCTTCCATTGTGTCTTTCTCACTTCAATATCCCGGATTCTTATTCCCGGGAACTACGCAATACTCAAGTGATCCGTCACCAAAGGATATAAAGATCCATACGCTGATCAATTCAGTAAATCCCTTGAACTGGATCATCACCGGCAGAAAGATCAGGAAATGGAAACCCGACCTGGTAGTGGTGCGTTTCTGGCTTCCGTTTATGGGACCTGCACTGGGTACCATACTGCGGCAGGTTAAAAAGAACAGGCATACGAAAATTGTTTGCATTGCGGATAATGTGATTCCCCACGAAAAAAGACCGGGCGATAAACCATTCACTAAATATTTCCTGGGTTCCTGTCATGCCTTCATCACCATGAGTGAAAAAGTGATGCAGGACCTCAGGAGTTTTACAGATAAACCGGCCAAACAGGTGCAGCATCCCCTGTATGATAATTTTGGTACGGCCATCAGCAAGGAAACTGCAAGGGAAAATCTTTCATTGGAAAAAGAGCAGAAGCTGGTTTTGTTCTTTGGTTTTATCAGGCAGTACAAAGGACTTGATATACTGTTCAGGGCTATGGCTGATGAAAGAATCCGTAAGGCAGGAATCCGTTTACTGGTTGCAGGAGAATTTTACGAGGATGCGCAACCTTACGAATCCCTGCTCGATACACTGGCAATCCGTGATCTTGTGATCCTTCAAACCAGTTTTATTCCGGACAGTGAAGTGAGAAATTATCTCTGTGCGGCTGACTGTGTGATACAACCTTACCGGAATGCTACGCAAAGCGGTGTGACTCCACTCGCCTATCATTTTGAAAAGCCGATGATTGTTACCAATGTAGGCGGACTACCAGCGCTTGTCCCCCACCTTGAAGTCGGCATTGTTTGCGAACCGGAACCCGCGTCAATTGCGGATGCCATTCTTGAGTTCTACCAATTAGGCGAAAATTATTTTATTCCGCATCTTCGCAGGGAGAAGGAAAAATATTCCTGGGATAAGCTGACCGAGGCAATTTATGAGGTGAGTGAAGTGAATGCTGCGCCCGCCGAAGCTTCAGCGAAGGCGGGTTGAATGGCGAATCGCCTGGTGTAGCCTTGGCCAAAGGGGTTTGAATGAACGTAAAGTTGCAGACAGTGTGGCTGGTAAATTTAAATTTTAGGAAATCAATACAATGATCTACAGAAGTAAGGCTCCATTGAGGATCGGGCTGGCAGGTGGAGGAACAGATGTGAGTCCTTACAGTGATCTATACGGCGGCGCTATTCTCAATGCCACCATCTCCCTTTACGCGCATGCTTCCATTGAACCGCTCGACAGGGATGAAGTATTACTGGAAACCAATGACCGGAACGAATCAGAGACCTGGCCGCTGAGTGAGGCCCTTCCCATAAACGGGCAGTTGGATCTGCTCAAAGGGGTATACAATTGCGTGCAAAGAGATCATGGCCGGATCAGCAAAGGATTCAGGCTTTCCACATTCGTGGATGCTCCAGCCGGTTCGGGCCTGGGCACCTCTTCCACTCTTGTTGTGGCGATCATTGGTGCATTCGCGGAAATGATGCGACTGCCTTTGGGTGAATACGATATTGCACATTATGCCTACGAGATCGAACGCCAGTACCTGAAACTGGCTGGTGGCAAGCAGGATCAGTACGCGGCTACATTCGGCGGGGTGAACTATATGGAATTTTACGAGGGTGATAAAGTAATCGTTAACCCGCTTCGTATCAAAGAACAATACTTATTTGAACTGGAAAACAACCTGGTACTTTATTATACAGCTACAAGTCGCGAATCAGCTAAGATCATCGAACAGCAATCGAGCAACGTTGTCTCTAAAAAAGAGCAGTCTATAGAAGCCATGCACCAGCTCAAACAGCAATCACAGATGATGAAGGAAGCCCTGTTGAGGGGCAGGCTGCATGAATTTGGTGAGATCCTTGATTACGGATACCAGCAGAAAAGGAAGATGGCAGAAGGTATTTCCAACCCGCTGATGGAAGAGATCTATGAAACGGCAAGGAAGGCAGGTGCTACGGGAGGTAAGATTTCCGGCGCGGGCGGCGGCGGCTTTATGATCTTTTATTGTCCGGGTACCACCAAGTACAACGTCATCAAACAACTGGAAAAATTCGGCGGCGTTACCCGCAACTACCAGTTTGTAGAGCATGGTTTAAAAACATGGACCATTTAACCAGATTCACTATGGAAAAAATCAGGTCGATCATACAATCATCCATCCGGGTAAAGGAACAGTTGCTCGAACAGGAAACGATTCTCAATACCATCAATGAAGTAGTGGAACTCATCACCACCTCATTAAAAAATAAAGGAAGGATTTATTTCTGTGGAAATGGGGGAAGTGCCGCCGATGCCCAGCACCTGGCCGCGGAATTTTCCGGACGTTTTTATATCGACCGCAAAGCGCTACCTGCCGAGGCGCTTCACTGCAATACCTCCTACCTCACAGCCGTAGCCAACGATTATAGCTATGATGTGGTATATGCCAGGCTGATTGAAGGTATTGGCCAGCCGGGAGATGTGCTGGTTGGACTATCCACTTCCGGGAATTCATCCAACATCGTTCGTGCTTTTGAAGCAGCGCATGAAAAAAATATGAAGACGGTTGGCTTCACCGGCATGAGTGGCGGCGCTATGAAAGCTGTAAGTGATTACCTTATCAACATCCCTTCCGGCGATACACCACGCATACAGGAAAGCCATATTCTGGTTGGTCATATCATCTGCCAGCTCGTGGAAGAAAATGCGCCCTGGTAAACTGTCTCAAATTTCCCGGAATGATTGAAACCAGCCAACAGATCAACACAGGTGTTACCGAATGCATCATTCTTGCAGGCGGACTCGGAACAAGGCTTCGCGAAGCGGTACCCGAACTGCCAAAGGCCATGGCGCCGGTGGCTGGCCGGCCTTTTCTCAGTTACGTGATCAATTACCTGCGCATGCAGGGAGTTCAACAGTTTATATTTTCCCTGGGATACCGTTCAGAAGCGATTATTGATTATCTGGAAAAAGAATATCCGTTACTACAGTATAAATGCGTGGTAGAAGAGGAACCCCTCGGTACCGGCGGTGCCATACAGCTTGCCATGAAAGAAGCGGTTACGGAGCAGGTGCTGGTGGTGAATGGAGATACCATATTTGAAGTGGACCTCGAAGGCCTGGCGGCTTTTCATGATTCTGTAAAAGCTGAATGCACCCTGGCTTTAAAGCCCATGAAAAATTTTGACAGGTATGGGCTGGTAGAAATTGATGAGGCGGGACAGGTAATTTCCTTCCGCGAAAAACAATATTATGATGAAGGGTTTATCAACGGTGGTGTTTACCTGGTGAACCATCAATCATTCTTCCGGCATTCCTTTCCACAGAAATTCTCTTTCGAAAAAGATTACCTGGAACCCCATGCCGCTAAAGGTGTTCTTTATGGAAAACTGGATGAAGGATATTTCATAGACATCGGCATTCCCGGAGATTTCCAGAAAGCAGACCGTGATTTCCAGCGAAAGCCTTTGGATCTTTCTGCTATTGACCAGGATTGGTCACTCTTTCTCGATCGCGATGGTGTGATCAATGAAGAAATACCGGCCAGCTACGTAATGTTATGGAAAGAATTCGTCTTCAGTAAAGGAGTGCTGGATGTGATGAAAAAACTTTCGGATTCATTCGGCCATGTTTTTGTAGTGAGCAACCAGCGTGGTGTGGGTCGCGGGCTGATGACCGAAGAAATGTTAAAGACCATTCACTTCGAAATGCAGCGCGAAGTTGAGGTTGTTGGCGGACGTATTGACCGGATTTATTATTGCACTGAAGAAGAGGATCATCATTTTTTCCGTAAGCCGAACCCGGGCATGGCCTTGCTGGCAAAAAAAGAATTTCCAGGAATCGATTTCGGTAAATCTATCATGGTGGGTAATAAGCCAGGCGACATGAAATTCGGCAGAGCAGCAGGCATGTACACGGTATTCATAACTTCAACCAACCCTGGCCAGTCCTTCCCCCATCCCGACATTGACGCGGTATTTCCATCGCTTTATGAATTTGCAAAAGCCATAGAAACTGCAGTCAGGTAGGTTAATAAAGGGCCATAGGGCTATTCTTAAGATAATTTTTGGTCTTTTTTGACGTTCTTAGCGGGTAACAAATCGTCTATCCAGCGTGAAAAAGCCCCTCTTCTATTTTCTTTTCCTTTTTTTGACCGGCTTGTCTGTTGAAGCCCAACGGATCTCCGCTGCAGACCTGAAAGTGCTGGCCAAAAAAGAGGACAGCCTGAAATCCTTTGTAAAGAATGTGATCGTTGACAGTTTTACGGCCGGCCGTATGCGCAGCGATAGTCATTTTGTAAAAACCCTTGTGAGAAGTCTCCAGGTTAAAAATTCCTTTTATTATCCGTTTGATTCTGTAAAAGGTATTGGTAAGGTTTATGCCCCTGACAGCAGTTTCAGGATCATCACCTGGCAGATATCTTTTGATGATTATTACTGCCGCCAGCGTGGGGCCATTCAATACCGCACCCCTAACGGGGCGCTCAAACTCGTACCCTTATGGGATGCTTCAGAGTTCACCGACTATCCTGCGGATTCAGTAAGGACCAAAGACAACTGGATCGGGGCGGTTTATTACAATATTATCCAGACGGAACACAACGGTAAAAAATTCTATACCCTTTTTGGTTTTGATGCCAACAGCATCCGCAGCAATAAAAAATGGCTGGAAGTGCTCACCTTCGATTCACGTAATATGCCTGTATTCGGGGGCAAATATTTTTCTTTCAAAAATGACAGCATCAAAAAACCTGACCAGTACCGTTTTAGCATCGAGTATAAAAAAGAAGCCTCCACCATGTTCAATTATGAACCCGACCTGGGTATTATACTGGTTGACCACCTGATCTCAGAATCCGACGAACCGGAACTCCCCTACACCTATGTTCCGGATGGTGATTATGAAGGATTCAAATGGGAAAATGGCAAATGGGTGCATATTGACAAGGTTTTCAACGAAAGGCTTGAAGATGGCCAGGCCCCCGTTCCGGATCCTATCAAAGACGGCCAGGGTAATACGAATGAAGAAAAACTGAGACAACAATCTGAAAAAAATAAAAAGAAGGACAACAAGCGCTGAGTCCTTACTTCTTTTGACTGCTTTCCTATCTTTACCACAAGGTAAAATTTGGAAAAGCATCAGACCATCATAGAACCACCTGCATCATTTGCGCCAGGCTTTGGAGAGCTCTGGAAATTCCGTGAGCTTCTTTATTTTTTTACCTGGCGTGATATCAAGGTTAAATACAAGCAGACCAGCCTGGGCATCCTGTGGGCATTGATCCAGCCCATTTCGCTGATGCTGCTCTTCACCTTTATTTTTTCACGCAACTTAAAAGTTGACAGCGGTAACCAGTCTTACGAGGTCTTTGTTTTCTCGGGTCTTTTGGTTTGGAATCTTTTTTATGGTGGCGTAGCCAACGCCTCGGAAAGTATCCTCGGTCATGCCTCCATGATCCGCAAGATCTATTTTCCTCGCATTCTTATACCTGCATCATCACTCGTGGTGGCATTCTTTGATTTTATGATCGCTTTCGTGGTCTTCCTGGTCTTTTGTTTCATCAAGGGAGAGTCACCTGGTTTAAGTGCATTGGTCAGCATTCCTGCTGCTGTGATGGTGGTATTGTTTAGCGCTTTCGGATTGGGAAGTTTTTTCGCAGCACTCAATGTTCGCTACCGCGATTTCAGGTACGTGGTTCCTTTCATGCTGCAGTTCATGTTTTTTGCTTCGCAGGTGGTCTATCCCCTTCGCAGCATCAGCCAGGAATGGCTGCGCTACCTGCTTGCATTGAACCCGGTAAATGGAGCTATCGAGATCTTCAGGTGGGGATTTACCGGTGAGGCGGACTCGATGGTCATCTACACAGGTGTCGTCATTTCAATAGTACTTGCCCTTGCAGGTTTCATATATTTCAAAAAAGCCGAAACAAGTTTTGCAGATCTCGCCTGATGGAAAAAGCAATCATCATCCAGCAGCTTTCAAAAAAATACCGTTTCAGAACGGCAGCTCCCTATGTTTCCGTACGCGATGTGGTGACAGATTATTTTTCCAATTTTCTCAAGCGGAGGAAGGACACAGATTTTTTTGCACTGAAAGAGATTAATCTCACAGTCAATAAAGGAGAAAGACTGGCAGTGATTGGTGCCAATGGTGCCGGCAAAAGCACCCTGCTTAAGATCCTGAGCCGCATTACCCCACCCACTTCAGGACGCGTGGAATTAAACGGACGTGTGGCCAGTCTCCTGGAAGTGGGCACTGGATTTCATCCTGAACTTACCGGCAGGGAGAATATTTATCTCAATGGTTCCATACTGGGACTAAAAAGACATGAGATCGAATCAAAGCAGGAAGACATCATTGAATTCAGCGGCATCCGTTCTTTCATTGACCTTCCGCTCAAGCAATACAGCAGCGGCATGCAATTGCGGCTGGCCTTTTCCGTTGCCGCCCACCTGGAACCTGAGATCCTGCTGATCGATGAAGTGCTGGCTGTTGGGGACCTGGAGTTTCAACAAAAATGTATTGGCAAGATGGAAGAAGTGAGCCGGCAGGATCACCGTACCATACTTTTTGTGAGTCATAATCTTGCCGCAGTTCAACGACTTTGTACAAAAGCAATCGTGTTAAGGGAAGGGCAACTGATATTTGAAGGAACTGTGCAGGATGCGATCAGGTTTTATACCAGCCAGTTTGCTTTGGCAGTGGTGAAAAAAGGAAGTTCAGTCTTTAACCTGGAGAAACATCCCAATAAAATCAAGGAAGGCGAAGGACTGATGCAGGCCTCACTCCTTGTAAACGGTCAGCCTTCCGAAACCTTCACACCAGGAAGTGATATGGAGATAAAACTTGAGTATCGCAGTACACTTGACCTGGTTGATCCGGATGTCGGCATCGTGATCAAGGACAATGAACAGAACGCACTGATCGGCCTGAACTCAAAACATTTCGGCAAAAAACTAAAATTAGCCAGGGTAAAAACAGGGAGCCTCTCTCTTCTTCTGCCAGGACTGAATCTTTATGCCCCGGGCACATATCATGTAAATCTTTATTTTGGAGATGTGCAGCATTATTATGAATGCCTGTATGATGCTTTCAGCTTCACCATCGAAGAAACAGATGTATATGGCAGCGGCAACCTGATGGAAGCTGAATGGAACCGCATCTATGTTCCGCAAATAGATATTGTTCATCATGAATCCTGATTTTTCCAATACCATAAAATACCTGCTGCACAAGATCATTTTCGAGATCCCTTTGAAGAACAGGATACAATTGCTTTCATTTGAAAAAATCCTTGAAAAAAATTTCCCGGAAGGATCAGCATTTTCTTTTGTACAGGCAGGCGCCAATGATGGCGTGAGTCACGATTTCCTGTTTCACTTCCTCAAAAAAAGAAAGGCAAGGGGCATGGTGATTGAACCACTCCCCGACCTGTTTGATGAACTTCAGAAAAATTATGCATTCAACCCGGATGTGATCACGATCAACAAAGCCGTGCACCCGGATGCAGGAACTATTGACCTGTACAGGGTTGATCCTGCCAAGGCACACCTGCACCCTGAATGGGCCCGGGGAATTGCTTCAGTTGATCCAGGCCATCATCGCAAATCCGGTATTCCTTCCGGTGATATGATCCGGCAGCAGGTAAGTGCAGGAAGACTGATGGACATCATCTCGGAAAATAATTTTAAGTTGCCTGTTGACCTCCTGCAGGTTGATGCGGAAGGTTTTGACCTGGAAATACTCAGGCTTGCTGACCTTGATCGTTTGCAGCCTTTGATGGTCAGGTTCGAGATCATCAATCTTTCACCGGGAGATGGAAAGGCCGCGGTGAACCTGTTAAAGAACAAAGGTTATCGCTGCTTTCAAAACGGGTATGATATCATTGCTTTACAGCTTCAGAAATTGCGCTTATGACGATTTGCCTTGTGACCGATAATTTCCCCCCTGATGTTGGAGGTGTTGGCAATTTCTACCGGCATCTTTCCCGCATACTTTCCGCTGCGGGCCATAAGGTGATCGTTTTATGTGCAGGCAAGGGCGCAGGTGAAGATGATGTTATTCAGGAAGAAGGGATAACAGTGATAAGGCTTCACAAAAATTATTTAAAGCATTACCAGGAGTACAAAGCCTATTTCCGTCCTGGTGGTCATGATGCTCCTCACTGGGTGGCCATGGGCATGTGCATACGTGAATGGCTTATTCAAAATGCGCGGGGAAACAGGATCGATATCATAGAAGTTTCAGATTACGGCGGCCTTGGTTTTTTCCTGTTGCATCCTCTTATCCCCCCTTATGTTGTAACGGCCAACAGCGCCCTGCTTCAATTGCAGTCGTACAGTAATTTTTCAGAAACCGATCATACTAAGGTCCTTAAACAGTTTGAATTACTTGCGTTCCGTTATGCCAGCCGCGTTCTTGCGCACAGCACACAGAACCAGTCTTCCCTTGAAGAGATTATTAAAAGAAGAGTTGAGCTGCTGCCGGCTCCCTGGAGTGGACTGGAAGCAGAATATCCAACTTCTGAATCAGCGCCACCGCTTGTTGTAGGCGGACTGCAGGCAACCAAAGGCGCGATTTATATGCCGGCGGTTGTGGAGGAGATTGTAAGGAAAGATCCTTCATTCGTGATGCACTGGATCGGTTATGACAGTTATACCACTCCAACCGGTGAATTGATGTCGGTCTTTTTATCGAAACAGTTTCCGGGAACCTGGAATAAAAATTTTATCTGGCTGGGTAAAAAAGGTCATGATGAAACATTGAAAGCGCTGGCTGCTGCTTCGCTGGTGATGATTCCCAGTACCTGGGAAACTTTCAGTTATGTGGCCATTGAAGCCGCTGCACTGCAAAAACCTATTATCATGACAGCCACCACCGGGGCTGCTTACCTGTTTGAACAGGGAAAGTCCGCGTTGATCGTGAGCCCGGAGAATAAACAGGCCTTTGCCACAGCAGTTATCCAGATGCTGCAGAACCCCGCCATTGGAAAGGGTTTATCCCAGCAAACAGGTGCTGTACTGAACCAGCTTCATCCATCTGTTTCAATACCCGGGCGGTTGAAGATATACCAGGAGGTGATGGATGATTACATAAGACAGGGCGATGTTTTTGAAAGGGAATTTCATTTTATGGATACCTATCTTACTTCAACGAGGAAGATTTATTATACAGCAAGAGCTGCATTGAAAAAGATCATCAAAAGGAATGCTGAAGCCTGAATCAAAACATATTGTGTGGTTATGTTCCGGCCTGCACCAGCCCGGGGGCACTGAGCGGGCGAACCTGAACGCGGCGCATCTGCAATTAGAACATGGTTTTAGTGTGACCATCATCGTTATGGATGAAACAGGGCAAAGCTTTTATCCTATTGATCCGCGTATCCGGGTGATTCATAAAAAATGGTTCTTTGGTATCACCGGAAAAGGAAACGTGGCCAGCAGGAAAATTTCCATGCTGAAGGAATTCAGTGCCTTGAAAAAACTGGTCACCGGGATGGATCCTTGGGCCATCATTGCAACCGACTATCCATTTGCCGTGGCCTGTGTATTTACAGGGCTTCATAAAAAATACAGGGTATTTAGCTGGGAGCACCATCATTTTCACTGGCTGAAAAAAAACAGTTTCTGGAAAATGATGATCCGCTATACTTACCCCAAACTCCGTTCCGTACTTGTTTATAACCCTGATGAGCAGCCATGGTTTGGAAAGATGGGTTGCCGCACCGCTGTGACACCCAACTTTATTACTGGCATGCCATTGATTGAACGCAGTCCCGAAAATATTATTCTTACAGTTGGCTGGCTGATCAAAAGAAAGGGAGTGGATATGATTCCTGCAATGGCAGAAAAAATTTTCGCACATCATCCTTCATGGAAATGGATCATCATTGGTGAAGGAGAACTGGAAAATGATCTCCGGAAAGAAATAGCCGCCCGGGGCCTGGATCAAAAACTAATACTGCAAAAACCGGAAGGCCCATTGAAGGCTCCGGATTATCAGCAGGCTTCGATCTATGTAATGACATCAAGACAGGAGCCTTTCGGACTGGTACTAATAGAGGCTATGAGCAATGGGCTGCCCTGTATTGCTTTTGATTGTCCAACAGGTCCTCGGCACATCATTACCCACGGTGAAGATGGGATACTGGTGCCTCCTTTCGATACGGAAAGTATGGTGAACGCTATTGAAAACATGATCAGCGAACATGAAGTCCGCAGGCGAATGAGTGAAAATGCACGGGCCCATGTACTAAAGTTCAGCGCGGAAAATGTATGGCTTAGATGGAAGGCCCTGCTCGAAGACTGATCAGTCCAGTTTAAGCACCGCAAGGAATGCTTCCTGCGGAACTTCAACGTTGCCGATCTGGCGCATTCTCTTCTTACCTTCTTTTTGTTTTTCCAGGAGCTTTCTTTTACGGCTGATATCACCTCCATAACATTTGGCGGTAACATCCTTACGCATAGCTGAAATGTTTTCCCTCGCCAGGATCTTGGCGCCGATAGCAGCCTGGATGGCGATCTGGAATT
>CAYWSQ010000078.1:0-15122 GCA_964460925.1 uncultured Flavisolibacter sp. | reverse complement strand
CTCCTCATGATTTCCTGGTAGATAAGATCCTGGACCAGGCCGGCAGCAAGGGTACAGGCAAATGGACCTCGCAGGAGGCCATGGACCTGCCAGTACCTGTTCCATCCATTGACATGGCAGTGGCAATGAGGGATCTCTCAGTTTATAAAAAATTGCGCATTGCAGCAGCCAAGGTCTTCCAGCCACAGATCCAAAAATTGGAGGTGAACGATAAGGCACTTAAACAAATTGAGAATGGCCTTTTGTTTTCCTTTGCCATAGCCTATGCCCAGGGACTGAGCATGCTGCACAAAGCTTCTGAAGTACACCAGATGAACATCCCGCAGAAAGATGTGATAAGGGTCTGGAAAGCGGGCTGCATCATCAGGTCGGCCCTGCTGGGGAATTTTGAACAGGCATTTTTGAAAAAAGAGAACCTTGAAAATATTTTGCTTGATCAGGATATCGCCGCTATGATGCAGTCTCTCGAAAAAGATGCGAGGGAACTGGTGGTGATGGGAGTAAAAAGCCGTATTCCCATGGCCTGCATCTCAAGCGCACTTGCTTATTATGATGCACTGCTCAGTGAAAAAATGCCCATTAACCTGGTGCAGGCGCAAAGGGATTATTTCGGGGCGCACACCTACCAGCGGGTCGACAGGGAAGGAGTATTTCACACGGAATGGAACGCGGATACAAAAAAATCTTTATGACAGTAGCACCGGCCATCATCTATATTTTCGGCGGAAGCGGCGACCTTTCTTACAGGAAACTTTTACCGGCACTTTTTAATCTGTATCTCGACAATTACCTGCCGGAAAAATTCCTGATCGTGGGTGTGGGCCGGAGCAGTTATACCAATGCCAGTTACAAGACCTTTATCCGGAAAGGACTTGTTGAACATTCCAGGCGCAAGGAAAAGATCAAAGAAGGCTGGAAAGAATTTTCCTCTCATATTGAATATCTGAAAGCTGATCTCTCATCCGACAAAGTGTACACCGGTATGGGAGCCAGGATCAAAAAGCAGGAAACTGCCTGGCAGGAAAAAGCCACTTCCATATTTTATATGTCAGTAGCCCCCCAGCTTGCGCCGGTGATCGCGGAGAAACTGCATAAGGCAAAGCTTACTACCCACCCGGAAAGATCACGTATGGTGTTTGAAAAACCTTTCGGGCATAACCTGGAGAGTGCAAGGGCACTCAACACCAGGCTTGGACAATTATTCAGGGAAGAACAGATCTACCGCATCGATCATTATCTCGGTAAGGAAACCGTTCAGAATATTTTGGCCATGAGGTTTGCCAATGCCCTGTTCGAACCGATCTGGAACAGCAATTATATTGATCATATACAGATCACCGCTGCTGAAAGTATTGGTGTGGAAGACCGCGGCAGTTATTATGAAAGATCTGGCGCCCTGAGGGATATGGTACAGAATCACATCCTCCAGTTATTATGCATGATCGCTATGGAAGCTCCTGTAAGTTTTGACGCGGATGAGATCAGGAATAAAAAACTGGATGTGCTGAATGCCATCCGTAAATATGTTCCGGATGAGGTGCACAAGATGGCCGTGCGGGGTCAGTATGGAAAAGGATGGATGAAAGGCGATGAAACAAAGGCTTACCGCGAAGAAAAGGATGTTGATCCATCCTCGAATGTTGAAACCTTTGCGGCAGTGAAATTTTTCGTGGATAACTGGCGTTGGAAAAATGTTCCTTTTTATGTGCGCACCGGTAAATCATTGCAGGCCAAATCAACGCTCATAACCATCAGGTTCAAACAGGCACCTCAATATGCATTTCCTGCTGAATCGGTTCATACCTGGAGGCCAAACCGGATCACCATCAGCATTCAGCCGCAAATGGACATCAGGTTAAGGTTCCAGGCAAAAAAACCCGGGCCTCACATGGTGCTGCAGCCGGTTGATATGGTATTCAGTTATTGGGAAGAATATGGTGATGATCATCCCGAAGCTTATGAAACCCTGCTCGAAGATGTGATCGAAGGAAATGCCACCCTCTTTATGCGGGCCGACCAGGTGGAAGCGGCCTGGAAGATCATCGAACCCATACAAGCCTGCTGGGAAAACAGGGAGGCGGTTGATTTTCCAAATTATGCACCGGGAACCTGGGGGCCTGAAGATGCAGAGGCCCTGATAGCAAAGGATGGACATCACTGGGTAACATTACCTGATAACAAATAAATGAACCCCAGTCAATAAGTTTGCACTGTTTTTCGTTTGAGTGGTTCGCATGCATCATGGGAATGGCTGCGGTCTGCATGTATTGCTTTAGTTAATCATTATTTTTTCAAAATGAAGTATCTCCTGGTCTTTTTTATTTTATTTGGATTTGCCTGTAATGAAAAAGCAGAACCTCCATCGGAGACAGGCAATACCAGGATCGTGATCGATTCCAACAAGGCCGTAAAAAAGCAGCGGAATCCTTATATCGATATTGATGTTTCTCCCATGGATATGATCTATTATCCTGTTGACTATCCAAAATTTCCTTCCAACACTGAATTGCCTGTTGCAAGGATCATTTACAGCAGGCCGCACATGCAGGGGCGGGTGATCTTTGGCAACCTGGTGAAATACGGTGAACCCTGGAGACTCGGTGCCAACGAGGCTACCGAGATGGAGATTTTCCGGCCGGTGACCATACAGGAAAAAACAGTGAGCCCCGGAAAATATATCCTGTACTGTATTCCGCAGCAGGACAAATGGACCATTGTTTTTAATTCCAATCTCAATAGCTGGGGCCTGAACCTCGATGCTTCAAAAGATGTACACCGCTTTACGATACCGTCAGTAAAGACCAGCCGTTCAGTTGAATATTTCACAATGGCCTTTCTCAATGCAGGCAATGCTGCCGAGCTGGTGATTGCCTGGGACGATGTGGAAGCACGTTTGCCTTTTCAATACAGCAAATAAACATGTGCGGGATAGCAGGCATAGTCAGTAAAAACAGCAGGCTGGTTTCGGTTGAGCGGCTGCAGGCCGGCCTTTCCTGCCTGGCCCACCGGGGTCTACAAGGGCGGCGCACCTGGATCAACCCGGACCATCATATTGCACTGGGCCATCATCGCCTAAGCATTATTGACCTGAGCGAAAAAGCTGGGCAGCCAATGCATTACCGCTCCAGGTTTACGGTTGTTCATAACGGTGAGGTTTATAATTATGAAGAGATCAGGGAACAGCTTAAGAGCCGGGGTCATGAATTTGTTTCCACTTCGGATACAGAAGTTTTGGTAGCTGCTTATGCGGAATGGGGTACAGGATGCCTGCAACATTTCGATGGCATGTTTGCTTTCGTCATTTGGGATGAAGAAGAAAAAACTGTTTTTGCAGCCCGGGACCGTTTTGGTGAAAAGCCTTTTTATTTTTTTTATGATGATGAGCAACTTGCCTTTGGATCCGAAATGAAATCACTCTGGAGTTTTGGTTTGGAGAAGGAGGTCAATACCTCTATGTTGTATAATTTTCTTACGATAGGTTATGGCTCCAACCCCTCGGCCCCTGAGGAAACTTTTTTTAAAAACATCAGCAGCCTTCCTGCCGCCAGCTACCTCGTTTACAATTCCACCACGCACGAACTCTCCGTTGAAAACTATTGGAGGCTTTACAGGGAAACGCCAATCGAAATCAATGAGGAAGATGCTGTTGCCCGTTTTGATGAATTGTTTTCAGGTTCCATTCAAAAACGTTTGAGGAGTGATGTGGAGATCGGCACCAGTCTCAGTGGGGGGCTTGACAGCTCTGCTATTGTGGCTTATGCGGACGCCCTTGCTTCTTCGCAGTATAAACACCAGTGTTTTACCGCTGTCTTCAATGATTTTGACAGGAACGAATCGGAATATGCCAGCCAGGTTGCCAGCCAGTTTCAACTCCGGCATCACCTTGTGGAGATGGACAGGGAAGACATTCCTTCACTGATGCAAAAGGTGATGCACCACCAGGAAGAGCCATTCGGTTCAGGCAGCGTGCTGGCCCAGTACAAGGTTTATGAAGCAGCCCGTCAGAACGGTGTTACGGTCTTGCTGGATGGCCAGGGCGCCGATGAGATTCTTGCAGGCTACCACAAATATTACAAATGGTACTGGCAGGAGTTATACAGGCAAAAGCAGTTGGATAAAAGCGGTGAATTAGAAGCTGCCCGTAAACTGGGCGTAAAAGAAACTTTTGGCCTGGCTAATAAAACCGCTGCCCTGCTCCCCGATTTTGCAGCGGGCATACACCAGGCCCGGAAAATAAAGAAGGCCTACCGTAACATAGGACTCAACCGCGATTTCGCGTATACGCATAAACGTGAGTTGTATTATTCAACACCCATCCATCCGGATCTCAACGGGGCTCTTTTCTTCAATACTTTCATACACGGGTTGGGAGAATTATTAAAGCTGGCAGACAGGAACAGTATGGCGCATGCCACAGAAGTGCGGCTGCCTTTTTTGAATCATGAACTAGTAACCTTCCTTTTCAGTTTACCATCTTCTCTCAAGATCCGCGACGGGTGGACCAAATGGCTTTTGAGAAAAGCCGTTGAGAACCGACTTCCTCCTTCCATAACCTGGCGCAGGGATAAAACAGGATTTGAGCCACCACAGGAAGCCTGGATGAAAAGAAAGGATGTACAGGAATCCATTTACGAGGGAAAAAACAAGCTGGTGAAGGCTGGCATCCTGGATCCTGGGGTTCTTAAAAAACATCAGCCGCATAGTGCGTATGCGGCTGATTGGGCGGAGTGGCGATACTGGTCCGCTTCCTTCCTTTACTGATCAAGCCTTGCGGAATTTCTTCTCAATTTTAAGAGCGCCATAGCTGTCAGATTTTACTTCAGTCCAATGCGTGGAATTCTGTAAAGTGATATAATAGTAGGTTCCGCTGTCAGAGGAAACTTCTGTAACTCCATGGATCTCCTGGTCAGAGAATTTCTGTTTCACTTTAGCCAGTACCAGCAGGGGCAGGTTCTCTTCTTTAAAATAGCGGTAGGTTTTGGTGATGTTGCCGGCCATGTCATAATAAACACGCGACGCAATTGAATGCTGGGTGAATTTTACCTGGTAATGATCTTCCGTGGTAGTCCAGCTTACATCTTCGGCCTGCTGAAAGGTTTTATTGAAAGCTTCCAGTACTTTTTCATCTACCCCGGGATCATCGGCTATTGCTGCGATGCTGCAAACAAGTGCAAATCCGGCTAATAAAATCTTTTTCATAACTGTGGTTTTAAAGGTTTAAGCAAATCGCTTTAACTATACGAATATATTCGTAAAATAACCCTGTATACAGAAGTTTACACAGTTGGTAGCCCTGCAATGATTGTGTAAAAACCGGAACTGCACCATAATGAGACATGGAGGAAAAAAAGCGTGATGAGTGGAGCATTGCATGTATGAACTGCTATGCCAATATTGTGGCTATGGGTTTAAGTAATTGTTAATGTGGAATGGCGGCAGCAGCAAGCCAATGGCCAATGGCTAATGGCCATTGGCTATCTTTGCCCCTCAATTGCAAACAATATGAAGCAGGGAACAAAATTTATTCATGCCGGTGTGGACCCGGATCCGGTTACGGGAGCGATCATGACTCCGATCTACCAAACCTCAACCTATGTACAGGAAGCCCCGGCGCAGCATAAAGGTTATGAGTATGCAAGAAGCCAGAACCCGACACGTACTGCGCTGGAAGCAGCATTTGCTGCCATCGAAAATGGTAAATACGGGCTTGCCTTCAGCAGTGGTGTTGCTGCTACCGATGCAGTGATCAAATTGCTCAATCCCGGTGATGAAGTAATCGCTGCCAATGATATGTATGGTGGATCCTACCGCCTGTTCACAAAAGTGTTCGAACGTTTCGGTATCAAATTTCATTACGTGAACATGCAGGATGCCCAGAACATCCGGCAGTACATCAATAAGAATACAAAACTCATCTGGACGGAAACACCCACGAATCCTTTGATGAATATTTGTGATATAGCTGCTATTGCATCCATTGCAAAGGAACACAGGATCCTGCTTTGTGTTGATAATACTTTTGCTTCACCTTACCTGCAAAATCCACTTGATCTCGGCGCTGATATCGTAATGCATTCCGTTACCAAATACCTGGGTGGCCACAGTGATGTGATCCAGGGCTGCCTGGTAATGAATGATAAGGAACTGCGGGAGCAATTGTATTTTATCCAGAAATCCTGCGGAGCCGTTCCGGGTCCCATGGATTGTTTCCTGGTATTGAGAGGTATC
This sequence comes from uncultured Flavisolibacter sp., assembly GCA_964460925.1. GTDB lineage: Bacteria > Bacteroidota > Bacteroidia > Chitinophagales > Chitinophagaceae > Flavisolibacter. The sequence continues at coordinate 8,894 of CAYWSQ010000078.1, read as the reverse complement.
AAAACCCTTCATGTGCGCATGCAAAGGCATTGCGAGAACGGGGAGAAGATCGCGAAGTTCTTAAGAAACCATCCTAAGGTTGGAAAAGTGTACTGGTGCGGATTTGAAGACCATCCCAATTACGGGATCGCCAAAAAGCAGATGCGTGGATTTGGTGGCATGATGAGTTTTACGCTGAAAGATGACAGCGTTGAAACGGCTAAAAAATTATTGTCTTCAACTAAAGTTTTCTCACTGGCTGAAAGCCTTGGTGGTGTGGAATCGCTCATCAACCACCCCGCTACCATGACGCATGCCTCCATTCCCAGGGAGGAAAGGCTGAAGAACGGGCTTACAGATTCTCTTATCCGGTTGAGTGTGGGCATTGAAGATGTGGAAGACCTGATTGATGATCTTAACCAGGCTATTGGCTGAACAGGAATTTTGTTGAAGTAATTGTTTTCATTTGCAGTTATAAAGCTGCTGTTACCGGTATGAAAAAGATCGTCGTTACCCTTGTTTGCTGTCTGGCTGCCTTCCTGGCTTTTTCAAATGATTCTGTTTTTTATTTCAGGACCTCCGACCAGGTAAATCTCTATGTGAGGATCGCGGGCAAGGGCCAGCCCTGCCTGTTCGTGCATGGTGGTCCGGGTTCTAACAGTTATTATTTCGAGGCCATGCCTTCTGCAAAACTGGTCGAACAAAAACTGCGGATGGTTTATTTTGACCAGAGGGGATCCGGCCGTTCAGATTCCGCTTTGAATAATGATTATTCATTGCAGCGGATGGAAATGGATATGGAAGAGTTGCGCAAAGCGCTTGGCATTAAAAAATGGCTGGTGATGGGACATTCCTTCGGCGGCATTTTGATGACCAATTATGCCTATCATTTTCCTTTATATGTTTCGGGATTGATGGTGATACACGGCACACTTGACATGGAAGCTTCCATGAAAAGCCATATTGCATTCGGATTGAAAGAGCTGGATATTAAAAACCCTGCACCATATCTTGATACCAGCAAGGTATTAATAGAAAGAGTGGGCATGGTGCACAACCTGCTCAGTGAAAAGGACCTTTGGTACCGGCTGATGTACCGGAATGCTTTTGAAAAAAAGCTGAACGATTCCATCACACTTTCTGCAGGAAAATTCAACCGCGATTTTGCTTCAAAGGTCTGGGGTGAACCAGGCTTCTGGAAAGATTTCACACCCCTTTCCGCTTCCATAAAATGTCCTGTATTGGTAATGAGGGGAGAGAAGGACTACGCAATTGGTGTTGATCATTATAAGAGTTTCCGCTTTCCAAAAATGACAGTGGTGCATTATATAGGCGGACATGCGCCTTTCCAGGAAGAACCGCAATGGTTTGCGGAAAAGATCCTGGAATTTGTAAAGAAGCATTTTAAATAAGCTATGTTCAAACGGTTTTTATTCCTGCTGCTGTTGGTTATCGCATCGGCCACCTGCTTTTCCCAGGCAAAGGTGCTATTGCTGCCCGTGCTCCATGGACTTCATAAAACCAATAGGGCATATAATTATGATACTTTACAAAATATCATCAAAAGAATTCAACCCGGGATAGTGGCAGTGGAGATGAGGCCTTTTGACCTGGCACACGACAGCGCTTACCTGAAGAAAAATTATCCGCTTGAAATGTGGATGTCGGCCTACTGGTTTCCCGAAACCGAAATTGCAGGGTACGACTGGCTGGGAGAAGATCTCGAAGGCCGCCAGGTGCCGGATGGTTACTGGAAAAATGAATCGCAGGTAAAAAAACTCGAAAGGCAGTTAAATGGAGATTCTCTTTACTCCGCCAAACTGGTTCCATGTGAGAAGATTGTGGAGGAGCGTCTCATTCATCTGAAAAACGGTTCCGTTACAGAGATCATGCAGAAGGATGGCCCGCTGGTGAAAGCCTACTATGATTGCTTACGCTTGCAATTGAAAGGAAGCGCTTACGAAAGACTCGTGAAGTTTTATGATGAAAGGAATGAAAGGATGAAAAAAAATATCGGTAAACTGCTGGATACAGCACCCAGGGCTACAGTGGTGATCATTACCGGTGCTGACCACTATCCTTATTTGTTGGATTACCTGCGAACCCTGAACGTTGTATTATTGCAACCATAGATGGCAATACCCCGAAATGAGTTAAAGGATTTTTTGGATAAGAAAGTGCTGGAATACAATACACCGGCTTTCATTGCTCCCGATCCTGTTTCCATACCGCATCTTTTCAGCAGAAAACAGGATATCGAGATCTCAGGTTTTTTCGCTGCCATTTTTGCCTGGGGCAAACGGGCAACCATCATCAATAAAACCAGGGAACTGATGCGGCTGATGGATGATGCACCTTATGAATTCTGCCTGGGTCATACGGAAGAGGATCTGAAAAAAATGCTGCACTTCCGGCACCGTACCTTCAATGCCACCGACCTTCTTTATTTCATTTCTTTTTTCCATCATCATTATACAATGTATGAAAGCCTTGAATCAGCCTTCACACAATGGATGGATCCGGGGGATGAGCACATTGAGAAAGCACTGAACGGTTTCCATCATTATTTTTTTTCCCTGCCTGATGCACCGCCCCGCACCAAAAAGCATATTGCTGCCCCTTATAAAAACTCCAGTTGCAAACGCCTGAACATGTACCTGAGGTGGATGGTTCGTAAGGATAAAAAAGGTGTTGATTTCGGTATCTGGAAAAACATCAGCCCTTCCCAGTTGATTTGCCCTGTGGATCTACATGTGGCAAGGGTTGCCAAACGTTTTAACCTGGTTCAAAGAAAACCCGTTGACTGGTTAACGGCTCTTGAACTCACGGATAATTTAAAAACCCTGGATCCCAAAGATCCCGCGAAATATGATTTTGCTTTGTTTGGACTTGGGGTGATGGAGAGATTTTAACTTGCCTGCCATTTTCTATATCCAGTAATATAGCCGGGAAGGCGGGAAGACGGTAAGTAGAGGTTGTAAATTTGAAACGGATTACAGACTTCCGGCTACTGACTTTTTATTTCATACACTTCATAATCTAATACCACTACTTCCCGTCTTCCCGCCTTCCCGGCGAAAAAAATCTTTGAACCATATTCGTTCTCCTATGTTTGTTTTCCAATAAAATATAGCTTTTAAAAGTAGTTGATTTCAATAGATTTGATTTTATAAAGCGTAAAGTAGTGAGAGAGTTTACCGCCTAAACAACCTTAAGGTATGTTGTCGGGAAGATACATCCTCACTGCTTTTGCTCTCTTTAGAGTTTGAACAGAATGTAAGGAGCAGGACAATTGATCTGCATCCTGAATATCCAGCCAGGAGAAAAAACGAAGGAGAGACTTTCGCTTTATATATTAAAATTATTAGAATGAAAAAGGTAAAACAAGTTGTAGGCATTGATGTGGCCCAGTCAGAGTTGGTAGTAAGTCTCGGAGTTATGTTGGAAGATTTGAACCAGATCCTTGGTCAACCAAAGTCATTTACTAACAACCTTAAAGGCTTTAATGCCCTGATGGCCTGGGTCAAGAAGAATGTGGATAATGAGAGAAATCTGCGTTTTGTAATGGAGGCAACAGGTGTCTAACACGAGAAGCTAGCCTATTTTTTAGATGACCGGGGGTACTCTTTAAGTGTGATTTTGCCTAACAAGATCAGTAATTACTTCCGCACTCTGGAGGTGAAAACGATCAACGACCAGACCGCAGCGGTCGCCATTGCCCGCTTTGGACTGGAAAGAAAGCTGGATAACTGGGTACGTCCCAGACCGGTATACAGAAGCCTTCGCCAGCTTACCAGGGAACGTAATCAAATCATTGAGCAAAGGACCATATCCATGAACCACCTGCATGCTGAGCAAAGCGAGGCAGATCCGTGTGCTCACAGCATTCAAAGGATTAAAAGTCTGATCAAATTATTAAATCAGCATGAGAAGGAAGTAATTGCCAATATCAAATCATTGATCAAAAAAGATGAGAAGCTTAAGGAAGACATCACCCTACTGAGCAGTATTGTAGGTGTGGGTGAGATCACAGCAGCCAGCGTGATAGGTGAACTTAATGGTTTTGAACTGATCCGCAATAAGCGGCAGATCGCAAGCTATGCCGGCTTTGATGTAGTAGAGAAAAAATCAGGCACCTCGGTGAAGGGAAAAACCAAGATCTCTAAAAGGGGTAATAAGCAACTCAGAAAGGCTATGTACATGCCTGCGCTAACAGCTATAAAACATGATCCGAGGTGTAAGGATATATATACGGCTGATATCAAAACATGGTATTAAAAAGAAAGCTATAACCGCTATACAAAGAAGGTTATTGGAAATGATGTATACAGTTTTTAAGACACGTAAGGCTTATGACAAGCATTATCTAGATAAAGTAATTCAGAAAAGGATGGAAGAAGTAAAAAATAGAGCGGTCATAAAATGACCGCCCTAACAGGCTGACTCAAGGCCGCCTAAAGAGCAAAAATAAGGATCAAATTATTTGGATGCTAACACAGAATCTTCCCGGCGAAAAAAATCTTTGAACCATATTCGTTCTGAATGCAGAAGCAATTTTTCTTCTTAATGGTCTCAAAACATAAACAACCTGTCCCTTCCTCCAACTTTTTTTCGGAGCACCTTCCGGCTATTTCCGATATCATGAAGACGAGATATGGTAAGTATGCATGTGAAGGTGAGATGTACCGGCCATTTCCTCATCTCTTCCTCCGGAGATAGATCATTTCGCCCTTGTCAGCGGTAAAATTTTCTGGTCTTGCACCATCAAACACCTGCCACTGGATAAGATTTGGATTAACAAGCAGGAAGATGGTTTTTATAGAATGTACATTACTGCTATCCTCTACAGTCAGGTCAAGCCAGCAGGGATTCCTGGTGAGGTCGGCCTGGAATTTCGCGGCTTTTTTGTCTTTTCCATAAAACAGGAAAATACTGGTGCTGTCAACGATCTCCAGTCCGCTGCCATCCGCGCTTTCCCACCTGCCGGCAAGCTGGGAAAAACTTAACTGGGAATTGGCTGCTTCACTCAACAGCAGGACCGATAGCATCAAAACAAAATACTTTTTCATAATCACAGATTTCTTTGCTCATCTCTTAAGGACATAAGCTGTGCCACGCCACACCATGACGGCATTATTTTTTTGCTTTTTTTACTAAATACCGGATATGAAAAGAGATGGAGTACAAACAAGCCTTTGGCAGGATCAAATGCCTACTTATGAATCAAAGAACCACCTCATCAATGACCGCCGCTTTGATGTGGTGATTGTAGGAGGGGGTGTTACAGGCATTACTACAGCTTTGTTATTGCAGAAGCAGGGTAAACAATGTCTGGTTGCAGAAGCATTTAATCTTTGTTTTGGTACCACTGGTGGAACCACGGCCCATCTCAATACATTTTTTGATACAACTTATCATGATATTCAAAAGGATTTTGGGGAGGATAATGCTCAACTGGTAGCGCGGGCAACACACCGTTCACTGGAACTCTACCGTTCTCATATTGAAACCTACCAGATTAATTGCGGTTACGAGACAAAGGATGGATTTGTATATGCGCAGAATGAGCAGCAGGCTGAAGAACTTCAGAAAATGTATGAAGCTTCGAAAGCCGCTGGAGTTGACGTGGCATGGACCGACAGGATACCGGTTCCGGTCGAATTCCAGAAAGCGCTCGTATATCACGACCAGGCGCAGATCCATCCTTCACGTTACGTGTATGCACTTGCAAAAGCTTTTGAAGAAGCAGGCGGGGTCATTGCCCAGAATTGCCGCGTGAAAAATGTACATGGCGATGAAGTGCTGGAAATTGAAACCAGCCAGGGAACTGTTACTGCAGGCAGCATGGTCTGGGCAACACATATTCCTCCGGGGGTAAATCTCCTGCATTTCCGTTGCGCACCTTACCGTAGTTATGCGCTGGCGGTTACATTGAAAGATGGAGCTTATCCTGATGGTCTTGCCTACGATATGTATGATCCTTACCATTATTTCAGAACGCAGGACGTGGATGGAAAAAAATATCTCATTGCAGGTGGAGAAGATCATAAAACAGCACATGAGGAAAATACTGATGCCTGCTTCACAAAACTGGAAGCCTATGTCCGTGAGCATTTTGAAGTTGACCAGGTAGTTTTTAAATGGTCATCACAATATTTTGAACCGGCGGACGGTTTGGCCTATATCGGTCACCTGCCCGGAAATCCATCCAATGTTTTTGTAGCCACAGGTCTTGGCGGGAATGGCATGACCTATAGCCATATTGCAGCGATCACGCTGAGCGATTTGATCGTAAAAGGTGAAAGTGAATTTGAAAAACTTTTCAATCCCGACCGTCTCAAACCCATAGCAGGCTTTTCAAATTTCATAAAGGAGAATGTGGATGTGGTGAAAGAGTTTGTTGGCCGTTATCTTTCCATGGACAAGCTGAAAGACCTTGCCGACCTGGCACCGGGTGAAGCAAGAGTGGTGAAGTATGAAGGCAAATCCCTTGCTTTATATAAAGATGAATCAGGAAAATTCCACGCGGTGAGTCCTGTATGTCCGCATGCGAAATGTTCGGTAGGATGGAACAGCGCTGAAAAATCCTGGGACTGTCCCTGCCATGGTTCGCGTTTCGCTATAGATGGAGAAGTGATGACTGGGCCAGCACGGGAGGGTTTGGAAGTGATTGAGGTAAGAGATCTGGTTGGAGAAGAAAGAAAGCATCAGGGCTAATCGGCAGAGCTGGCTGGCTTACTAATACCAGCTTGATATGACAACCTCCGTAGCTTTTGCAGATGTAATTTGAAAATAACTGATAAAATAAAACTGCCAAGGCCACGGAGATATCAACAGGTATTATTGTTTGGCGATCTTGATCATTTACGCAACGCCATTCTCATTTGAATAACTCAGGAAATAAGGACCGGGCTGTAACATGGAAATATCAATGGAACTTTCTTGGGCACCTTCATTTGCAGTGATGGACCTGATGATACAGCCATCCACCGTACTGATAGTTATCCTGTTTCCTTTTATATCATTTGGATGCTGAAATTGGATCTGGTTTTGCGCCGGAACCGGGAATACTTTCAATATGACCTGTGAGGTTTGGTCATCGTATTTTACAATTGGGCTGTATTGATACTTGCCATCCACGTCAATGCTTTTCACCCTGTAGTAACGGGCTGGTTTTTGCTGATCCGTAAAACTGTAGGCAGGGAGGGTTTGGGATTCTACCGAGCCTGCCATTATGAAGGTTTTTCCATCATTGGCTTTCTCTACTTCATAGCGTATTACGTTTTCCTCTTCACCCACTTTCCATGTGGCAACTATTCCGGCGGCCTGCTTTTTAACTTCAAGGCTATGAAATTTCACTGGCAATGCCCGGGAAGGTTCTTTAGAGAACTGCAACATCCATTCCTATACAGACAATCCATTGGAGGGATCCTCCAAGCTGGTATTGTATAAAAGTGTTACTGGATATACAAGGTTACAAGTTGAAGTATAGTTGGTGGCATTCTCAATGTAAATCTTTGAAATAAGTAAAGTTACAGGACGAATGCTGGCCCGGTTAGATTATCCTACGGACTTATTGTTCTCACCTTATTCCGATAGTTTAATTCTAGCATAAAACCATGTGAAAAACAACATTTTTCTGGGTTTTTTTCCTGTTTTTAAGAGTCCATCTGCTTATAACTTCAATTCAACTCTCAATTAAAACCAGCTTTAATCTTCATATCAGGCCAGAAAAACGCTTGTTAATCAAGTTTAAGTAGGTAGCTCCATTTAATAATTATTAAACTTTTACCAATGACATTCTTAGAAATTAAAAGATTAAACCTTAAACTTTTATTTGCTTTTTTTATAGGGGCAATTTTTTTTTCATCCTGTAAAAAGAAGGATAAACAATATAGTGGGTGAAATTGAAACATCGATAAAGCAAAAAAAGTTAGAATATTTATTAAATCGCCTAGAAAGTCGACAGGAAATTGTGGCAGCTTTAAATTTGGAAGGCTATACTTATCATTCAGACTTACAAAGAGGAGAAACATGGATAATTGCATTAGAGAAAAATGGTTTTAATAACATGACTTCTGCGAAATTAATTGCAAGAGAAAAGGAAGATTTTTTTACTTTTTACATTGTATCATTTGAATACGATAGATCAACTTATACACCTGGTGATTTTTCGACCTACACTGGAAGTACATATTATTATAACCCTCAATTGCAGAATTTCAAAATTGAGAAGTATAAAGACGGGTCAAGAATTAGTATAACTATGCCACCATTGCCTTCGTATTCTTTACGACCTCCTCCAGAGGATGATCCTTGTGATGAACCTGGTGCATGCCAAGGTGGGCCAGATGATCCTAATGATCCAACAAGACCTATGATGCCACCTCCTGATGGATGGGGTGGAGGAAATCCTGAAGGGTATACATCCAATGTGGTATTTGTTAAGTACCATTTGAATTTGAATAGAAGCCAGGCTGACTGGCTGCATACTCAACCACATTATGCTCAACAATTATATAACTATTTAAGTACTTACAAAAGCCATGTTACTATAGACGAAATGAAAAGGATTGCTTATGATCATATTCTTAGAATGATGTCAGATCAGAATTATCTGTCTTTTGTTCAGAGTCATGCTGTGAATAACATAAATAGTTTTGTATGGTGGGAGGATGATGTCTGGCTTTCAAATACCAGCAATTTTCATCTTGATGTTAATTTTGACAATAATCAATATGATAAATTAACTCAAGAAGAGAAAAATTTAGTCAAAATATATCCTTTAGCTGCTTATGTCATAAAAAACAATATTCCTGTTGCATTTAATTGGAGTGACACAAAAATGGGAATTGGCCCTGCCACTAATAACAAAAAGGATGCTTTCAGACATGCTTTCTTTAATGCGATAAACA
>CAYWSQ010000077.1:0-15218 GCA_964460925.1 uncultured Flavisolibacter sp. | reverse complement strand
AGGGGAAAGACTCTGTCGCTGGAACTGCATATAGTGGGAAAGCGGCAAAGATAAAGGCCGGGCACGGATCCTGCATACTAGGATTAGAGGACCCTAAATGATACTTTTGAACCGGATGAAACGACTGCTCATCATAATCTGCTGCCTGCTGTCGCTGAACCTTTCAGCACAGGACTCGCTGACGGCAAATTATATCAACAGTGTTGTACAGAAGATCGAGGATCATCTGCAGATGCTTGTGCTCGACATGAAGGACACTTTGATCTACGAGGTGAATGACAGCCTGCGCAGGTCCGAGCCGCTGTCGGTACGCACCGAATACTATTTCAACATGCAGACGAACCATATCGAAAAGATCATGGAGCGGACGCGTTATAAAACCCTGGTTACAGAGCTGACGGTCTATTACCTGCTCGGCCAACCCATACGGTTCACCAGTACCCAGTGGGACGGCAATAAGATCAAGGTTGATTTTGATGTGTTCTATATGAACAACAATTCCATTTACTTCACCAAGCGCTGTAATACCAAAGGCAAACCGGATGGGGAAGAATACCTGCTGTGGTGTTATGAACTGCTAAGGAGCCATCCTGCCCCGCCGCCTCAGGGAAGGCTGAGGTAATGCTGGCCTTCGGGGTAGTCTTTATCCAGTGCGTCAAGAATCACTTTAAGATGTTTCTCATTTCCTAAAAAATCCGCAGTGCTGGCATCCACAATAAAGGTTTTGAGATTGTGCTGCCTTATATAATGGGTATAGGTTTCCTGGATGCTGAAGAGGTAATCGTCAGGAATTCTCTGTTCGTAAGGCCTGTTTCTTTTTTTGATGTTCTGCTGCAGTTTGTTCACCGGCGCATGCAGGTAGATGAGGATATCCGGCTGCACCAGTTGCTGGTACATGATATCAAACAAACGCTGGTACAACCTGAATTCATCTTCTGAAAGATTGATCTTGGCAAACAGGAGACATTTGGTAAAAAGATAATCCGAAATGGTCAGGTTCTGGAAAAGGTCTTTCTGTTGAATCAGTTCCTTGAGCTGTTTGAATCTTTCCGCCATAAAAAAAAGCTCGAGCGGGAAAGCATACTGCTGCGGGTTCTCATAAAATTTAGGGAGGAAAGGATTGTCGGCGAACTGCTCCAGCACCAGCCTTGCATTATAATGTTTGGCGAGTAAATGTGATAAGGTTGTTTTGCCGGCTCCTATGTTTCCTTCAATAGTTATGAACGTATACTTCATCAGCAGTAGTGGTGTGTCAACAGGTGGGCAAAGTAAGGATTGTTCCTACAAGTGCTCAAGTAATTTTATTCACTGACAGGGGGTCAGTGCATTCTGCCAGCAACGTGGAAATGGTTTGGTGAAGAACCGGGTGTATTTTACCCGGCGACAGTTCGGCAAGCGGTTCCAGAACGAAACGGCGGAACTGCATGCGGGGGTGCGGCACTACCAGTCCTGGCTTACAGATCACTTCATCATCATAAAAAAGAATATCGATGTCAATGAGCCGTGGCCCGTATTTTTTCTCTCTTCTCCGGCCCTGGCTTCGTTCAATGGAAAGTATGGTTTGCAACAGGTCTTCCGCTTCCAGCCTGGTTTGAACCACCAGAACCTGGTTCAGGAATGCAGGCTGGTCTTCCTCTCCCCAGGCCGCTGTTTCATATACAGATGAAGTTTTTATAATGCGCCCGCATTCCCTGCCGATCGCTATTCTTGCCCTGCCAAGGTTGTCCATCCTGTCACCCATATTCCCGCCGGTCAGCAAATAAACCTCGTTCATAGTTGTATCTTTCAAGCCGCATCAAATATCTTTTATTTTTGAATCTTAAAGTGGCCGGTATATGAGAAGCTTCCTGAAGATCTTTTTCGCGTCCTTCCTGGCAATTGCCCTGTTCACACTTATTGCAGTACTGATCATGGCAGGCATCGTAGGCAATCTTGCTTCAAAAGAAAAAACAAGGGTAGATGACAGGTCCGTACTGGTGATCGACCTGTCCAATACATTTCATGAACACATGCAGGTGAATCCGCTTGCCGCAATCACCAATGATGGAGATGTGCCAGGCCTTTACGATGTGATCCGGCTGATCGCTCATGCAAAAACCGATAAGAATATTTCCGGCATTTATCTCAAAGCCGGTTTCAATGGAAATGGCTTTGCTTCCAGCCATGAATTGAGAAATGCTATAACTGATTTCAGGACCTCGCGCAAATTTGTAATCGCCCATGCGGACATGATGACGCAGGAAGCCTATTTCATTGCCAGCGCTGCCGACAAGGTTTATGTAAATCCTGCCGGAAGTTTTGACTGGCGCGGTTTTTCAGTTACACTCGCTTTCATAAAAGAATTACTGGCGAAACTGGACATCGAACCACAAATATTTTATGCCGGCAAATTCAAGAGCGCTACGGAAATGTTCCGAACCAGCCAGATGACGCCGGAGAACCGGGAGCAGACCATTGCCTGGTTGGGCGACCTTTATAATCATTTTATTGTACAGGCAGCGGCTTCAAGAGGCGTGGATACTGCCACATTGCACCGGCTGGCCAACACTGCTGCTATTGCCACTCCACAGGATGCGGTGAGGTATAAGCTTATTGACGGCGTGAGATATGACGATGAGATCAAATCGGATATCAAACAAAGGCTGGGAAAGGAAAGAACAGATAAGCTGGGATTCATCAACATCAACAAATACCATGAAGCGGTGAACATCCGCAAAACCGGCACCAGCAGGATCGCGATCATTTATGCCGAAGGCAATATTGTAGACGGCATGGGCAGCAGTGATAATATTGGTGGTGACCGTTTCAGGGAGATCATCCGCAAGGCCAGGCTGGATAATTCAGTAAAAGCAATTGTGCTCCGTGTGAATTCGGGAGGAGGCAGCGCGCTGGCAAGTGAAAATATCTGGAGGGAACTGCAGATGGCAAAAGCTGATAAAAAACCTGTAGTGGTGAGTTTTGGAGATGTGGCTGCATCCGGAGGGTATTATATCGCCTGCGGTGCCGACAGTATTTTCGCGAGTCCCAATACCATTACCGGTTCCATCGGGGTGTTTGGCATTGTGCCCAACATGCAGGGCTTTTTCAGGAACAAACTCGGGATCACTTTCGATGGGGTAAAGACAGGACCGTATGCTGATGCCGGCATTCACCGTCCTTTGAATGAAGCCGAGAAAAAACAGGTACAGGAAGGTGTTGAAAAAATTTACAGTCTCTTTCTTCAAAGGGTGGCAAGCGGAAGAAAAAAAGATACCGTCTATATCGACAGCATTGCCCAGGGAAGGGTGTGGAGCGGGATGGATGCCATCAGGATCGGCCTTGTTGACCGTATGGGCACTTTGCAGGATGCTGTAAACAGTGCCGCGAAACTTGCAGGCCTCTCTGATTACGGAACCCGCGAATATCCCGAAACCAAAAGCTGGGTGGATGAACTGCTGGGAAGAAACAAGGTAGAACCCTCAGCCATGATCAAAGAACAACTCGGGGAGGAATATTATAAAGTTTACCTGGAACTGATGCGTGTGAAGGAAATGAGCACCGGCGTTCAGGCGCGGCTGCCGTTTGAGTTTGTGATCAGGTGATGGCGTGAATGGTCGCCCGTCAAAATTGTCAATACAATGTAAGCTGTAGTTTACTTTGTCCATAGTTTGTTAAAATAATCGGTATCCTCATTTTTTGAGATGTAATAAGTCCATTGAGTTCTGTCGTTAATGAGATAGTTAAATCCGGGAAATTCTCTCTGGTCGTTTCGTAAATGTACAATCAACTTATACTGGTAATTTGGGAAAAAAATAGAATCCAAATGTTTGTCCCTGTAGTCACTTGCCCGAGAGTTATTTCAATCACGCACAAAGCGTTCAATTTGTTTTGCTGATAGAGGTTTAGTCTGTTTAAATTGATTGGAGAATATTGTTATTGAGTCAACTTCGTTGATGTCTATTTCCTTTTTTTCAGGTTTGATTTCGGATAAAGAATTGTCACATATGTTGAAAACCATATAAAGGTCATCCTCGGGTTGGATTGTGATTATGCAACTGTCTTTCTGAAATCCATTGCTGCCAAGATGCCTTTTTCCTTTGTAGACTGAGAAAGGATAATAGTTTGGTCCTGCAGGTCCTAAACAGTCCGACTTTACAATTCTGAATTCTCCAATTTTCCATTCTTGTATTTGCTTACATTTAGTCAAACCAAGATTGCACGAGCAAAGGATTGTCAGGGAAATAAATAAGAAATATTTAATGTGGTTGAGTCGCAATTGATTACAGCTTACAGCATATTGCCGCAATGCGGGGCTGAAATACATAAGGTAAATTACTAGTTCTATTTGGCTTTTGTGTTTAAAAGGGTTGAAGAGCAACTAAAATTGCACTAACAGACAGGGGTTTAACGGTGACTCGTGATCTCACACCTCACGCCGCACGTCTCACGCTTGGTCATTCACCCCACCTTTGCTAAAGCTCCGGCGGACAAGCATTCACCATTTCCCGTATTTTCGCTGCGCATGTCCAAAAAATATAACCAGGTCAGGGCCATGCTGGCTGTGACGAAAGCCAGCCTGAAAGCCACTTTCAGAAGTCCTCAGGCCATATTTTTCAGTCTTTTTTTTCCCATAGTACTCATCTGGATCTTCGGTTCACTGGGAGGTAATGGAATTGATGCGGTCAAAATAGCTTTTGCCAAAGATGTAGATACGTCCTCGGTTTTGTACCATGCCCTTCGTCAGAACCCGGCCATCAGGCTGGCTGATACGGTTAAAAAGGATGTGGACGAGGAGCTTAAGAAAGGAAGGATCGCTGCCATCATTTCAATAAAACCAAATACCGACAGCAGTCTGCATACACCATACCTGGTGCATGCCCGCACTTCTGAGGCCAGCCAGCGCGACTACCAGCAATTCATTTCCGCCTTCAATCATACCGTATCGGAGGTTGATAAAAGAATGTACCCGGGCAGGAAAACGGTCGCCAGTTTTTCGCAGAATGTGGAAGAGGGCCGGCGTTACCGTATGATTGATTTTTTTCTTCCCGGCATGATCGGTTTTGCGCTCATAGGTTCCGCCGTTTTCGGCATTGCCTTTACCATCTATTCCCTCAAAGAAACCCTGGTGCTGAAGAGAATGTATTCAACGCCTATCCGCAGGGAATATATCATCCTTGGCGAAAGTATTTCAAAGGTCATCTTCAACCTTACCACGGTGGTGGTGCTCATTGCCTTTGGTCATTATGTATATGATTTTACACTGGCCCAGGGCTGGATCACTTTTGTGAATATGCTCATCCTGAGCTTCCTGGCGCTTCTCGTGTTCATGGGTTTTGGTTATTTCATCAGCGCGGTATCAAAGAACCAGAATGTGATACCGGTTTATGCCAACCTTTTTATGTTCCCGCAGTATTTTTTATCCGGAACATTTTTCCCTAAATCGTCCCTGCCGGTTTTCCTGCAGCCCATCATTAAATTCCTGCCACTTACGGCGGTGAATGATGCCATGCGCAATGTGGCTTTTGAAGGCGCTTCCCTGGCAAGCTGCTGGGAGCAGATGCTAATCCTGCTGGTATGGGGGGTAATCGTTTATTTTGCCACAGTGAAAGTTTTTCGCTGGGATTAAACTGAAATTTTTGTGAGACTGATCAAACTGGCCCTTATTAGCATGGTAATCCTTTTTGCCATGGCCACGCTTTTTTCCCTGCTGATCCCTTCGGATATCCGCATTTCCAAAGCCATCAATATTGGCGCAACACGTGATTCCGTAATGCAAATGGTGGTCAACCGCGAACGCTGGAAGGAATGGCATCCTGCCTACCGACTTGGCGATTCCACCCGCAATTTTGCAGAGATCCGGTTCAACACTATTACACAGAACGATTCTTCCGTGGTAATGGAGCTGAGCCAGGGTGGTAAGGATGCCGTGATCAATGGCTGGAATGTTTATGAATATGAAGGCGTTGATTCGGTGACCCTTCAATGGTATATGGATTTCCACCTGAAATGGTACCCATGGCAGAAAATGGGCAGCCTTTTTTACGAGAATACCTATGGCATTATGATGCAGGAAGGGCTGGACCAGCTCAAAAAAAGAATGGAAACCCCCGGAATGGACCGGTGATCCCTTAGTTACCGCAAATCCCCTCCATTTTTATTTCCTTTACCCCGGAAAAAACCTGCACATCACTGCAACGCTTTCACCAGTTGCGGTGTCAAATGGCTGCGGAACACATTTACATGGACTATCAGTTACTGGTAAAAGACTGTCTGAAAGGGAGGCCGGCTGCTCAAAAGCAGCTCTATGACCATTTTGCAGGTCCCATGCTGAGCGTCTGTTACCGCTATACCAAATCCATGGCCGACGCGGAGGATGTGCTGCAGGAGGGCTTTGTAAAAGTGTTCTTAAACCTGCAACAGTTTAAATTCCAGGGAGAACTAGGGGGCTGGATCAGGAGGATTATGGTGACCACGGCCATCAATTACCTGAAAAGGAATATCCGGTACCAGAGTGAACTGATGTTTACCGATGATCATATGCACGTGGTTAATAATGATGTGCATCCTGAAGTGAAAATGGAAGCCCGGGAACTGGCTGAACTGATCCGCCAGCTACCACCGGGATATCAAACCATATTCAACCTGTACGCGGTGGAAGGTTACAATCATGTGGAGATCGGGAAGATCTTCGGCATCAAGGAGAGCACTTCACGTTCGCAGTATGCCCGGGCCCGTGCCCTGCTGATCCAGTGGATGGATAAAAAAAACGCTGATTTAAAAAAACCGGTTTATGCAAAAGGAATTTGAAAAACAGGTGAAGGAAAAAATGGAGGAGCTTGACTTTGTTCCTTCTGCACCTGTGTGGACGAAGATAGAAGCACAGATCCGGCAGGAAAAAGACCGCCGCCGGATGCTGGTATGGCTGCCCCTTCTTACCCTGCTGGTGGGTGGAAGCATTGCATGGTATGTGATCAGTGCCGGTGGTAATTCACAGGTTTCCCATCAGCCTTCAATTGAACAAAACTCACCTGAGGTTCCTGCACCCGCAGAGTCATCCGCACCCCGGACCATTGTTACCGAAAATCAATCTTCAACACCATCAAACGGAAATAATTCGGGAACAACTTCAAATTCGAGAGAGGAAAAAAATATCGCAACAACTGTTGATCCGCAGAAGGTGCTGGTAGAAAGAAATGAAATATCTGCTTTAAAAAAGAAAAAAGGTGAAATGAAATTCCAGCAAAATGATCTACCCATCATTCCTGGTAAAACAACTGAAAAAATCGCTAACAGTCAGATTAACAATGTACCCTACGGCAACCGCAACTACATACGCACAAAAAAACAAAATACGCCTGCTGAAGAGCAGATTAATGAAACTGTTCCTTCATTAAACACTATTCCTTTAAGGGAGAAGATCCAGTTGGATATTATTGACAGCCAGGCGCGCAAAAAGGAATTTGTACTCACACTTCCTGTTGAACCTTCTGTAAGGCAGGCGCTGCCCGCCGGCGAAGCTGTTGCAGCGTCCAGAACCTTCGGTCGCAGTAAATGGAAATTCGGGTTTGAATTTTTTGGTGGTATCTCCGGCGCAGGTGAGAGATTGAATATTTATTCAGGCCGTCCTGAATTGCTAAGTGATGCTGCCAATAATGCACCACCGCCACCTTCCTACCTGCAAAACCGCAGCCTTGAGCCTTCACCTATTGAGAACGCCATCAGTTTTGGTGCGGGTCTCCTGGTTCAAAAACAGCTTAATAATCGTTTTGAAATTTCTGCAGGTTTGCGTTACCAGTATCTGAGCACACGCCGGATGGTTGGTATCAAGGTCAATTCTTTTGCTTCCGGTAATATTTCTTCAGGTGGATATACCAGTGCCCAGTATCATGATTATATTAACCGTTTTCATTTTATTTCACTGCCAATCTCTATGAATTATCGTCCATTGAAGAGAATTCCTTTGCAGGTGCAGGGTGGTGTTTCATTTCAACATCTGCTAGCAACAAATGCACTTCATTTTAACCAGTCCACACGCGTGTACCAGAAAGATGAATCGATGTTCAGGAAGAACCAGGTATTTGCCGAAGGAAGCCTGAGCTATACTTTCCCGGTAAAAAAATTAGCTCTGTCCGTAGGTCCGCAGGTTCAGTATAGCCTGATGTCGCTTGGTGAAGCCTACAATGGACAACACCTGTTCACCGCCGGGTTCCGCACAAAAATTATTTTAAACAGGTAACCTGCACGCAACGTTATTAGCATAACCTGTGTCAGGTTTCAAAACCACTGCAACATGAAAAAGTTATTTTCATTTCCATGCCTGCTGGCATTGGTACTGCTTGCTGCAAGTCTCCAGGGCTGCATGAAAGATTCTTACATCCGCTCTTACACTTACACTTATTACAAGCCTGTTTACCGCACCACCGATGAGGTGAGGGCTAATATAAAAAGCAATGCTCCCCAGCCTGTGGAGCGCCCGGGAAAATTATACATCAGGGGCCAGTATATTTTTTTAAATGATATCGACAAAGGCATCCATGTGATCAACAATGCCAATCCCGATCATCCCCAGAATATCGCCTTCATTGATATTCCAGGTTGTGTGGACCTGGCAGTGAAAGGTAATACACTGTATGCCGACCTGTATATTGACATGGTGGCCATTGACATTACCAATCCTCACCAGGTGGTTTTGAAAAAAGTGATCGAGAATGTTTTTCCGGCACGTTATTACGAATTCTTCCGGCCCGATAGCACAAAAGTTCTTGCCAAATGGGAGAAAAGGGATACTACCATCACCGAAAAAGGAGATGTGAGCAACTGGGTAAGAAGAGGTGAGGTATTTCTTTCTTTTGCTGCCAATGACGGTGCCAATTTCAGCAATGGCGGCGGCGCCTCCGCTACATCTTCACCTTATGGAGCAGGTGGATCCATGGCGCGTTTTGCCATCACCAACTCCAGGTTGTACACTGTTGGGCACCAGGACCTTGATGTTTTCGATATCAGCCAGCCTGAAAACCCGGTCAGCACATCCAATAAATACATTGGTACCAATATCGAAACTGTATATCCATTCAGGAACAAACTTTTTATCGGTTCCATGAACGGCATGTATATCTATGATATTTCCAATCCTGACCAGCCTTCACAGGAAGGATTGTTTACGCATGCGCGTACCTGTGACCCGGTGATTGCCGACCAGGATCATGCCTACGTCACACTTCGTTCCGGTACTACCTGCCAGGGTTTCACCAACCAGCTTGATATCCTGAACATTAGTAACCTCAGCAGCCCTACACTCATCAAAACCTACCAGCTCAGTAATCCACATGGGTTGTCGAAGGATGGCAATATCTTATTCATTTGTGATGGAAAGCAGGGGCTCAAAGTATTTGATGCTTCCAATGTAAACCAGCTCCAGTTGCTGCAGCACATCAGCAATATCGAAACCTTTGATGTGATTGCCTGGAATGGTAATGCCCTTGTAGTAGCGAAGGACGGACTCTATCAGTATGATTATTCAAATCCTTCCAGCCTCAGGCTGAGAAGCAAGATCTCAATACAATAAAAAAACCTGTCATGAAAAGAAGAATGATAATGACCCTTTTGCTGGCAGGAACTATGTACTTAGCGAATGCACAAGGTGGAATCAGGTACCATGGCATGGTGCAGGGTGGCGTGATTCATGGTGCGCAGGATCCTGCCTTTCTTGTGCAGACTATCCAGGGCATCAGCTATAAAACCTGGTCTGCAGGCCTGGGAGCAGGTGTGGATGCCTACTTCCGCAAATCAGCACCGCTGTTTATTGATCTCAGGAAAAAAATTCTGGATCAGGCCAATTCGCCCTTCCTCTTTGCCGGTTTTGGCCGCACCATTGTTTTGGATGAAACGGAAAAGACGATGTATATGAATACTCGGTATAAGGGGGGAAGCTATTATGATATCGGCCTGGGCTACCAGTGGGACATGCAAAAGAAAACAGCTTTCCATTTCAGTATTGGGTATTCACAAAAGCAGATCACGGAAACAGCGAACTACTTTTACATATTTGATCCTTTTATTGATAAAATGGAATATACGCTCAGGCGTTTAACACTGAAGGCCGGGCTAAGTTTTTAAGAACCTGATATTGCGTTGAATTCCCTTGTGTTTTGACCTGCGGAGCGGGGAGTTTTTAAATATTTTTTTGAAAGCTTCCTCGCTCATTGCTTCCCATTCGTTGGAGGAGAGGTTCAACAATTCCGGCAGGGGATTGAAAGCGCTTTCATTGTTTGGTTTGCTGAAGCGGTTCCATGGACAAACATCCTGGCAGGTGTCGCAGCCAAACATCCAGTTGTCAAATTTTCCCTTCATCTCAGCAGGTATCAGCTCGTCTTTTAGTTCAATGGTGAAATAAGAGATGCACTGGCTGCCATTGATGGTTTTATCAGGCAGGATGGCACCAGTGGGACAGGCATCCAAACATCTTGTACAACTTCCGCAATAATCCCTTGCAAATGGATCATCATATTCAAGCGGCAGGTCAACGATCAGGGTGGCAATAAAAAAGAAAGATCCTCCCTGTTTGTTGATCAGGTTCCCGTTTTTACCGATCCATCCCATGCCGCTTCTTTGTGCCCAACTGCGTTCCAGCACCGGCGCACTGTCTACAAATCCGCGACCGGTAAATTCACCCACGCTTTCTTTTAATTCACTGATCATTTTATTGAGGCGTCCTTTGATCACTTCATGGTAATCTTCGCCATAAGCATATTTTGAAATGCGGTAAGGAGAACCCGTTTCCTCCGTGGTATAATAATTCTTGAGCAGGGTAATCACTGACTTTGCACCAGGCACCAGCCGGGAAGGGTCGATCCTGAGGTCAAAATAATTTTCCATGTACTTCATACCCCCGTGCATGCCCTGTTGCAGCCATTTTTCAAGGCGGCGTGCATCGTCGTCAAGAGGCTGGGCACGGGCGATGCCACACTGGTCGAACCCATTGGCTGCGGCCAATTGCTTTACGAGGGTTGTATGTGCGTGGGTATTATTCAAGCATACAAAAATAAGAAGGCTATTGTTAGGCTATTGCCAATAGCCAGTTTCACGCCAAGGCGCAAACACGCGAAGAAAAAATGATTTAATGTTTGATGAAACCATTTTGGTCATCAAAACAAATTATGAAACTAAAACGTTACTTACCGGTTTCTCCCCGTCTTTCCCGCCTTCCCGGCTATGTTCTTTTCTCTATGAATCATTAATATATAAAACATAGGATGAGACTTTTTTATTATTAAACAAACTAAAATCAGGATATTGTCATTCAAGTGCATGAGAAAGATATTTACATTTTTTCTTTGTTTTTTATCCATCTGCCTGACAGCTCAGGAAACCAATCCCTTTGCAAAATTCGGAACAGTGAATGCCGGGCATCTTGCTAAAAAAACCTACCCAATAGATTCCAATGCATCTGCCGTTGTTCTTTCAGATGTGGGCTATACAACTATCGAGGGTAATCTGAAAGGCTGGTTCTCGGTCATTACCAGGCGACACAGGGTCATTCATATCCTTGACAAAAAAGGTGCGTACGAGGCGGATCTCGAGTTCCAGTTGTACAAGGAAGGAGGGTCTTCGGAAAAACTGGAAAACATCAGGGCTGTCACTTATAATCTGCGTGATGGAAAGCTCAGGCAAACAAAACTGGAAAAATCTTCCATCTACACCGAACAGGTGAACCCGAACCTGCAGGTAAAAAAAATCATCATGCCTGCTGTGAAGCCTGGTTCCATTGTTGAATACGAATACGAGATCAGCTCTGATTTCATCAATAACCTCGATCCCTGGTATTTCCAGGGTTCGTTACCTGTACTATGGAGTGAATATCAACTGAGCCTTCCGCGGTTCTTCAGTTATGGAATCATCAGCTACGGGTACCAGGATTATCACATCAATGAAAAAAAGGAGAAAGGTGCCAGTTTTGTTGTGCTGAAAGAGGAAGGTGTGGCAGGGCAGCGGTTTCATTTCTCAACGGTTGTTTCTGATTACCGCTGGGTATTGAAGCATGTACCTGCCATCAGAACTGAGAATTTCACATCTGCCATTAAAAATCATATTGCAAGGCTGGAGTTCCAGCTTTCGGCTCATAACGCTCCGCTTACTCCCAAAACTTTTACCAATACCTGGCCTGCGCTTACGGAAAGCCTGTTGAGTTCAGAACAGTTTGGCGATCCGGCAGACCCGTTGAATAACTGGCTTCGCCCGGAAGTTGAAAGAATGATGCAGTTTGCCGAATCAACAATGGACAGCGCAGAAGCCATCTTTCGGTTTGTGAGAGACCAGTTTACCTGTACTAGTTACAGTGCATTGTGGCGGGAAAAAAATTTACGACAGGTATGGAAAAGCAGGAACGGGTCCGTAGCAGAGATCAACCTGCTGCTGGCTGCTTTATTAAGGCAGGCCGGAATGAAAGCGGAACCGGTAATACTGAGCACTACCGGTAATGGTTATGTGCAGGAATCTTTTCCCATGATCACCGCGTTCAATTATGTGATCTGCAGGCTGCCTTTGAATGGGGATACATTTTATCTTGATGCGAGCCGGCCGCGCCTGGGTTTTGGATTGTTATTGCCTGAATGTTATAATGGACATGCAAGGGTGGTGAATGAAGAAGCCACTGCCGTATACCTTGATGCCGCTGACTTCAGGGAATCGAGGGTGACTACCGCCATCATTCTTCCCGGCCAGGGCGATGAAGCATGGACTGCACGGTTGAAAATAATGCCGGGGTACCACGAATCTTACCAGTGGCGGATGCGCCTCCTGGAAGAGGGCAGTGAAAGTTTTGCCGCGGAACTGACAAGGCAGTATGGAATGGATGCAGTGATAGAAAATCTTGTGATTGACTCTCTGCTGCAGTATGAAAATCCGCTGAAGTTTGAATTCAATCTGAAGATGAAACCCGGTAATGAGGACCTGCTTTATATCAACCCTCTGTTTGGCGAACGTTATAAGATCAATCCTTTTCAGTCAGCCAAAAGAAATTATCCCGTAGAAATGCCTTATGCGCTTGATGAAACTTTTCTCCTCACCCTCCCGGTGCCCGAAGGTTACGATCCGGAATATATTCCACGTCCCCTTATTGCTAAAATAGATTCAGCCGGGAAAAATGTTTTTGAATACCTGGTTACCTGGTCGGGCAATACGATCTCACTTCAATCAAAAATCAAAATTTCACAAACGGTTTTCCAGCCAGGTGAATACGAAGCATTAAAATCTTTTTTCGACCTGGTGGTGAATAAACAGAATGAAAGGATCATCTTCAGGAAAACCAGGTAAAACTATTTCTAAACGCTTCTTTTTCCTGGTTACCTGCTGGCTGAGCGTGGTGCTATCTTTTCATCTATGGCTGATTTTATTTCCATGAACAGGTCTTTTTTCTGTTCACCCTGCAGCTCTTTTGTGAAGAAGAGGAAGGCATAACCGCGGTTCCAGTCCACCATCGGCCAGGTACCATAGAGGCCGGGACAGGCAATTGCTTTTGCCTGCTGGTCACTGCCCGCTTCCAGTACCCAAGCGCCCAGCGCATAGTCAAAACCTTCGCCGGATTTTGGATTGTATTTCACAAGTGAAGGTTCCGTAGTAAGCCTGCGCAGCTCCTGTATGGAAGCCTCGCTGAGAAACTGCTGCCCGTTATGCCTGCCATTGTTCAGGAGCATCTTCAAAAAATTCATGTATTCATCAGCAGTGGATTTGGCGCCTGCAGATGGATTTAATGGTCCGCCCATCATATCAGTAAAACTGGTCTTGCGCATGCCCAGCGGGTTAAACAGTTTTTGTTTGATGAGCATGTCAAATTTTTTCTTCGACACAATCTCGAGGATGCGGCCGGCGATGTTCATTCCCACATTACTATAGCTGTATTCGGTGCCGGGATTGGTTTTGATCTCCTTTTTTGCATAGGATTCAACCTCCGCTTCGAGTGATTCAAATTTTTTCTTTTCAAAAAGTTTCGCGTCAGATTGAATGCCTGTAAAATGGGAAAGGCAGTGACGGATGGTGATATAATTTTTCCCGTAGGTAGAAAAGATCGGTATGTAATCACTCACTTTATCATCAAGGCTGATCTTGCCTTCCTCTGCCATCTTCAACACAAGGGCCGTGGTGAGCCACTGGCTGCTGCCGGCAATGGGCACTACCGTCCTGGAATCATACATACCCAGTTCGCGTTTATACACCAGCGTGTCTGTCCATACCATTGCAACTACTTCCTTTCCCAGTTTTTCCTGGTGCTTCATTACCAGGGCATCCAGGCCGGGATAGCTGGCCAGTCCTAATTCTTTGGGGTTCTTTTTGCTGGCCTGTGAAAAGGAAAACTGAAAGAATAACATGAAAAGCAGGAGGGAACTGAATTTCAGACAGTTAAATTTAATTTTATATGACATTGTTTCGGTGATTTGTACTTGGATTGTTCTTTGCGGATTGATGGAAGGTGAATGTAAAAACTAAAATTTTAAACAAAAGATAATTCTCGATATGAACCTATCCAATTTTACCATTAAGGCGGCTGAAGTGTTCCAGCAATCACAGCAACTGGCCTTCAACCATTCCAATTCCAATATAGAAACGGAGCATATCCTCAAAGCGCTGCTTGAGCAAGAGGATTCTCCCGTGGAATTCCTTCTTAAAAAGAATGCTGTGAACGTAAAGCAGCTTGAAGGAAAAGTGGATGAAATGATCGGCCGCCTGCCCAAAGTTAGCAGTGGTGACCCGGCCCAGTCCATTTCCCAGGAAGCCAATAAAGTTGTACTTCGCGCGGGTGCATTGCTGAAAAAATTCAATGATGAATTCATTACCCCCGAACATATACTGCTGGCAATAGTACAGGGTAGTGATGGTACAGCCAAGCTGCTGAAAGATGCCGGTGTGAATGAAAAGGGACTGACCACAGCCATCAACGATCTGCGCAAGGGATCTACTGTCACTTCGCAAACCCAGGAAACGCAGTTCAATACTTTGAACAAATACGCGAAGAACCTCATAGAGATGGCGAGAAACGGTAAACTCGACCCGGTGATCGGCCGCGATGAAGAGATCCGCAGAACGCTTCACATTCTTACCCGCAGAAGCAAGAACAACCCGATCCTGGTGGGTGAACCCGGCGTGGGTAAAACCGCCATCGCGGAAGGACTTGCCATCCGCATTGTAAATGGTGATGTTCCTGAAAACCTTAAATCCAAAGTGATCTATGCTCTTGACATGGGGCA
>CAYWSQ010000076.1:0-15431 GCA_964460925.1 uncultured Flavisolibacter sp. | reverse complement strand
GATCTCGCCATTGAAGTCAACGATCAATTTTTCATGATGCATGGGCTGATGACCCAGGGGAGAGAGATCAAGAATGGAAAGCCTTTTTTGTCCAAAGCCGATCGTGGCGTGGGGACTATCATAAACCTCGAATCCTGCATCATCAGGACCACGGTGGTGCATGGCCTCCGTCATCTGGACCAGCACCTCGCGGGAAGTGTTTTTATTAAAATCAATGAATCCGGCTATTCCACACATGTACGAATTAATTAAAGGTGATTTTAGGGTTTATATGCCACATGATCCCTTTCCAGAAAGACCTGAGATGATCCTTTTTCTTTTGAAGCAGGAACTGCAGGGTATTCTTTGGGATGGTGAAGCTGACAAAATAAGCAAGAAAAATCAAAAATCCACCCCAGGAAACATTCCTTCTCATAAACAGGATCCGGTTTCGCGTAAGGTAGAAAGTCTTGAGAGGGCTTGATTTACCTGTTGTCATTGATTCCTTGTGGTAAATGAGTGCTTCAGGCTGATAGTATACCTTGTATCCTCTTTTCCTGATCTGGGTGCACCAGTCGAATTCCTCGTAATAGAGGAAAAAAGGTTCGTGCATCATACCTACTTCCTCAACTACCTTACGTGGCAGCATCATGCCACCA
Source organism: uncultured Flavisolibacter sp. (assembly GCA_964460925.1). Taxonomy (GTDB): domain Bacteria; phylum Bacteroidota; class Bacteroidia; order Chitinophagales; family Chitinophagaceae; genus Flavisolibacter. The sequence goes on along the minus strand of CAYWSQ010000076.1, from coordinate 14,793 downwards.
CCGTGAGCATAATTGGTTTCACCTATCACATCATACTGGCCTTCGTCCTTCTGCCTGCAGCCGATCATGGCATTGCGGCCGGTAAAAAGATTGACCGACTCATAACCGGCATATTCTATAGTGCCTTTATTGAAGTAGTAATGGAACTTGGGACTGCATACACCCGCCTCCGGGTATTTGCGGAATATTTCCAGCAGGCCGCTGATCAAACCGGGAGTGAATTCCGTATCATTATTGACAATGAAAAAATAAGAACCCTGTGCAGCCCTGATGCCTGCATTGTTTCCACCTGAAAATCCAAGATTCTCTTTATTCCTGATGATCCTGGCTTCCGGGTAAATGGTAAGCAATTCAGAAGTGGGATCCTGGTCGGAATTGTTGTCTACAACAATCACTTCCAGGTTGTCATAGTCGTTCTGCTCCCTGATGGAACGCAGGAACTCACCTGTAACGGTTAAACTGTTCCAGTTAATAGTAATAACTGAAACCAATGGTTGCTCAGTTGACATATCAGGAGTAGGGTCGGAAAAAAATAAAAATTACACATCAGTTTTTTGAAACAAAGCCCTGGGTGTATTGGCCATGATCCAAAGGTCGTACATCAGGTTCGATTTACGTGCGTAAGAAATATCAAGGCTGATTCTTTCTTCAGCAGACATATCCTCGCAACCGCGTTTTTTAATCTGCCAGAGGCCTGTAATGCCTGCCGGTGCCATAAAACGCTCAGCAAAATCATTGGTAGTAAGCGTAGCAGCTTCATAAAGCGGCAGGGGCCTGTTACCAACAAGTGACATATCACCTTTGAGCACGTTGAGGAGCTGGGGAAGCTCATCAAGGCTGGTATTTCTTAAAAATTTGCCGACCCTTGTGATCCTCGGATCGTTTGAAATCTTGAAAAATGTAGCTCCTCCATTCTCACCAGCATACTGGTTGAGATGGGCCAGGTCCTGGATCTTTTTATCTGCATTCACCACCATGGTGCGGAACTTGTAAAAATTGAAGATCCTGAAACCACGGCCGGCACGCTTTGCTGTATAAAATACAGGTCCTTTTGATTCCAGCCTGATGGCGAGGGCTATTAAAACCAGAACAGGAAGGATCAGTACCAGGAGGGTGGCGGCAAAAATGATATCAAATAATCTCTTGGTCCAGTGACCTGATTTTACTTTCTGGCTGGCTGCGGGTGCAATGGAATCGCTGGTCTTTATTTTTTTGAGGAAGGAAACCTTATTGTAAAAATCGAACTGCCAGTTACTGAGATCAATCACATCATCAATGTAATCCATATGGTCCAGCCTGTTTCCTTTCATCTGGGAATCATTGAAAAGAACAGGAATCTGGTCAAGCAGGTGGCTGGTCAGGAAAAAATGAAAGGATTTGAGGTCAGACTTCTGGCAATTGACATCAATGATAATTACATCAATGACGGAGGCTGCTGTTTTCAGCATTTTCTGCGCCTCATCAAGATCTGGAGCGGAATAACCGGATTTGAAACTGTTGCGCAGAATACGGGCGCTGTCCAGATTGTTTCCAATGTAGAGATAACAGAAGCTGGTCTTCTTGTCAATGGCAGCTACCCGCAGGTAAGGCCGCACTTCAAGCTTGGTGACTTCTTTCAGATTTTCAGTTTGCATACATAAGGGTTTGGTGGTGGTTCAATTAACTGTTTACCAATGATTCCTTTTCAGGAGTAATCATATTGATAGCAGCAATCAAATCCAGTGGATTAAAAGGTTTAATAAAAATTTCATCTACTTCGAAATCGTAACATTTTTTCTTCAGGGTATCGTTCTTATCAGTTGAAAGCACAATGACGGGAAGTTTAAATAACCTGCTGCTCTTGATATGTTCGATCAGCTCCCATCCGTGCTGCATTTGAAAATCGAGGTCAATCAAAATTGTATTGATTGATTTATTTTTTCTCAGGTGCTGCATGGCCTGGAATACATCTGAAACAGAAATGATCTCATACTCTTTTTTCAATACAGTCTGTAACAGGTAATTCATCGCCGTGCTGCCACTTACTATCAGGATGCTCTTTGCCATAATACAATAGGGTTTGAATATTGCTTTCTTTCGTAAACAAATTCACATGCTACTGGACAATGTGCATTTCAATGGATAGGAATTCCGATAAGTTTAAACAGGTTTAAACAAATAGATAATTGGCAAGTAATAGAGTGGAAATTTCAGTAAGGATTTGAACAGCTGATTTTTAGGCGATATGGGACGGTTAATCAGAGGTATAATTCCGCGGCTGATTAGCGAACGGATGTTGAAATTACGGTCCTAAAATAGAACAATTACTCGTATCTCACAATATTTTTCAAAAAAAATTGTATTTGTTCTGTTTGTAATAAGTGTGCGTATGCCTTGAGAAATTCTTTTCTCAAAGGGTTCTATTCCTTTCAAAACACATCTTAATCCTTTATTTTCATGCTGATTGCTTGATATATAAAACCCCTGATCAGTATGAATCCCAAAAAGATCAGCAAGCTTCTCGTGGCTAACCGCGGGGAGATTGCCATCAGAATTCTCCGCGCCTGTAATGAACTGGAGATTCGAACAGTAGCCGTCTTCACCTACGAAGACCGCTATTCACTGCACCGCTACAAAGCCGATGAATCCTACCAGATCGGCGCCGATGACGATCCGCTCAAACCATACCTGGACATGAAGGCTATCATCAAGGTTGCCAAAGATTCAGGAGCCGATGCCATCCACCCGGGTTATGGTTTCCTCTCTGAGAATTTTGAGTTCGCTGCCTTGTGCCGCCAAAACCAGGTCATATTTATAGGACCGGATCCCGAAGTGATGAAACAACTGGGAGATAAGGTTCTTGCTAAAAAGATCGCGGGCCAGTGCAAGGTGCCCATGATTGAAAGCAGCCGGGAAATCCTGGCCGACCTGGAGATTGCCAGGCAAGAGGCCGAAAGGATTGGTTTCCCGCTCATGCTTAAAGCGGCAGCCGGTGGTGGGGGGCGCGGAATGCGGGTGATCCGGTCGATGGATGAACTGGAAAAATCTTTCCGGGAAGCCCGGCGTGAAGCCCTCAATGCCTTTGGAGATGATACGGTTTTCTTTGAAAAATTCATCGACCAGCCCAAACATATAGAAGTACAGGTGGTGGCCGATCACCACGGCAATGTGATGCATCTTTTTGAAAGGGATTGCAGCCTCCAGCGGCGCTTTCAGAAGATCGTGGAAGTGGCGCCCTCTTTCAGCCTGCCAGATAATGTTAAGGAAAAAGTTTATAAGTACGCAGTAGAGATCTGTAGCGCCGTACATTATAATAATATAGGTACAGTTGAATTTTTGGTAGACAAGAATAACCAGGTCTATTTCATCGAGGTCAATCCACGGATCCAAGTGGAGCATACCGTTACTGAAATGATCACCGGTATCGACCTGGTGAAAACCCAAATCCATGTGGCGGAAGGATTTTCGCTTTTTGACCCGGTGATCAGCATGCCCCGGCAGGACCAGGTAAAAAAGAACGGCTTTGCCATCCAGTGCAGGATCACCACAGAAGATCCGGAAAATGATTTTATGCCTGACTATGGCACCATCCTGGCCTACCGCAGCGCGGAAGGCTTCGGGATCAGGCTGGATGAAGGAAGTGTTTATAATGGAGTAAAGATCTCACCCTTCTTTGATTCATTATTGGTAAAGGTCACCGCTCACTCCAATACGGTTGAGGATACCGTTCATAAACTCAACAGGGCCCTACGTGAGTTCAGGATCAGGGGCGTGAAGACCAATATCAGGTTCCTGCTTAATATCATCAACCACCCTGTATTTATTTCCGGGGATGCTACGGTCAACTTCCTGCAGCAGCATCCCGAAATTTTCGTGATCAGGAAAGAGCAGGATCGGGGCACGCGGATCTTGCGCTACCTGGCTGAGATTTCTGTAAACGGCCACCCTGATATTCTCCATCCAGACAAGAATAAGAAATTCGACAAACCATTACTCCCTGCATTTGAGGCTTCGGCGGAAATTCGTCCCGGGCTCAAACAAAAACTGGATGCTGAAGGTCCTGAAGCCCTCAGCAAATGGCTATCGGAAGAAAAAAAGATCTATTATACCGACACTACCTTCCGAGATGCGCACCAGTCACTTCTTGCCACCAGGGTACGAACCATTGATATGCTAAAAGTAGCGGGTTCATTCGCCCAGCATTTCCCGCAAACCTTTTCCATGGAAGTCTGGGGAGGTGCCACTTTTGATGTTTGCATGCGTTTCTTATATGAAGATCCCTGGCAGCGTTTGCAAATGATCCGTAAGGCAGTACCGAATATATTGTTGCAGATGCTGCTGCGAGGTGCTAATGCGGTTGGTTACAAAGCTTATCCGGATAACCTCGTAGAGGCATTTGTTGAAAAAAGCTGGGAGAACGGTATTGACGTCTTCCGCATTTTTGATTCGCTCAACTGGATGCCCAATATGGAAAAGAGCATTGCGGCGGTAAGAAAAAGAACGGGGGGGATCGCGGAAGTTTCCATGTGCTACACCGGCGATATCCAGGATTCTAAAAGGACCAAGTACAGTCTTGACTACTATAAAAGCTTCGCGAAAGAAATTGAGAACAGCGGTGCGCATATGCTTGCCATCAAGGATATGAGCGGACTGCTCAAGCCCTGGGCAGCCTATGAACTTATTGGGGAACTGAAGCAGGTCGTCTCCATTCCCATTCACCTACACACACATGATACCTCATCCCTGCAGGCTGCAACCTACCTCAAGGCCATTGAAGCGGGAGTGGATGTGGTGGATTGCTGTATCGGCGCCATGTCAGGGCTTACTTCACAGCCAAATCTTAACGCAGTTGTGGAAATGATGAAATTCCACGAGAGGGATAACCCTTATGATATTAAAGTGTTGAACCAGCATTCCACCTATTGGGAATCTGTCCGCGAATTTTATTATCCTTTTGAAAGCGGCATGAAGGCCAGCAGTGCAGAAGTATTTTATCACGAGATTCCGGGAGGACAATATTCCAACCTGAAACCCCAGGCTGAATCATTAGGGCTGGGTGAAAAAATTGAGGATATCAAAAAGACCTACCGGGAAGTGAACGAACTGTTCGGTGATATCATCAAGGTTACACCCAGCTCGAAGGTTGTGGGAGATATGGCTTTGTTTATGGTCACCAATAACCTAACGGCAAAGGACATTCGGGAAAAGGGAACAGATCTTTCTTTTCCTGAATCAGTGATCTCTTTTTTCAAAGGTGATATCGGTCAGCCTGTAGGCGGTTTCGAACCTGGATTGCAGAAGATTATCATCAAGGATGTACAACCTTACACAGACCGGCCGAATGAACACCTGCATCCTGTGGACTTTGACAGTGAAATGGAAGCCTTCAGGAAAAAATTTGATGAAACCGTATCCTTCACTGACCTTCTTTCCTGGCTTCTATATCCTAAAGTGTTCGAATCATTTTTTCATAACAAAAAAGAATATGGTGAAGTCTGGCACATTCCTACCATCAACTTTTTTTACGGATTGAAACCTGATGAGGAAGTGCTGATTGAGATCGCGAGGGGCAAGAGCATTCTGGTCCGATTGCTTACGCATACAGAGCCTGATGAAGAAGGGAAACGCAAAGTGTTTATGCGACTCAACGGTCAGACCAGGATCATCGAAGTGCAGGACCGCTCGGTAAGGGTAATATCGAAAGAAAACCAGAAGGCCGAAAAAGGGAACAGGAAGCAGGTAGCTGCACCGCTCCAGGGTAAATTGTCACAGTTGCTGGTGAAGGAGGGCGATGAAGTGAAAAGAAATCAGCCGCTGTTTGTGATCGAAGCAATGAAAATGGAGACAACCATCACTGCCACGGAAGAAGGCAGGGTGGCACAAACTGTTTTGTCCCAGGGGTCCATGGTAAAAACTGATGACCTGGTGATGGTAATGGGATGATTTTCCATTATTATGTCTGCATATTCATGTTGAGTTCTGTTGCGGAATCCTTTAGGTATTCTTTGGCTTTTAAATACAGTGATCACAGAGCGAGATTTTGAATGCTGATTCATTCGCTGTGACCGCTGTGTTTTGAACATTGTTCTTTAGTGAAACGTTGACGCCGTGCTCGCCGTGGTTTCTGATAACGAAACTCATTCAGTTTTTAATTCTGTTGTTTATAACAGCGAACAAAGAGAGAGATTATATATGCTCATTCATGCTCTGAGTCCGCCATGTATTAATGTAAATCTTTAATGATTTATCATCTGCATATCCGCTGTAGATTTTTAAAACGAATACTTAGCGGTAATCCATAATTGAATAGTTGTAGTAAAAAAAAGTCCCGGCATCACCGGGACTTTTTGCAGTTGGTTGTGGGAATTTATTCTTCAGTTTCCTGGTTACTCCTCTCAATATTAATCAGCGCTCTCCTGTTCATGCTTCTCCCGTCCGGGTTATCCCTTCCGTTGATCAGTTCCATCTCCACAGGACAGCAGGCACCAAAAGAGGCGAAGCTGATTCTTGCCGGATCAATGCCCTTTTGGACCAGGTAATCGGCACAAGCCTGCGCACGGCGGTCAGAAAGTTTCGCATTGTATTCCACCGATCCCAGTCCATCTGTATAACCTGAGATCTGGATGGTAGCGAGTGTATCTGTCATCAAAATATTATAAATAGAATCAAGCTGCTCGCTTCCTCTTTCTTTGATGGCACTGCGGTCAAAATCAAAATATACCGTTACCACATTCTCAACTTTTATAACCAGTTTTTTCTCCAGGCAAAGCATTTGGTTTACCAGGGTATCGGTGTGCCATGCAGACTGATTTACCGATTCAACCACCAGCTCTGAACTTTTTCCCTCGTATTTAGGTTTGGTTACGGAGATCTCTGATATATCGGCCGACAATGCAAAGCTATAACGGCCATCTTCACCTGTCCGGTATTCCATGGTATTACCGTTTGCATCTTTCACTATAACCAGGGCATCAGCCAGCGGTGATTCATTATTGCAGTCGCGAACCATACCGGTAAGCGCTTTTTTCTTTCCTGCCTTGCTTGCCTGGTAGAGTGCGAGGCAACATTCCATACCACGATCCGAGCTGAAATAGGCATGATCCAGCAGGTTCTTTCCTGTTGAAATAAAATACATGTCATCACGTGAAGAATTGATAGGATAGCCCATATTGCCGGCAGGCTGCCAGGCATTCACAGATCCTTCAGCGGTATAAAGATCATAACCACCCATTCCATTAATCCTGTCGGATGAAAACACCAGGGTATTGCTTTGCTGGTGATGAAAGGGTGATAATTCATTCGCTGAAGTATTGATGCTCCCCGCATTGACAGGAGTGCCTGTACTGCCATCCTCATTCAATGGAGCAAACCAGATATCAAACCCGCCTTTGCCGCCATTACGGTCTGAAGCAAAGTAAAGATACTTTCCATCTGTGCTGCAGAATGGTTGCTTGCTGGAAGCACCTTGTGTATTGATCGAAAGAAGTTTGGGCTGCCCCCAGCCTTTTTCTGTTTTCGGGCACACCCATATGGATGGATTCTCATTTCCTTTCCATTGGGTTAGATATAAAAATCTTCCATCAGCGCTTACACTCATGGCGCCCTGGTTCATTGATGAATCAAGAGATTCTATTTCAAGGGGCATTTGCTGTTGCAAGGCATCGTTTTTAACAGTTATCGCAAACAGCCTGTTCACATATGGATTCTTATTGGGGGCTGCAGGTAAATTTTGAGTACTTGTAACTAACATTTTATCTCCCTGGGCAAAAGGTGCGAAAATGCCTTTTTCTTTTCCAAAAGGAGATGCCAGTTTTTCCACTTTATACAATGGGAGGTCGGGCCTGGAGAGCTGCGACAGGATAAATTCAAGCGTGCGCTTTTCGTTCTTTGCTTCCTGTTCAAATCGGGAAGCTGAAATATCACCTGACAAAAATTGATCGATTGCTTTAAGGGCATCATTATAGTTTCCCAGTGAACGCTGGCTTACCGCATACCAGTAAAGAGCATCGGCATGTTTGACTGCATCAGCTTCAAATGTTTTTTTATAAGCCTCAGCAGCTTCTTTCCAGTAATGGGCCAGGCGGTAGCTTTCAGCCTGCCTGAACATGATCTCTTCACGGCTTCCGGCTTTGCCTGTTTTGCCTTCTGCATTGCGGTTGGCATTCAGTGGGAAATCACTGGTATTTTTCTTTTTTACCGGTGGTTCCAGGAATTGCCTGTATAAATCGGCTGCTGTATAATAATCTCCCTGGGCAAATAATTTATCTGCCATCACCAGCCTTTTGTCTGTCTGGCTGTTAGCCTGGAACAAGACCGTACACCCGAGCAGTACAAGAATGACCCGGTTCAGTATGATCCTGGTTTCTTCACCGGCAAGCATTTGATGGAGTGGAGAAAATAAATTCGTGTTCATAGTATATTGATCTCTTGGATGGAAAAAAATAGGGACAGTTTATAACCTTGGACAGGGGTTGAAGTCAAGAACGGTTTTAATGCCTTTCCTCATGATATAGGAAAAACTCAACTCAAAACTATTCACGTTCCTGGTTTGCGCACCCAGCTTTGAAGTGTTCACATCATAGCTTAGTCCTACAAGGAAATTCTTATAATCCACTCCGAAATAAGGAGCAATGGCATCCTTGTGACGGTAGTAAGCGCCTAGCATTACATCGGTTTCATCATTTACGATCTTTCTTGCATATACTCCCAGCATAGTCTCTCTTGCATTACCCTGCTGGTTGTAAAGAAAATGTGGAACCAGCATCAGGTCATTAACAAGGTTCAGGCTTACACCACCATGCACGGTGTAACGCATCGGGATCACATTCAATTCCGTGCTTTGTGAGGAGATGATCGGGTCACTGGGTTTGTTGATATGGAAGAAAGAAACCCCGCCAAACACATTGAATTTTTTTCCGGGTGCAGCATCATAATACATGGCTCCCGTTCCCATGTCGAGGGTGGTGGAGGAAGTAGCTGCAAAGGTTTCCGTAGTTGGATTGCCGCCATTGTAACCGGTAATAGGATTCCATTGTTCGCCCCATTTAAATTTAGACTGATCAACGCTACGGTTGATAAGGCCTGCCTGCATGGCAAACACCACGCGGTGCTGTTCGTCTTTCCCGAATTTGACACCGGTATAGGCAATGGACGCATACGTATTGAAATAATTAAATCCTGCATCGCCGGCCGACTGGTTCATAAGGTTCACTCCCAGGGCCAGGTTATTATTGGTTCGCGCATCGAAGGAAATGCCACCGGTGCGGTAAGGATGACCCATGCTGCCCCACTGGCTCCTGTAAATGGCAGAAACCCTGTAGTCACCGTCACTGCTGCCAACCATAGCAGGATTGATGTACATAGGATAGGTATAGTTCTGCGTGAAATGAGGATCTGTCTGCGCCGCTGCCCGGATCACACCCAGTGCCAGGCAAAAGAGAAGCAGGGTCAGTTTCATCGGATTATTTTTCATATTAGTTGGATATGGCTTTTTGAATATTTATGGTTTTAACTTTTATCTCAGTAAGGTTATGTTGCCTTTCAGGTTGAGGGTTCTTCCATCAAGCATCACTACCTGCAGTGTGTACACATATACGCCGACAGGCTGTGGTTTACCCTGGTGCCTTCCGTCCCAGCCTGCATTCTTGTCTGTGATGCGTTGCACCTGTTCGCCCCACTGGTTGAAAATGCGCATGTCTATGCGGCTGATATAATTTCCATAAACCTTCAGCAGGTCATTCTTACCGTCATTATTAGGTGAGAACACATTGGGTACAAAAACATCTTTGTCAAGTGCGTTAACAGTGATCCTGTACACATAAGGCGCGCCTGCGCAACCATTCACTGCAGGGGTGATGGTGATGACTGCCACAACGGGGGCATTTCCGTTATTCACTGCCGTGAATGATGGAATATTACCTGTGCCTGATGCGGGCAGCCCGATTGCAGGATTGGAATTGGTCCAGGTGAAACTCACTCCCGCAGGTGTACCTGAAAGGTTGTTGCCGGGTATGATGGCGCCATCATTTACTACTGTATCCTTATTTCCGCTGAAAACGGTTGCAATAGGGATAACGGTCACGTTAAGTGTTGCACCCGCAGTGGCGCACTGACCTGGTGCGGAAGTGAAAGTATATACGCCTGATGACTGGTTACTGATCGCCGCAGGACTCCAGGTACCGCTAATGCCATTGTCTGAAACAGCAGGCAATACAGGTGCAGTACTTCCGGTGCAGAGGCTTAGTGAATTACCAAAGCTGAATGCTGGTGACAGTATTGGATTTACAGTTACTGTAAATGCAGCAATACCTATACACTGTCCGGGAACTGGATCCGGAGTGAAAGTATAAACAGCCGAAGCAGTATTGCTAACCGTTGCAGGGCTCCAGGTTCCTGTGAATCCATTATTGGAAGTCGTAGGAAGAACTGGTACAACTCCTCCTGAACATATGGTAAGCGATGTTCCAAAATCAAAAACAGGGATCGTATTTGGCGTTACAGTAACGGTGAATGTAACCGGGCTTGCACAAACATTGGTAACTGGCGTGAAGGTATAAACACCTGAGGCCTGGTTGCTTACCGTTGCCGGGCTCCAGGTTCCGTTAACACCATTGGTTGAAGCCGTTGGCAATACTGGCACAGAGGCGCCGGCACAGATAGAAAGGCTTGTTCCAAAATCAAAAACGGGAACCGTATTAGGATTGACCGTTACAGTAAAAGTTGTAGTGGTTGCACAGGATCCCGCAGCAGGCATGAATGTGTAGGTGCCGCTGGTATTATTGTCAACTGCAGCAGGACTCCATGTACCCGTAATGCCATTGGTAGAGGTATTCGGAAGAGCCGGAACAATTCCGCCTTCGCAAATGCCCAATGTGGTTCCGAATGAAAATGTAGGGACAACATTAGGATTTACGGTCACAGTAAAGCTGACCGGCAGGTAACAGGCATTACCTGATGGCGTAAAAGTATACACACCGGAAGCGGTATTGCTAACAATTGCTGGATTCCAGTTTCCGGCTATTCCATTATCTGAAACGCCAGGCAGCAGCGGAACAGCAGCGCCTTCACAAATGGTAAGGCTGGTGCCAATACTGAATACCGGAATTACTGTAGGTTGTACTGTTACATTGAGGCTAACCGGTAATGCGCACAAACCTGCCGTAGGTGTGAATATATATGTTCCTGAATTCTGGTTATCAATCACCGCAGGACTCCATGTGCCGGTCATACCATTCGAAGAAGTACCTGGCAGAACAGGAGCTGTGGAACCTGCGCAAATGTTCAGTGCATTTCCAAAACTGAATGATGGAGTAACATTCGGGTTGACAGTTACAACAAAATTAACCGGCAGTGCACAAACGCCGGCAGCAGGAGTAAATGTGTAGGTACCACTGTTGTTATTGTCAACTATGGCCGGGCTCCATGTTCCGCTAATTCCATTGGTTGATGTTGCAGGCAATGCCGGCACTGCACCACCTTCGCAGATTGTCAGTGAAGTTCCGAATGTGAATGCCGGTGTCACATTTGGCGTGATGGTCACTGTGAATGTGGCTGTTGTTGCACATTGGTTGGCAGCCGGTGTGAATGTGTAGGTGCCGGAGTTTGTATTGCTCACTGTGGCCGGGCTCCAGGTACCTGTGATGCCATTATCCGAAAGCGACGGAAGTGAAGGCATGCTGCTGCCTTCGCAGGCAGTAAGACTGGTTCCGAAAGTGAATGTGGGCGTTGTATTGCTATTGACGGTTACAGTTAATGTAGTTGGTAAAGCGCAAAGTCCGGCTGCTGGTGTAAAGGTGTATGTACCGGAAGCGGTATTGCTGATCGTTGCAGGACTCCATGTACCTGCAATGCCATTGGTAGAAGAGGCAGGTAATGCTGGTGCTGTTGCACCGCTGCAAATAGCCAGTGTTGTACCGAAAGTAAATACCGGTGTTACGTTTGGATTCACAGTTACGGTAAAGCTTGCAGGTAAAGCACAAACACCTGCGGTTGGAGTGAATGTATAAGTGGCTGATGCCTGGTTATCTACTATAGCAGGGCTCCATGTGCCAGTAATGCCATTGGTTGATGTGGCAGGCAATGCAGGCACTACTCCACCTTCACAGATTGTAAGTGAAGTTCCGATTGTGAATGCCGGTGTCACATTTGGCGTGATGGTCACCGTGAATGTAGCTGTTGTCGCACATTGGTTCGCAGCAGGAGTGAACGTGTAAGTTCCGGAGTTGGTATTGCTTACTGTTGCCGGGCTCCAGGTACCTGTGATGCCATTATCTGAAAGCGTTGGAAGTGAAGGCATGCTGCTGCCTTCGCAGGCAGTAAGACTGGTTCCGAAAGTGAATGTGGGCGTTGTATTGCTATTGACGGTTACAGTTAATGTAGTTGGTAAAGCGCAAAGTCCGGCTGCTGGTGTAAAGGTGTATGTACCGGAAGCGGTATTGCTGATCGTTGCAGGACTCCATGTACCTGCAATGCCATTGGTAGAAGAGGCAGGTAATGCTGGTGCTGTTGCACCGCTGCAAATAGCCAGTGTTGTACCGAAAGTAAATACCGGTGTTACGTTTGGATTCACAGTTACGGTAAAGCTTGCAGGTAAAGCACAAACACCTGCGGTTGGAGTGAATGTATAAGTGGCTGATGCCTGGTTATCTACTGTAGCAGGGCTCCATGTGCCAGTAATGCCATTGGTTGATGTAGCAGGCAATGCCGGCACTACACCACCTTCACATATTGTAAGTGAAGTTCCGAAAGCAAATGTGGGAGTGATATTATTATTAACTGTTACACTGAAACTGGCAGGCAGGGCGCACTGTCCCGCTGCAGGAGTAAACGTATAAGTTCCTGTTGCGGTATTGCTAACGGTTGCCGGGTTCCATGTTCCCATAACTCCATTATTTGAAGTAAGTGGAAGTGCAGGTACGGAAGCGCCTGAACAGATCACCAGTGAATTTCCAAAGTCAAATACAGGTGTTGTATTTGGCGTAACGGTAACCGTGAAATCAACAGGAATTGCGCAAACTCCTGCTGCAGGTGTAAAGGTATAGGTGCCTGATGCAGTATTGCTTACTGTAGCCGGGCTCCAGCTTCCATTGATACCATTGGTGGATGCTGAAGGCAGTGCAGGCACTGAAGCACCTGAACAAATGGCAAGAGCATTGCCGAAAGTGAACATGGGCGTAACATTAGGCGTAATGGTGACAGTAAGTGTAGCAGGTAACGCACACTGTCCTGGAGCCGGTGTAAATGTATATGTACCTGAATTTTGATTATCAATTGATGCCTGGTTCCATGTACCCGTGATGCCATTGGTGGAAGTGTTAGGCAATGCAGGTGCTGCAGCATTGGCACAAATGGAAAGAGATGTGCCAAAAGTGAATGTTGGTGTAATGTTGGGATTGACCGTTACGGTAAAATTCACCGGCAGAGCACAAATACCAGCAGCCGGGGTAAAAGTGTAAACTCCCGATGCTGTATTGTTTACCGTCGCAGGGCTCCAGCTTCCATTGACTCCATTGTCTGAGGAAGAGGGGAGTGAAGGCACAGCCGCACCGGAACATATTGAAAGTGATGTTCCAAAACTAAATACCGGTGCTGTATTGGGGGTAACGGTAACGTTCAGGCTAAAAGGCAGGGCGCATTGACCGGCAGAAGGTGTAAAAGTATAAGTGCCGGATGCTGTATTGCTGATCGATGCCGGGCTCCAGGTGCCGGTGATTCCGTTAGTGGAAGTTGTAGGAAGAGCCGGGACACCAGCATTGGCGCAAATGGATAAGGCATTGCCAAAATCAAATGACGGTGTGATATTGGGAGTTACAGTCACCGTAAAGGTGGCGGGCGAGGCGCAAATTCCTGCAGTGGGTGTAAATGTATAAGTACCGGAATTATTATTATCTACTGTAGCCGGACTCCAGGTTCCTGTGATCCCGTTATTGGAAGTATTTGGTAAGATTGGAACGATACCGCCGGCACAAATGCTCAGAGAGGTGCCGAAAGAGAATGCAGGAAGGGTATTCGGAATTACAACTACGTTACGGATAGCAGGAATACCGCACTGTCCTGCAGTTGGTGTGAAAGTATATGTTCCTGAAGCCATGTTGTTGATCACGGCAGGACTCCATGTGCCACTAAGACCATTGTTCGAGATTGAAGGAAGCACAGGAGGTGATGAACCTGCACAAAATGGTGCAATGGGTGTGAAGGTTGGCGTATAAACGGGGTTCGACAGGATCACACCAGTATTCAGTAAAGTAGAGCATCCATTGGCGATGAGTTCAAAATCAGAATAAATGCCGGCATTCAAACCTGTAATGGTGATCTGCCCTGATGCATTTGCGACCAGTACAATGGGACCCATCATCATGCCATCATCAGTATAGTTAACCGTATAACTAATACCAGGTGTGAGGTTAGTAATGGTGATGCTTCCCTGTGAGCCGTTACACGTAGTAGGGTTTGTACTGGAAATATCGGGTTCCTGTATGGAGAAGAAAGCTTTGAAAGAAGTGCCGCCATTATTTTCGGTCACGGTTTCATTGCAAAGAACCGGGGATGCAGAGGAGCCGGTTACTTCGTAATATGCTTCCAGTACATAATTGCCTGGTGTATAATTAGTAAGATTTACCGGTGCCGGTGAAGAGGATCCGTCGGGGATCACACGGTTCCATTTCTGATCACCTGTTGAACAACTGCCACCGGAAGGAAATTCACCGGTGGTAATATTACAGTCATCCAGCAAAGGCAGGTCTAAAGAAGTATAACTACCAGGGGTAGCCGAAACTGGATAAACGCGGTAGAATAGTCTGGCCGTACACACATTTC
>CAYWSQ010000075.1:0-15605 GCA_964460925.1 uncultured Flavisolibacter sp. | reverse complement strand
CGATGAAGCACTCGAACTATTTCGTCACCTTCCCCTGCAGGAAGGCGCGCAGCAAGGGCTTTCTATTTTGTATGATCACGGAATCAGGCTTGGCAATCTTACCAACTTTCCAGAAGACATTGTTTACGACAGGCTGGAAAGGACCGGCCTGGTCTCATATTTTGAAACGACCATTTGCGCCAGCAAGGTTAAAAAATACAAACCTGATGCGATGATGTACCAGCAGGCCATTGAAAGATGCGGTTGCAGCGCCGCTGAGGTGCTGATGGCCACCATGCATAGCTGGGACCTGTGCGGGGCCAGTTATGCCGGTATGCAGACCGCCCTGGTAATACCGGAAGATGAAAAGATCTACAGCCTCTCTCCCACGCCGGACCTTAAGGTTAAAAATATCATGGAACTCGCCAGAAAGATTACCGGGGACAATACCGCGTACACTGAATAATAAGGATAAGATCTGCATATTTCACCCGGGCGGTGTACAGTTGTACTACGAAAACCTTCTATCAATTTTCACGGTTCCCTTAGACCCGAAAGTTTACATTTGTCCCTTAATTATTGGATATGAAAAGATTTGTTTTTTCTGGATTTCTGATTGCTTCCTGCCTGCTGGGATTTGCACAGGATGATGCTCCCAAAGAACCCGCGCGCAGGGAATACCGGGCCACTCCTGACCGCATCAACAACCTGGTGCATACCAAGCTTGATGCCCGGCTTGATTTCAGCACCTCACAATTATACGGTAAGGCCTGGATCACACTCAAGCCTCATTTTTACCAGACAGATTCACTTGCACTGGATGCTAAAGGAATGGACATCAAAGAAGTGGCGGTAGTGAAGAACGGAAAAAATATCCCGCTCAAATACACCTACGATAAAATGGTGCTGGATATAGATCTCGATAAAACCTATCGTAATACCGAACAGTACACCATTTATATTGCCTACACCGCCAAACCAAATGAATACACCGGCCGTGGCAGCGCTGCCATTACGGACGCGAAAGGACTTTATTTTATCAATACGGATGGTTCCGAAAAAGACAAACCCACCCAGGTTTGGACACAGGGTGAAACAGAAGCCACATCCGTTTGGGTTCCGACCATTGATAAGCCCAATCAAAAAACAACGCAGGAGATCATGATGACCGTGCCGGCGAAATTTGTAACGCTGAGCAACGGTAAACTGGTTAGCCAGAAAAAGAACTCAGATGGCACCCGCACCGACCACTGGAAAATGGACCAGCCGCATGCGCCTTATTTATTCTTTATGGGCGCCGGTGATTTTGCTGTTGTAAAAGACCAGTACAAAGGAAAGGAAGTGAGTTATTATGTAGACAAGGAATATGGTCCTGTTGCCCGCAAGATCTTTGGCATGACCCCAGAAATGATGGGATTTTTCTCACGCATCACAGGTATCGAATACCCCTGGGTGAAATACGCACAAATGACCGCCCATGATTATGTAAGCGGTGCCATGGAAAATACTACGGCTACCCTTCATAGCAATGTGGCACAACAGGATGCCAGGGAATTGCTGGACGGTAACCGCTGGGAAGAAGTGATCGCCCACGAACTGTTTCACCACTGGTTTGGTGATTATGTAACCTCCGAAAGCTGGAGCAACCTCACACTTAACGAATCTTTTGCCACACTTGGATCACAATTATGGAACGAATACAAGTATGGAAAGGACGCCGCAGACGAAGAGCGTTATAATTCCGTGAACGGTTATCTCAACAGCCGCAGTGAACAAAAAGAACTGGTACGTTTTCATTACCGTGACAAAGAAGACATGTTTGATGCGGTAAGCTATAACAAAGGCGGGGGCATATTACAGATGCTGCGCAACCATATAGGTGAAGAAGCGTTCAACAAAGCCATGAATTTATTTCTCACTAGTAATAAATACAAGGCCGCGGAAGCCCACCAGTTACGTCTGGCTTTTGAAGAAGTAACCGGTAAGGACCTCAACTGGTTTTTCAACCAGTGGTATTTCGGTGCAGGTCATCCTGTACTTGACATCAAATACAATTACCTGGAATCTGCCAAACAGGTGCAGGTGATCGTATCCCAAACGCAGCAAGGAAATACTTTCCTGCTGCCGGTTAAGATCGATGTATGGCATGGAGCTTCTCCCATGCGTCACAGTGTGTGGGTGGACAGCAAAACCGACACTTTCACTTTTGCTTCCATGACCAAACCGGATTTTGTGAATTTTGATGCCGACAAGATCCTTGTTGCCAAAAAAACCGAAAACAAAACGCTGGAAGAATACCTCGCCCAGTACCGTAAGGCCCGGAACTATATCGATAGAAGGGAAGCTATTACTGCCGCTTTGCAAAAGCAGGAAGAAGTAACGGCAGCAACCCTGCTGTCTGAAGCCATCAAAGATCCTTATGGCCCTTTGCGTGCTTATACCATCAATAATCTTGATTTCAGCCTGGAGCAGGTGAAAACCTCGCTACGCGGAGCACTCCTTGAGGTGGCGCAAAAGGACAAGCATAAACTTGCCAAAGCAGCCGCCATTGCAAAACTGGGACTTTACAGGGATGCTTCCTACGCTTCCATTTTTAAAGCCGCTGTGAATGACTCTTCTTATACAGTTGCCGGCAATGCGCTGGAAGCTCTTAACAGGATCGATACCACTACGGCATATAAAGAAGTTCAGCGTTTATCTGCAATGCCTGCAAAAGGCAAACTGGAAACCGTGATCAAAACAATTACCAGTTCAAAAGATGTAGGTGCAGGTGATAAACTGATCCAGGATTTTGTGGACCTTCCTTTCGGACAGGAAAAATTCCAGGCCCTCCAGGGATTGTTTGAATTCATGGCGGCCACCAGCAATACAAGCCAGTTCAAAAAAGGTGTAGATGCCATCATCACCCTGATGGGACAGATCCCTGAACAGTTCAAAGAGCAGATCAATCCTGCGCTGACCGAAGCACTCAGGGAATTGCAAAAAGAAAAAAGATCCGGCGGTCTCACTGAGATGGCAGATTATATCGATACCAAACTTCCAAAGGAAAAAGGTTTCTGATCCACCCTTTTCTAATTGAAAAAAGCATCTGCCAGGCAGATGCTTTTTTTATTTTCAGTCTTCAGGGATGTATTATTTATGCGCGATCTTATCAGGACTGCCGTCAGGATCTCCAACAGCAGTGGATGACCATTGCATATTGCCTCCATTGAGCAATAACAGCCCGGCCACATGGGGAGCAGCCATGGAGGTTCCGCTCATGCGTGCATACTTCCCATCTTTATAAGTGGAAAGTATCCTGACCCCAGGCGCTGCATAATCCACCACATCATTTCCAAAATTGGAGAAGGAAGCAAAATTGTCCAGACTATCGGTTGCCGAAACAGTATAAATATTCTGGCCGTTTGCACGTCCGGGTGAAAAGAGATTGGCAGCCTTGGAATCATTGCCCGCAGCGATGGCGATAAGGATGCCTTTATTGGCTACATTTTGCACCTGCTGATCGAGCAGGTCAGATACTTCTTCCTCACCCAGGCTCAGGTTAACTACATCCCCGGCCCTTGCGGTGGTACTGATATAATTCAGTGCGCTGATGAAAGCAGAGAGTGTACCCACTCCTTCATTGTTCAATACTTTCAATGCAACGAGGCTGGCACCCGAGGCCACACCCAGCACACCTTCTGCATTATTTTTCGCGCCTATGATTCCTGCCACATGGGTTCCATGACCATGGCCGTCATCCGCGGAAGTTTCACCCGAAATAAATGAACGGCTTCTTTGAACATCCACATTCAGATCCGGGTGATCGAAATCGATACCGGTGTCCACTATCCAGGCGGTTTTACCAATACCGTTACCATACCCAACTTTATGAATATTCCAGGTTACCAGTCTTGGCTCCATTACAGTAAAACAGGTGCTGAGCGCCATGATCCTGTCAGGCTCCACTGCTTCCACGGCAGGGTCGGTGCTGAGACTTTGTGCCTGTTCAGCGGAAAGAGAAGCAACGAATCCGCCCATATCACCAATGATCATTTCCTTCATGGCTGCTGAGGGTATGTTATGATCCATTAACACATCCCTGCTTTTTTGCGAGATGCGGGTGGAAGAAACAGACCGGCCACCGGGCGCAATTTTATAAACAACGATATACTGGCCGGGAATGATCTCTCCATTGGAGGCAGAACGGATGGAATAACAGTTCTCCGCTGGTTCTTCTGTTAAAATCTTTTTATCATTTTTGGAACAGCCGCTGATGATCACAGCAGCCGAAAGGATGGCGAAAGGAATCAGGCGCATAGGAATTGATTGGGTTTCCCCAACAAAGCAGGAAATATGCCAAAGAAGGGGCTTTAACGGCGATTTATGTTAAGGGAAGGTGTAAGGGACAAGGAGCAAGGTTCAAGGAGCAAGGAACAAGGAGCAAGGTTCAAGGAGCAAGGAAGGATGAATTGCTTTAATAAAAAAGTGCGTACCAGGTCCATAAGGAGAGGCAGAACAGAACTACGAGAGGGAATTGGAGATGCAGTATACCAGGATGTAAGGGTGCCATGAATTTGAATTGAGAATAAATGAATGAATGGGATATGGTTACAATTTCATTATGAATCAGGATGATGGGCTGGCAAGACAAGTTCAAAGTTAGAAGTTCAAAGTCGGCCTTCGGACTACCGACTCCAGCCTTCGCTAAAGCTTGCGCCTCCGCTAAAGCTTCAGCGCACGCGGTCGGCTGGCAAAGCACGATTCACGCCTCACGACTCACGATTCAGGATTGGGATTTTCTTCAACGTATTCAAGGATATCGGAAGGCTGACAGTTCAGAGCTTTACAAATTGCTTCCAGTGTGCTGAAACGGATCGCCCTGGCCTTGCCGGTTTTTAGAATTGACAGGTTGGAAAGTGTTATCTCCACTTTTTCTGACAGCTCGTTCAGTGACATTTTCCGCTTTGCCATCATCACGTCGAGGTTTACGATGATGGGCATGTTAAACGGTTAAATCTGTTTCATTCTGAATATCGATCCCCTTCTTAAAAATCACCGATATAATATAGATCACGGCTGCCATCAGGATAAAGGCCTGGCTGTCGACCCAGAATTGTTCGAGCTGGTTGATCTCGTATCCGCGGTGCATCAGGTTTTTGGCTGACTGCCTGGCTATGTAACTTAATACCCCGATAGACAGCGTATAATAACTGATCAGGGAAATCTGGCGGGAAACAAAACTGCTGAAAGGTTTTGAAAGATCCAGTTTGCTTACCAGCCTGATGACGATGTAAAACATGTATGCTTTCAATAAGGCAATGACGAGGATAAAAGAATACATGGAGTAATAAGCCCACTTACTACGCTGGTACATTTGTGAGAGGTCGAGTTTCTGGTAAAGTTTATCAACAACATCAGGATTGACCAGGCTGAAAATAAAATTTACGATCAGTCCACCTGCTTCAATACATAGCCCGACAAAAATGATCCAACTGATCACGATTAAGAATATGAAAATGAAGTTCTTACCTTTTGACATAGCAGTTATTTGACTGCAAAATAATCAATTATTATTGTTTTTCAATAAATTTATTTTAATAGTCAAGAAATAACTCCAACCGCTGTTTGTCTACCAAATGGAAATTGACCTGGTCTTCATTAGCTATGATGAGGTTACTGTACAACAACTTAAAATGAGGAGCAAAAGTTGATGCTACTTCGCAAAGAGATTATACTTGAAATACGAATACTATTTTAACCTTTCAAGCCTGCCCTTGCGTTTCACGATATTTTTATAATCCCACTGAATGTCACGTGACTTTTCCAGCCAACGTTTCAGATCTGAGATAATCACTTGCGATGTGCCAGTATAAAAAACAGATGCATCCCTGAACTTTTTTCCTTTCACGTTCAACCCGTTTTCATCGAAGCCGTCACCACTCCAGAACATTAGGCGGATACCTTTTTTCTGTTTGCTGTAACCAACAATTGGGTTATCATCAAGAAACCAGACAGGGTGCCCATGCCAGATCTTAGATTCAGCCTGGCTTAAATGTTCTGATATGATAGTGGCCAGGAGGTCACATACCTTCCGGTCCTCTTCTGATTGTAAACGGTTGTAGTTTTGAACAGAGGTATTCATTTTATTTTTGATCATTTTAAAATGGAAGTCTCTTTATAATCATCGGGTTGATTTACGGAAAACAAACAAGTCCAGGAAAAGAGCCAGTCCAAACAACACCCAACCGGCAATCCTGGTGAGCTTTGCGAAAAGTATATAATTTGTTTCGTTGTTCCTTTTATCATAGTGGTCCACTACTACAGACATCAGGTTTGCTATGGCAAAAGCAAAAGACAGCAACATTACCAACAATGGTTCACCATGAAGATGTACTCCCCTGCTCCTTTTACCAGGCAGGTAAAGGTCATCTATTATAAAACCTATCGTTCCATATACAAGGAGTATTGAGGAGAATATGATGCTTAAAGCCCGTTCTTCCGGAGAGATGTGGTTAGGCGTATAAGTTTGTTTTTTCCTTTTTTTTGAATGCTGTTTCGGATGCATCTGGTAATTCCGGCATTTGATATAATGATGTCACTGTTTAAGAAAATTCAAGTCTTTTTCCAAATCATGACCGAATTTTTTCAGGGATGAATTTGAAATAAAAAGATCATCCTCAATAAAACCATCAAAAGGTGCGCTAATGATCACGCCATTTGTTTCTGTCCTCAACCTGACTCTTAATTTTCCAGCTCTTTGCCCGTATTTTTTTAAAACGAAAAATATAATTCCCTGCCGGGGTAGTAATTCCAGTTCACGATAGTCATTCCCACACCAGCCGTAATGCCAGAATTCCACAGGCCGCCATAAATGGTCGAATGTCAATGCTTCCTGGATTGCGATCAGGCTGAAGTTCTGGGTCTTCAATCGGATTGATTTTGGCCCTGTGTTCAATAGAATAAAAGTTTCAGTAGAATCATGGAAAGATTTTTTCAAGAAACCGGAATCGGCAGCAGGAATAAAATCAGCTTGGAGATTTTCAAGTTTATCAAAGACATAGGGTTTGCCAGGTAAAATGATCTCCTTTGAAATTGTGATTATCCTGTCCGGGAAAGCCCATCCATTTTCCATTATACCGCTGTCGGAAAATTGAAATTGCTGGCTAAAACAATAACCCGGAACAAGCAAAATAAAAACCAGCAGTAGACTAATAATGGCTTTAATAAGTTTCACATTAAAATTTCTAAATTTCCCCGCTTTTATAAATATATCAAACCCTTCTGAATCTCCCCATATTAGGGGATATCCCCGCTTCCTAAATCAATCCATATTTGCACCATCACACGCTCAATCATACGATATTAGTTTTTCATAGGACGGCGCCTCAGGTTTTGTGTTTTTCGTGTGTGTATCCCGTAACCTGGTTACGGGATTTTGTTTTAGTTTAGTAAAAGCCATTTCCCCCAATGAGAGGATCCTTATTGTTATTTTTATTTTGTGCATGCTTCCCTGCCACGGCACAGGAACCCTCCCTGTATTTTGAAAAGATCACCATCCAGGATGGCCTTTCCCATAACAAGGTCAACTGCATCATCCAGGACCAGCGGGGTTTCATCTGGATCGGCACCGATGATGGTCTTAACCGCTACGATGGAAAAAGGTTCGTTTATTTCAGGACCCGGCCCAATGATACCACCAGTATTTCAGGCAATATCATTACAGATCTTATTGAAGACAGGAATGGCATCATCTGGATAGCCACGGCTGACGGAGGACTAAGCCGCTACAATTACCGCCTGCCTCCCAGCCTGCAGTTCAAACAATACAAGCACAAACCCGGCGACCCGCACTCCATTCCCGTTAACACCATCAACACATTGCTCGAGGATCCGCAGGGTTATCTCTGGCTGGGCACCAGTGGTAAATCAGTTC
Organism: uncultured Flavisolibacter sp.; assembly: GCA_964460925.1. Classification (GTDB taxonomy): domain Bacteria; phylum Bacteroidota; class Bacteroidia; order Chitinophagales; family Chitinophagaceae; genus Flavisolibacter. The sequence goes on along the minus strand of CAYWSQ010000075.1, from coordinate 7,711 downwards.
TGCGTTTCGATAAAAGCAAGGGCAACTTCACAGATCCAACCAAAACTTCCAAGACCATACTTGACCTTTGCCTGGATGCAAAGGGTTTGATCTGGATTGGCAAACAGGGTGGCGGTATCATGAAACTCGACCCGAAAACATTGAACTTTACAGAAGATCCACGCTATAAACAACTATACGCTAAACTTCCACACGCTACAGTTACGGCGCTGTTCATGGACCGCGACCAGCAAATGTGGTTTGGATCCTGGGATAATGTGCTTTTCAGGCAAAAACCTTCAGGACCGGAAGAATCATTTCACCGGCAAAGCGTGATCCCTTTCAGGGACGATGAGATCTCCAGTTTTGCCCAGGATGCAACAGGAAGGATCTGGATGGGTGGTAAAGAACAAGGCCTGCACATCTTCGATCCGCAAGCATCAAGATTTTATAATTACAGTTACAACCCGGCACGTGAGGGTTCCATTTCCGATAACCGCATCAACCATATTTTCATTGACCGTGATGGAAGAGTGTGGCTTGGCACCAACCGTGGCATCTGTATTAATAATCCCGGCAAACAACAATTCACCCAGCAATTCCTTACCACTAATCCTGCAAGCAACCTCACCATCTATGATTTTTTTGAAGATGAGAACCATAATATCTGGATCGGAAGCAGTGAAGGATGTTATCTCAAAAAGCCTGAGGGTTCACTTCATCACATCCCTGTCAGCTATAAAGGCAACAAGCTGCACATCACGCATTTTTTTAAAGACAGGCAAGGCATACTGTACGTGGGAACCGATTATTCACTATTCCGTTTCGACCCGGTGAGTTATGCGGTGCAATTACTGCCCAATACGGAAAAAGACAGTGTGATGAACCGCATCATTGACTCCCGCGTGGTATCTGTTGTGGAAGATACCATAGAAGGGCGACCTGTGCTGCTCACCTCACCCTACGGGCATTTTCTCAGCTATTATGATCTTGTTCAGAACCAGTGGGTCTCCCGGCTGCACCCACTCAATATCGTAGAGCGGTTCAACCTGCGCGACAACCTGGTGCGTAAACTTTTTAAAGACAGCCGCGGGAATATCTGGACCGCCGGCATTAAAACAGGCTTAGGACAATGGGTGAAAACATCATGGCCGAGGCTTAGTTTTTACATGCATGATCCCTCGGACCCAAAATCTATTTCAGGCAATAATGTATATGACATCAAGGAAGATGCGAAGGGAAATTTATGGATCGGGATCTATGGTGGAGGCCTGAATTATTTTGATGTGCAATCAAAAACTTTCACGGCCATTCCCTCTTCTCCTTACCTGGTGGAAGGCCTGGCCATTGATCATCACCAGCATGTATGGATGATCAGTAATGGAAGACTTCATAAATATGATCCTTTCAAAAAATCTCATGAAAGTTTTGAATTGCCTGATCTCGAAAAAACCGGGGGAATTAAAGGGGGTATATTCAGTGACCGGACAGGAAAATTTTACGTGGCCGGCACCAATTATTTTATCAGTTTTCATCCCGACAGTATCCGGGCCGGGCTGCATCCAACAAGGGTACAACTGACCGATTTCCAGATCTTCAATAAATCTTTCAGTCACCTCCTGCAGCAGGAAAAGATCCGGCTGCATTACCGTGACAACTATTTTGCTTTTGAATTCGCAGCACCTGACTATGCTTCCGGTTCGTCAGTTCAATATGCTTACATGCTCGAAGGATTTGACAAAGACTGGGTGGAAGCCGGTGACCGCAACTATGTAAGTTATCCCAACCTCGAAGGGGGCGATTATACTTTCAAAGTAAAAGCAAGCACCACACCAGGTACCTGGCCAGAGGATTTTGCTTCGGTGAAGATCAGCATTGTGCCACCCTTCTGGAAAACTGCATGGTTTTATATTCTTTGTGCAGTGATACTATCGCTGGCGGTTTATATTGTATACCGGTACCGCATCAACGAACTTTTGAAAAGGCAGGCCATCAGGAACCGGATCGCCCAGGACCTGCATGATAATGTTGGCTCCACCCTCAGCAGCATTTCAGTTTACAGCCAGGTGGCCCGCATCTACCACGACCAGCAAAAAGAAAGAGACCTTAAATCAACCCTCGAGAAGATCAGTTCCACTTCCAGTGAAATGATTTCGGAACTGAACGATACGGTGTGGGCCATCAACCCGCGCAACGACCAGATGAACGTGATCCTGCAAAGGATGGAATCATTTGCCAAACCCCTGCTTGCCGCCCAGCAGATCAAACTGCATTTCAGTTATGACCAGCAACTGGAATCAGTGAACCTTGAAATGGAAACCAGGAAGAATTTTTACCTCATCTTCAAGGAAGCGGTGAACAATGTGATCAAGTATGCCGACTGCACCCAGCTTAAAGTGCACATCACCCAGGAAGGCCAGAAGATTCACATGATCATCAATGATAACGGGAAAGGATTCGATCTGTCCAAAACTTCCGAAGGATTCAAATCCTCGGATGTTTTTGGCGGGGGCAATGGGTTGAAGAATATGCAAAGACGTGCCGCCGAAATGAAAGGGGTGCTGAAAATGCAAAGCGAGCCTGGAAGCGGCACCCGGCTGCACCTTGTTTTTCCTATCACCTAATTAGGGGATTGGTACAGGGGAAAATTTATTGAAATTTGAAATACACATGGGATTACGCATAGCCATATTTGATGACAATAAGAACATCAGGGAAAGTATTACGCTGCTGTTGCAAACCGTTCCTGAATTTGATGTAGTAGGCTCCTTCTCGCACGTGCTGGACTGCGTGGATGATGTGAAGGAATGTAATCCCGACATCGTATTGATGGATATAGAGATGCCGGGGATGTCGGGCATAGAAGCCGTGCAGGTGATCAAAAAACATTTACCGCATGTACAGATCCTGATGCAGACCGTGTTCGAGGATGATGACCGTGTATTCGATTCTATCTGCGCCGGCGCTTCCGGTTATATTCTCAAGAACCATCTTAACACAAGGCTCATAGATGCCATCAAGGAACTGCAGTTTGGAGGTTCGCCCATGTCACCATCCGTTGCACGCAAGGTGCTTAACAAAATGCAGTCTGTTTCCTCAGTCATCAAACCGGAAGAAGCGCCGGATTACCATCTCACGGCCAGGGAAAAAGAGGTACTCTCCTGCCTGGTGAACGGTCTGAGTTATAAAATGATCGCTGCCGACCTTTCCATCAGTTATGAAACGGTAAGAAGCCATGTGAAAAAGATCTATGAAAAATTACATGTGGCCTCGCTTACAGAAGTGGTTGCCAAGGCCATCAACCAGCGCATTGTTTAAATGAAAGAGTGTTGCTATTTCATTGAAGCATTCTCTGACGGGATCTGCACTGGAAGTCCCACCATGGTCTGCTCATATATTGATCTCCCCACTAAAAAAGAAATGCAGGCACTTGCCTCAATTTTCAACCAGCCGGTTACCGCCTTCATTGAGCCAGGAGATACAGGTACAGAAATCCGTTATTTCACACCTGTGACCGAGATTGATGCCTGCGGCCATGCTACACTAGCTGCGGGTGCTGTATTGCTGAATCAAAAACCGGATCCGGTTACATTTATTACAGCCACCGGCAGGGAATTGCTGGTGACGCAACGAAATGGCATGGTGCAAATGAAGTACTCAAAGTTTGACATGGAAAAGGCAGAACCATCTCCGTCTCTTTTAAGGTCTTTGCATCTCGAAAAATATTTCAAAGCAGGTTATTGTTCCGCGCTTGACACCCTATTTATAGAACTCGAAGATCCCGGCTTATTGATTTACCTCGATCCAGACTTCTCACTAATGATGCAGGCGGAACCGCATCTGAAAGAGGTGGTAATACACTGCCCCGCCCAGCAGGCTGATTATGCACTTCGTTCATTTTGTCCCTGGATCGGCATCAATGAAGATCCTGTTACAGGTTCCGTTCACAGTGTGCTAGCACCTTACTGGTCGGACAGGCTTGAAAAAAAAGAACTCAAAGCTTACCAGGCTTCTTCACGCGGCGGACATGTTTATCTTGAAGATCATCCCGACCATGTAATCATCGGTGGTTATTGCAACCAGATGGTTGTTCCCCCATTACCACTATCTAAAAAAACCATTTCGGCCTACTAACTATCACACCTGCCTCCCTCTTCCTGTTTCTGTTTCTGTTCCTGTTTCTCCCTCCTTCCTCCTCCCCATTTCCGGTATACTACCAAACGCTTTCGGGTATTGAAAAAGCATGCATATCCAATCATTTTTGCTGCTCATCAATCAAAACCCAATTAAAATGAAACAAAAGATCACCTCTTTCGCCATTGCAGGGATCATGAGCCTTGTGTTGCTCTCCTGCAGTAAAAACAACCTGCCCAAAGCACCCAGTAAATTACAAGGTGAACTCATCTCCCAATGGAATGAGACCGCGTATGAAAGTTTTGGGGGAACACAGTACCAGCATTCGCTACAGGCAGCGAGACTGAATGCAATGGTTCATCTTGCCATGCACGATGCATTGAATGCCATTGAAAATAAGTATGAGCGTTATGCCTTCACCGGCAAAGACAGGAAAGCTGACCCGGTTGTAGCGGCATCTTATGCAGCCTATACCATCCTGTTGAACCAGGTACCAGCAAAAAAGAATTTCCTTGACTCAGCTCTTGCCTACCGTCTTGATGGTATTGACATGGATGATGCGCAGTTAAGAGGAATTGAACTGGGAAAGGCTGCTGCCCAGGCAGTGCTCAGTAAAAGACTGAATGATGGCGCGGATGCAGATCCCATCGGAGTGGTAGTGCCTTCTGTGGAAGCGGGTGTGTACCAGGTAGTACCTCCCTTCAATTTTGTATTTGCACCTTCCTGGGTGAATATGAAATTATTTTCCCTGCAATCAAAGGACCAGTTCCGTCCTGCTCCGTACCCTGCCCTCAACAGTGCCGCGTATGCCACTGCTTTCAATGAAGTGAAAGCTACAGGGCGCCTGCAATCTGATGACAGAACAGCGGAGCAGTCGGCCTACACCACCTTCTGGTATGAATTTTCAGAAGCAGGCTGGAACCGCGTAGCAAGAGCCGCATCCGCGGCAAAAAAACTGAACATGCTGGAAGCCGCACGCCTGTTTGCTTTGGTGGATGTAGCCATGGCTGATGCTTATACGGCAGGCTGGGATGCAAAGTATCATTACAATTTCTGGAGGCCATTTACAGCGATCCGTAATGCAGCTACAGATGGTAATGATGCCACAGATCCTGATGCTGCATGGGAACCCTTTATGCCTACTCCGCCGGTGCAGGATTATCCTTCCACGCATAGTGCACTGGGGAATGCAGCGGCAACCGTACTGGCAAGGCTGCTTGGTGACCAGACAGCTTTTTCAATGTCTGCTCCCACTGCCCAACCTAACACACCACGAAGCTTTACCAGTTTTAGCCAGGCTGCCAATGAAAATGCAGATTCAAGAGTACGTGCGGGTATCCATTTCCGTTTCTCCTGCGAGGCCGGCCAGGAACTTGGAAATAAAATAGGTAACTGGGTTGTGGATAAAACCCTTGCTCCTGTTAAGTAAGAATTGCTATTAAAATAGCAAAAAGAACTCACCGGAAATGGTGAGTTCTTTATTAATGCTGGTGATAGGATTTGCTTTGATATAAAAATAAATTTGAAATAAAAAATAATGCAACAGATTATCTTAATAGTGCTCATTCTGCATTCATTAGCGGGACGGGCACAAAAAACGAATATGGATATCAGTTATAGTCCCGGTATTGAATCCGGTCCCACGGTTCACAGGATTCAACTCAGCACTGGTGTTGAGATCGAATATGCTGAGCAGGGCCACCCATCGGGCGCACCCGTGATCTTTCTGCATGGCATTTCGGATTCACGCCATTCTTTTGACCTGGTTCTGCCCCTGCTTCCATCCAACCTGAGGGCATTTGCCCTCTCACAAAGAGGTCATGGTAATTCAGAGCGCCCTGAGAATGGATACCGTCCAATAGAATTTGGCGCTGATGTGGCAGCATTTATCCGGCAGAAAAACCTGGGGCCGGTGATTATTGCCGGGCATTCCATGGGCGGAGTGCATGCTACGCGGTTCGCTATTGACTATCCTGAATTATGCAAGGCTTTAGTGATCATAGATTCCGATCCTTTCTTCCACCAGAACGAGGGGATTTCAGAATTCCGTGAATTTGTGATGGGCATTGATACAATAACAAATGAATTCATGACATCCTTCCAGTCCTCGACAATAGTCAAACCACTGGATGAAAAATATTTCAACCTGGTAGTGGAAGAAGGGATGAAAGTTCCTGCCAGGGTTTTTAAAGCTGCACTCACCGGTATGCTGGATGAGGATTTTACCGGGCAGTTGGAAGGCATTCGGGTTCCGGTGCTCATATTCTGGGGTGACCAGGATTCTGTGTGTTTACGTGCCGGGCAGGAAGCCATGACCAGGCAATTTGCCAATAACAGGCTGATCGTTTATGAGAATACAGGTCACGCGCTTCATTGGGAACAACCTGAAAAATTTGCCAAAGACCTTCTTCAGTTCATCGCGCAAATTATGAAGCAATGAAAACAATCCTGAAAAAAATGAACTTCATCCGGTATAGCATCCACAGGAACTGGATCCCATGCCCTGATTTCAATTCCTGTTATGATGATTCCATGTTGTAATGAAGCCAACTTTGCGATCCTTTGCGCACCCCTCAGCGTCCTTTGCGTTAGAAAAACCTAACCGTTAAGGACACATCGGATGCCTGGAAGAATGCAAGCAAGTTCAGAACTTACACATATAACTTTTAACTTTTGACTTTTGACTTTTAACTATTAACACCTCCAACCATGCCCACACCCATAGACATCCTCCTCGACCCCCTTTCTTTATATATTCTTGCGCTATATGCCCTTCTGATAGCATGGGAAGCCATCTTTCCTGCACGCAGGCTGCCTTTCATTCCATACTGGAAAACAAAAGGCATCATTTCCTTTTTTATATTTTTCTATCTATCCTCTTACCTGCCTCTGATGTATGCATCCTGGCTGCCTGATACGCAACTGATCGATCTCACAGGCATCCAAACAGCAACAGGCGCTTTACTGGGCATACTGGTCTATGAACTGGGTGTTTACATCTGGCACCGCAGCATGCATAAAAGCAACCGGCTCTGGAAGGTCTTTCACCAGATGCACCACAGCGCGGAAAGACTGGACACGTATGGAGCGTTTTATTTCAGTCCCATGGATATGATTGGATTTACCGTATTGGGCACTATCTGCTTTTCTTTCTTCATGGGCTTGCCTGCGCAGTCAATTACCATCGTGCTGCTGGTCACCAATTTCTTCAGCATCTTCCAGCATGCCAATATCAAAACAGCCAGGTGGCTGGGATATATTGTTCAAAGACCAGAAAGCCATGCGCTTCATCATGCAAGGGGCATTCATGCCTGGAATTATTCTGACCTGCCCTTGTTTGACATATTGTTTGGAACATTCCGTAACCCCAAAGAATTTGAACATGAAACCGGCTTTTATGATGGCGCGTCAGCAAGGGTGAAAGAGATGCTGATGTTTAAGGAAGTGGATCAGGAGAAAGCTAATAGCTATTAGCTTCTAGCTGCTAGCTCTTTATGCTACTATGCGTGAAATTAATTGAGTTAAAAAGGATACAAGGGGGTTGGGCGTACTACAATTTGAAATTTATCATTGGTAACTATTACAGGTAACTGCAATA
>CAYWSQ010000074.1:0-15652 GCA_964460925.1 uncultured Flavisolibacter sp. | reverse complement strand
GGCCGCACTGGTGGATAGGAATTTGAGCTAACTCAATATCTCCCAACTTTACAATAATTGAGTATATCAGATTATTTTTCATTTATTGTGTTTTAATTTCTTCATCAATACTTTCATAAGACCCTATCTCTACTATCACAACCTCGTACCGTTGCCTTAGCTCGTTTGCCTTCTGGTCTAACTCTGTTTTATTGTACCGGTTGCCCTGATCATCTGCATAAACACCAGGCTCAATCTCATCAACCTCAAGTATAGAGGCATACTGCTTAGGCATCTTACCAGCTAGGGCCTCCTGTATTAGTTTTATCTTTTCTTTTCTGCTTTTACGGTCCATTCTATAATAGAATAATTTAGATTAATCATCTTCCCCTGGTATCGGTTCATTCCCGGGCTACTCCTTCCAAAGGATTAGTTTAATGTGGGTTGCCTTGTCGTGCTTCTGGCAGAAAGCCTCAAACTCTTCCGGTGTATAAACTACCTTCTCGTTATTCCACCCGCCATGCCATAGGCCTTGCCGATCCTCATACCAGGCATACACCTGTTGACTTGCTAGGTCAGATACTTGTTTCCTGCCTTGTAGGAGGTCTTTTATTATGTTTATTTTTTCCTGTCTCTTCATGGCTTACTGGTTAGCTGCTGACAGTATTTTGTTATACAGTTCATCTAGCTGCTCATCACTGAGTTTATTCAGGTCCAGGTCTAGCGATGTGGCCTGTAGCTTTGGTATGATGTAAGGCATGAGAGCAATGAAGGCATCAATCTTTGCTTTGCCTGATAAGCCTGCAAATTCCCGCCTTATATCTTTGGCGTTATCGGAGACCATGTTTTCAAGTAGCCGCTTTACTACCCGGTTAGCTTTGTTGGTGCTTCCCTTTCTTCTCCCTTTCGGGTTTCCTGATTGACCTTTTACAAATGGCATAGGATTATGGATTTTATTTTGTTCGTTATTGTTATTGATTATTGCTCGTTATTGTTATTATGGACAACTGAACGGACAACTGATTTTCTTGCACTTTTCATAAGTATTTGATATTCAATTTAAAAGCCTCACTAAGTTTCACCCCTATGGCAACTATCCCGCCTCCCGGCCACTGTAAACGATTGTTGTTTATACTCATGTGTGCCTCCTGCTATAATCTTCCAGTATTACTATGTGCAAACTGTCACATTTGTATTCCCTCTTCCAGTGGTCAAAATCCATTGGGCGATCAAACCTTTCATGAACTCCCTTATAGGTGTGGGCAAACACTTTGTCACCCCTGACCATTACAAAGCCATGAACTGAAGGCGCAAAATCCTTTATAGTTGTTTGCCCCGTCATTAGATGCTTTAAGGCTTTGATCTTTTCCTCCCTGGACTTCTGTCTTTTCATATTCCCTTTTTTATAGTGTCCGATTGTGTCCATTTAGGCGGCATTTTTAATATGGCTCACGTTTGCCGGTTTCCGCCTTCCATCCGGTTTGCCCTGTGCTGCCTGAATGAGTTTGATTACTTTCTTAGCTGTGATCCTGCTATCATTAAACCACACCCGGACCTTATCACAGGTGACCACATAGGCTTTTAAATCACGGTATTTTTTCAAGTTGGCAACCACCTCTAAGGCGTTATCCGCTTTCAATGTCATCTCTAAATTTTGTCTCATAATCTCTTTTTTATGGACTCGGAAAATTGCCTCCGACACGTTGGACACGATAATTTCCAAAAACTATATAGGGGTATATATTATTCTTATTTACCTTACCCCCCTTACCACTATTTAAAAAAGATCGTGTCATCGTGTCGAACTGTTATAAATCAAATTGCTTATCGTGTCGAAAATCGTGTCGGGATCGTGTCGGATTGCTCATTATCGTGTCGGATTTTTCAATAATCTTAATTCCTTCTCTCTTTTTCCGTCCGGTTTTCTCCGATCTTGTACCTCAAAGCCCCATTTTTTAGCCGCTTCAGTGATTCCCGACCTGAATTTCTTGCTGCTGTACACGTTGTCGACACGATCTCGTACACGATTTCCGTTACCCTCAGCTACTTCCAAAAACTGATCGTAGAGGCTTTTAAATAGCTTCCATTCAGCACAACCATTAGAGGAATAACCCTCAAACCATTCCAGAAAATCATCACTGTATTTTTGCTTGATGTACTTTCTATTCAGACTGTCACTTGCCTGAATTTCCAGGATACCGTTATCTAGGTAGGTTCTGATACACCAGAACATGAAGCAGTAAAAGCGGTTCCACTCTTCCCGGCTCCATCCATAAAATAGCTTATGCCCGAAAAACTGCTCCGGTGTAAAATCAGGGCTGAAAAATGGTGCAAACTCAAAAACCCGCTGTCTGCGCCTGGCCGAATTACTGCTTTGGTCAATCGTGTAATTAGTGGTTATTATAAACTTTGGTGATCTCTTATAGTCTATAAAAAACTCATCCTTGTGTTTCTTCTGTACAGTAATGCCCTCGGTGATGGGATTGTAAAGGCTTTCCAGGTTAAAATTTTTCTTTGTATCCTGTATTGCAATTATCCTGGTGTCAATATTCACCCTCTGATAAGCAAATTGCCCATTTGGATCAAACGTTTTACCGTCTATGTCTACTTTATTAGCCAACTTACCAAGTGCCTGTACTAGCAATCCTTTACCAGTACCGCCGCCCTTTTCGTCGCTGTCTGTCTCTTCAGCAAGAACAACGGCAAACGGTTTGCTTGGGTCCTTGTAACCATGCAAAATGTAACCCATCAGAGTAAACAGGTAAAATCTATTGTTTAGCTGCTCAGGTGTTAATTGTCTTTCGTTTTCATTACCACAAATACAACTAGTGAAAGTGTAAAACTCGCCATCCGGCAAATAGTCATCAGACGGCAGGGTAACACTAAAATCAGTCACGCTGGCCCTCCAAATCGTTTTATTAAGATCGCTGTACTTCTTTAATGTAACGTCCTCACTGGTGATACATACAATACCATTTTTGAATGGTAGGTAGGCGGTTGTTTCATCATCTTCTAAGAAGTCCGGCCTGAGTACCGGCAGAAATTCAAACATACCCTTACTAAAATAGGTATCTGCGCCTTTGTAGATCACCTCTAAAAGTTCATCCTGAGTAGTACCATAATCAAAAACCTCGGGAAGTGATTTGATATAGTCTTGAACTACTTTTTTTATCTGTTCTATTGTAACCTCTTCTAAGAGGCAATCTGTGTTTTTTACTAAAATGTATTTGCTGCTTCCCTCTTCAATATAAAAGAGATAGATACCCTGAGATTGCAAAAACTGGCAAAACTTTGTCCGGTTAACAGTGATCTTCTTTATAAAACCGTTACCCTTTTTTATTAATTCAGTATCCCAAAAATCGCCCCTGATTTCACCCGCCTCGTTATCATAAGCGATCAAATATTCCTCTGCCTGCTCATCTGTGCATTTAGCTTGATATACTAATTCCTTTTTAATTTCATCCCTGGATTTACCCTCAGTTTTGAGTTTATTGATCGATCCCTTTATAGTGTCAAAATTTTGGATCTTCACACCATAACCCTTACTTGATAAATCTTTTAGGGCCTTAGCAATATCGCCGCCATGCTCCAGGATGCAATAAACGCCGGTTGGTGTTTCCGGTTTATCGGTTTGAAATTCTGTAGAGGTGGACCATACTTTAAATAGTCTCTTCTGCCTGTGGTAGTCTGCGCTTATCCCTTTGCTTTTACCGGGCCTAGTGAAATATATCCTGTCATCAGTCCTATGATGCTCTTTCCATCCATGCTTTGCTAATAAGGATGTAAACTCGCTGTCAGTGATCCGGCTATTATAGTCGGCATGGGTTGTAATCACATAGCCAGTATTTTCCTCACGATTTACGGACCTGCTAGGGGGTTTAACCTCTTCTGTTATTTGATCAAAAGACCGGGCAGTATTTAAAAGTATTTCCCTTTCGTCTGCTGTTATTAAGGGTATCTCTTTCTTTTCATCAAAGGAGTAGCCAATGGTAGGAGGTGCAATTACTTGCCCGCCTTCACCTCTGGTTTCAAAAAGGACTTTTCTTTTTTCGTGAGGGTTGTGCCTTCTCTCTTCTTCGGTTGTTGTCCGTTGAGCTAGTTTCAAATTACCTTCAATAACCTCACAGCGATAGTATAAATGCTTTCCACCTGTTGGAGTTGTAACCTCTGGAAAACGCTTTATTAACCCAGGGGCTTGAAGTTCCATCCTTTCCTCAAAGTCGGGCCAAAGTCGCCCGGTTAAATCGTACTTTGTATCAATATCCAAAACTTCCAGATTGCCACTCACGGCCCCGCCCACAATGCCGATACCGTGTGCCTCGGGCCTGTTTAGTAATTGCTGCAAAGTGGCTGCAGTCATCTTTTCTTTTTGGCAGTCCTTCCATTTATCAATAGGGATTTTGTTGCTGCCGGTGACTACGATAGAAAGGTTTTTCGATAAGTAAGAAGTACCCCAAGAGAAGAGTTTGCCCTTATAATCGGAGCCAGAAAAAAACGATGCATTATTGCTGTTTTTCTGTAGGGTTTCTGTATCTTTGTCTTTCATTAGGTGTATAGTTATTCCCGTTTTTCTTTCTTGTTCCTTTTGCCTGAGCTTTGCCCGCCAGGCATTTTTTTATGCTGCCTTCAGCTTATTAATTGACCTGGCAACGTTCAATACATCACCACGTTTATAATAAACTCTTCTTCCAATAACTTGTTTAGGTAGTTGGTGCCGGTCTGAATAGCTGGCAAGGGTTTGCCTGGTAATGGCAGGATAGAATAACTTACAGGCTTCACTTACTGAAAGCAAAGTCTGGTTTTCCTGGGCCTGTAGCAGGTCTTTCATAGTATTGGCTACTTCCTCCCGAACCACTTGCTGCACGATCTCTCGTATGTATTGCTTAAATACATCAGAGAAAATACTGTCCTGGATCATTAGGCTGCTTGATATGTAGCCCTTACGGTGCTTCGTTGTAAATACTCGTTAAGCTGCTCGGGTGTAAATCTCACCCGTCTGCCAACGCGAATCGTTGAGACTTCGCCACGATCAATTAACCTATCCAATGTTTGCACTGAAATATCAAGCCATGTTGCTGCCTGAGTTTTAGATAATAGTTGAATGCTTACCTGTTCCATTATTTTAATTTTTAAGGCCCGTAGTTATCGAGCAATTAATAATTAATTCAAAGGTCGTTCTCGTCATCGACAGGTCATGTATAACTTATTATACATTTTGCCATCTTTTCGAGAAATAGAGGTTTTGGTGATCTTTGATACAATACAAATTTACAAAACCGGTTTGTTTTAAATGGTTAAAAACCTCGGTTTCCATCAACAGGATATTAACAGCTTACATCCAATTACACTAAATCCCATTTAATCCCATTTCCGCTACAGTGGCGGGTTTTACAGCTTTTATAAACTATTGATTTACAGTATATGTGGAAATATTATTTGGAATATAGGAGTATTGTAATATTTTAGAAGTCTAAAACAATTAACATGGCAAACAAATCATTTGATGATTACATCAGTTTGGCAGCTTCAGCCAAATGTTCATCCTGTCCTTTTCAAAAAGAGTGCGCACTTACTAAGTATTCCATTAAAGTGAGAATACTCTACTGTCAACGGCTTGCCTCAGTCCGCAACGTTTCACAGTACACTGCCATCCCCGATGGCCCCTATGTAGGACCGGCAGTTAAAAGACTGATCTTAATATCATTAAACTAATCACCCCAAAAACAATTAACAATGAAACGTCAAAACAAAAAGTCATTTGTAAGTAATGCCATCAATAACAGCATCAATGGTACAGATCAAACAGATCAGGAGATTTTGATAGGTCTGATTGATGAACTACTGCAACAGAAACAAGCCAAAGTATATAGTGATACTTTGATCGATGCGGTCCATGATCTATTGGGGCAGAATGCCTACATAGACAATCTTACTGGTTATAAGTATGATGCAGTTAGCCTGCTTGGAATTTTTGCAAATTCCGAAGTAAGAAAGGCAATCGAGGAAAATTGCAAAGCTAATCCTGATCGCTATGTGGATTTCATACAAAGCCTTTGGTACTTCATGCAAAGGATTGACACCGAGTTGTACAAAATCCAGCTTCTGAAACACAACATTGAAAGTTTCCCCGACACCTACAGAGATCAAATCCCTGAATTGATAGATGAATTTGCGGAACGTCTCAGGATCGAAAAATCGGGTAAAATAAAGTCTTATCTGTTGGATTGATTAACCTCTTCACTTTAAAAGCAATAAATCATGAAACGTCAAAATAAAAAAAAGCAAAAAGAAAATGATATAGATGAAAACAGTGAAGATTATTTAGCAGCCCTAAAACAAATTGAAGATTTTAAAAAAAGACTGCAGGACTCGGGGATGATGGACCTGGCTAAAAAACGGATAGCCGCACTCGTTCAACAAAACACACAGGCTTCAATTAATACAAAATGTGACACCTGCGTATTCGCATCTAAATGCCCCGAGGCTTGCAGGAACTCTAGTTTCTGCCCTAAGCAGACCCGCCCCCGGCATTCTGAGTTTATGTATTTCACGCCTCAAGTGAAAGCCGCTTTTGAATGGCTCCCTATTAATTAACAGTAAATCATCAGCCATGAACAACACAAACGATTTACAGGCGATTTGCCAGCTACTAATCGAATTTGAGGCAACTACTCAGGACCGGGAAGATAAGCCTAGGGAAGAGGCGGGAAATAAGCCTAAGCCGATTTTTGAGCCGTATGTATTCTATGTGCCTATGGATTGCAGATGAGTGTTAACCTATATTTGCAATTGACGTGGATATTCCATGTTAATTGTTAAGAAGTGGCAGGGTCTCTACCTTGCCCTTCGCTTTTTATAGACCTTATGTATGGATATATTACATTTGAGGTATGGTAAAGAAAGCCACCACCGACGAAATAGCAAACCAAAAGGCATCCTTCAATTTACGGCCTGCACTGGTCAAGCAGTTAAAGTATGTTGCCTTGATGGAAAGTAAAACACAGACTGAAATAATAGACAAGCTGCTTTCTGACTATGTTGATAAATGGGAAAAGAAAAACGGGAAAATTCCCGTTAAGTAATACACAACCTCCCCAGTGATAGCAGGCGTTAAACTGCCTTCATAAGCCCTTCAACTACTTTTAATTGAATATGCTTGCTTAATTTCTTGGCCGAATCCACGCCACCGACCTTGATGTATTTCAAAAAAGCTCTTTCAGTGGTATGACCGCTTATCTTCATTATTTCAATAGTAGGGTAGCCGTCTAAATATAGATTAGTGCAAAAGGATCTCCGGGCGGTATGGCTGCTGATACATTGCCATAATGGACGATTCGGCGCAGTCCTTAGCCTGCCCTCTTCTGTTAATCCGGCTTCTTTACAGGCTTCTTTGATGTACTCATTGAATTTTTGATTGCTCATGGCCTTAGGCAATCTGTTAGGGCTGTCTTTATACCTGTCAAATATCTGCAGGACCACCGGCGAGCATGGGATAATGGCCAGGGTCTTTGTTTTTTGGGTCAATATCTTAATAAATTGCTCCTCCTTTCCCTCGTTTTCTAGGCTTATTATATTCTCCCTCCTCACGGCGCTGTAATCGCTAAATCTTAGCCCTGTATGGCACCCGAATATAAACAGGTCACGTACTTGTTCTAAACGATTATTGGGCATTTTATGAGCAAATAGCGCTTTTAATTCGTTTTCATTCAAATACACTGCGTCTACATCCTGCCATGCTGCTACAAACCCTTTACTTTTAAATTTCCGGTTTGTGGTATAGTTCTCCTCAGTTGCGTAATTCATAACCGCTTTGATCACCTGAATATCTTTTGCAATTGTGTTTTGCATCAACCCGCACCCCCGGAGATAGGTTACATACTTATTGAAAAAATCTACATCAATCGATTCAAAATCTAATTTGATTCGGTGTTTTGTCTGGAAGTCTTTTAAATGAGTCTGCACGGTCTTATACTTGGCTAAAGTATTTGCCGCTTTCTCTTGGCCTTTATGTTTAATCTCACCCGATACAAATTTTTCTATGAGCTTAAACAGTGTCATTTTTTCGGCCACCTGTTCACCCATGTTCATGGCAGCCATCAAATACCGCTTTAGTGTGGCGGGTTGAGGTATGCCGTTTTTCAATTCCATATTATAGGCTTTCAGGCATTCCTTTTCCAGTAGGTCCAGGGTATCATTTAGGTAAAATTTGCTGTTCGCCCTGGTCTGTACCGTGTCCTTTACCCGTTGCCTTTTAATTGACCAGTGTCTATAATCCCCGGTCTTATCCTTTGGCCCCGGATCGATGGACTGGCCGAATGAGAACACCAGGCGGTTACCGTTGTATTTGAATTGCAGATAAATCAGGCATTGGCCTGTTGTTGGTTCCTTCTTTTTGAGGTAGTAGTTAACTGTTGGCATACTGCTAATATACGAATAGTTGGCCTTTCAGTTGCCCGTTCAGTTGTCCGTTTTTTCTAACAACCCTTAACAAACTTGTTAAATCTGACCAGGCGAGGGATTGATTTTAAAGGGGATTTCATTGGTAAAACCAATATTTGAGGTAAAAGCCAGTTAAATAAGTTCAGCCCCGGCCCGGGGCACAGGAAGACAGTGCGGAGAAACAGAGCGAGAGCGAAGTTTCTCCGCTCTTCTTTTTCCCTCCGCCCTCGCCCTGTTTCTCCGCACTAATTTTTCCCAACATTAACTGTTGTTTTTCTCCTTTTTACTTGTTGAGTTCTCCTTGATTGATTTAATAGCACATCGTTACTTTATTGCCTACAACCTATTTCAATGTTTGCATACGAAAACCTGGAAGTTTACAATAAAGCTTTGAGTGCCAATCGAAAATCTATGGTCTTTTAAAGATTAACCATGCCATCGCTCCATACGCAAAGTATCAATTAGGAAAAGCCAGTCTCAGTATTATGCTGAACATTGCAGAAGGCAGTGCCAAGTTCAGCAACAGGGATAGAAAAAATTTTTACACAATTGCGCGGGGATCTGTTTTTGAATGCTCAAGTTTGATAAGCTTTTTGCATGGTGAGGGAGAAATTGAAACGCCAACCAAAGACCTTTTATATAGTTCCCTCGAAGAAATATCCAAAATGTTATTCGTCATGATCCGCAACCTCTCAAAACCTGACTAACCTCTTTCTCTTTCCCTCCCTGTTCCTGTTTCTGTTTCTGTTTCTCACTTCTTTCCTACTCTCTTCTTCGGCTTTCCATATTTTTTTTTCATCTTATCCTTATGGCTTTCTCTTACATTGACCTTGCTGTTCTTGGCTGATTTGGGATGAAAGGCGGGACCGCGTTCTTCGGCTTTGGGTTTTCGGACCTGTACCTCTTTCATAAAAACCTTTGGCTGTTCATCTTCGGTAAGCCTGCTGCTGATCTCGAGTGATGAGGGAAGGGGCATCAATTTTATTTTCAGATCCATCAATGCTTCGATCGATTCCAGCAGCGGCTGATCTGCCGGAGTTACAAAACTGATGGAGATTCCTTTTTTATCGGCCCTGCCGGTCCTGCCAATGCGGTGGATATATTGTTCGGGCAATGAAGGGAGATCAAAATTGATCACATGCGTCACTTCAGAGATGTCGATACCTCTTGCTACAATATCTGTGGCAATGAGCATCCGGTACACGCCTTCCTGGAATCTTCTGACCGCCTCAAAACGATAGTTCTGTTCTTTGTTGGAATGGATCACACCAACCATTCCGGCAAACACCGGCTCCAGTTCCTGGAATAATTCGTCCGCGAGTTTTTTGGTGGAAACAAAAAGAAGAACTTTCGATAGCCGCTCATCTTCCGCAAGCAATAACCTGAGCAGGTTGAGTTTCGTATAAAAATTAGGCACCTCGTAAATAGATTGAGTAATATTCTCAACCGGTGTACCTGCAGGTGCCGCTTCTATCTTAACGGGTTCATTGAAAAACTGTTTGATCAAAACTTCCACTTCATCGGTGAGCGTGGCAGAGAAAACAAAATTCTGCCGCTTTTGGGTAAGCAGGTCCAGTATGTTGACCAGTTGGGAGCGGAAACCAAGATTAAGCATTTCATCCACTTCATCGATCACCAGCTTTTTGATAGCCTTTGCTTTGAAGCCACCCGTTACAGCCAGGTCAAAAAGGCGGCCGGGTGTTGCCACCAGCACATCACACCCTTTCTGCAATTCTGTTCTTTGTGTATTGATATTAGTGCCGCCATATACCCCGATCACATCGAGGCTCTGGTAGGCAGAGAGACTTTTTACGGTATCCACTACCTGCACAACCAACTCTCTTGTAGGGACCAGAACCAGGATAAGTGGTTGCTTTTCTTTTGAGAATTTCCACTGGTTCAGCAGGGGCAAAAGATAAGCAAGGGTTTTACCCGTTCCTGTCTGGGCTATTCCACATATATCCTTTCCACTCATGGCAATGGAAAACACTTTCTCCTGGATAGTTGTTGGTTTATCATAACCCAGGTC
The DNA here is from genome assembly GCA_964460925.1 of uncultured Flavisolibacter sp. GTDB lineage: Bacteria > Bacteroidota > Bacteroidia > Chitinophagales > Chitinophagaceae > Flavisolibacter. The sequence goes on along the minus strand of CAYWSQ010000074.1, from coordinate 5,205 downwards.
TTCAAGTGCATTGAGCAAGGGCTTTTTGAGATTCAGATCCGTAAATTTCATGCAGTAACAATAAGTATCAAAACTAACACTTTCCAAATGGGGTGCCGGTTTGATTGGCGGAGGGCAGAATTTTTGCAAATGTTCTGGCATGATGGCTTCCATTCCGTTTTATTCCGGTACCAGCAACCTGGTGTTACCCCTGAAAAAGGCGGATTACCCTGAGGATTTCAAAAATTCCAGCAGGCTTGGCTTTTATGCTTCGATGTTTTCTTCGCTGGAGGTGAATGCCACGTTTTATGCCCTTCCCAAAAAAGCAACAATTGAAAAATGGGCGCAGCAGGTACCGTCACATTTCCGCTTCACGTTTAAAGTTCCCAAGACTATCACCCATACTAAAGATCTTCAATTCAGTTTCGAGGAACTGGAGCTTTTCACTGATACCGTTTCCGCTGTGAGTGATAAGAAAGGCTGCCTACTGGTGCAACTGCCCCCAAAGCTGGGCCGCGATTATGAAGAAGAACTGGCTGGTATACTGGAATCCCTGGCGGAAAATGCTGAGGGCTGGAATATAGCAGTTGAGTTCAGACATCTGTCCTGGTATCACACGCAGGTGGACAGAATGCTGCAGTCTTATGGAGCCGGCATGGTCAAACACGACAGGCCCCCGGCTGTTACCCCTCCCGTGGAAGTTTCTGAAAAATTTGTTTACCTGCGTTTGCATGGGCCGGAAGAAAGATACAGGGGAAGCTATGAAGAGACAGTTCTTGAGGAATATGCAAAGCAAATCATGAATTGGCTGAAAGAAGGAAAAGAAGTGTATATCTATTTCAACAATACTATGGGTGATGCCTACAACAACCTGCAAACATTGAACAGCATGGTGAGTACGATTATTAAATAGTTCCAGGATAAGCTATCAATCGTTGCCTCCTGATAATAATTTAAACGCAAAGGACGCAAAGGGCAAACTTACTAAAAGATATGAGAGGTTAGACGCTAAGGAACGCAAAGGTTTTTCGAACCTTCTTTGCGTCTCCTTTGCGCCCTTTGCGTCCTTGGCGGTTAAAAACCTATATTTTCTTCACCCCTTCGCTCCTGCTTTATCCGTCTCCACGATGCTGATTGCAAATCCACCACCAGGTGCTGACAATTGTTTGAGTTTGGATTTATTGGTAACAAGAACCTTCCTGATCGTATACGCCTGCGGATTGGTTTTATAATGTGCATCTTTGGCATCCGCGTAAATAGTAGCGATATAGGTTTTGCCGGCATCCAAAAAATCAAAACTGATATGGGTTGTTCTTGGTGTTTCTCCATTTACATTACCCACAAACCAGCTTGATTTTCCTTTTGCTTTTCTGGCAACGGTGATATACTGCCCGGGTTCTGCTTCCAGGTATTTACTGTCATCCCAGTCTATAGCCACATCCTTGATAAACTGGAAAGCATCCAGGAACCTGTTGTAATTCTCCGGAAGATCCGCCGCCATCTGCAAAGGTGAGTACATGGTCACGTACAAAGCCAGTTGGTTGGCCAGCGTGCTGTTCACATGTGATTTATTATCGGGATTGAGTTTGCTTATATCCATTTCAAATATGCCCGGTGTATAATCCATCGGTCCACCCAGCAAACGAGTAAACGGGATCAGTGTAACGTGGTTGGGTTTGGAGCCACCGAATGCCTGGTACTCCGTACCACGTGCCGATTCATTGCCGATCAAATTGGGCCATGTGCGGGCAATACCGGTTGGCCTCACGGCTTCATGAGCATTCACCATCACCTGGTACTGCGCTGCTTTTTCCAGGGCATACTGGTAATGATTTACGATCCACTGGCTGTAATGGTTTTCTCCTCGTGGAAGTATATCACCCACATAACCACTTTTCACCGCGTCGTAACCATGCGCTTTCATGAATTTGTAAGCTGTATCCATGTGACGCTCATAGTTGCGAACGGAAGAGGAAGTTTCGTGGTGCATGATCATCTTCACACCTTTCTGACGTGCATATTCCTGTATGCCTTTCACATCAAAATCAGGGTAAGGCGTCACAAAATCAAATACATAATCCTTTGAATTACCAAACCAGTCTTCCCACCCGATATTCCATCCTTCCACGAGCACCGCGTCAAAACCGTGCAACGCGGCAAAATCGATATACTCTTTTACATGTGCAGTGTTGGCGGCGTGTCTACCATTGGGTTTGGTTTTGGTATAATCCGTAATGTTCAATTGAACCGCGGGCATGTCGGTGTACGACCAGGACGATTTACCTGTAATCTTCTCCCACCTTACACCAATATATTTTACTGGTTTGATCCAGGATACATCTTTGATCTTACTGGGTTCATTGAGGTTGTAGGTGATCTTGGAGGCAAGGATCACTCTTGCATCATCACTTACGATCACTGTGCGCCAGGGAGTATGGAAAGGAGCCTGGATGTATCCCTTGTCACCAATGGCATCGGGTGTAAGCCAGGATTCAAAAACCAGGTTCTTATCATCCAGGTTCAAATGCATGGCCGGGTAATTGATCAGGGCTGCTTCATGAAGGTTGATGTAAAGCCCATCGTTTGATTTCATCATCAGGGAAGTCTGCACCCCGGTTGGTGAAAATGAGGTTTGTGAAAGGTTTCCTGTGATGGAATTGGACATGAGTCCCCTGATCTCTGAAAGTTTAGAAGTGGTGAAATCGTATTCCTGTGTATCATAATCACCGGGGATCCAGAAAGCAGTGTGGTCGCCTGCCATGGCAAACTGGGTACGCTCTTCTTTGATCACGAAATACGTAAGGTTCTTTTGTGTGGGAAATTCATAACGGAATCCAAGTCCGTCATCAAACAAACGGAAACGGATATTCATGATCCTGCCGGTGCCCTGTTGTTCCAGTGTTACGAGTGATTCATTATGTTGATTGCGGACCTGGCTAACCTCTCCCCATACTGGTGTCCACGTTTCGTCGAAAGAACTGTTCTGGGTACCGGTAATGGTGAAAGAATCCAGTAAGGATCGTTTATCATTTTTTAGTTCCAGTCCGAGCCGGCTGGGCTTGATGACGGTTTTACCTTTGTAGGTTAAAGAATAAGTGGGCACCCCTCCAATCTGTAATTGGAATTGCATAGTGAGCTGGCCGTTGGGGGATTTTAATTCCTGTGCTTCTATAAAGTAACAGAACAGGATCAATAAGAAAGTTGATAAGATTTTCATGATAGGACAAAGTACGGGAATTTTTTAACCGCCAAGAAAGAAGGGCGCCAAGTAGATGCAAAGTATTCTTTTTGATTACTCTCCTTGAACCTGATTCAAAAAAAAGAGAATAGCCGGGAAGACGGTAAGACGGTAAGTAGAGTATAATTTTCTGAATTTCATCACTGATCCTATGAACGCATTCTTGAAATCTAATGACACTACTTATCGTCTTCCCGTCTTCCCGGCCAAAAAAAATCCGCCTCTCAAAGAGTCTGATTTTCAAAAAAAATTAATTCACTCCAGCTAATTGCAAACTCACCTGCTTCAAAGACCTTCTCACCAGCTCTTCCTTCTGCACAATGTCTCCGGGCAGGAGCACAATTGAAACAGCAGGATCATTATACCAGCTCGCATTCCGCAGTTTGTTAAAATGAATCAGCCCGGTTATGTACTGCCTGCCCTCTGAACTGTGTGCAGTCAACACCTGTTCAAAATCCCATTTGTTCACACCCGACCATTCATCAAAACTCACATACACCTGCAGGTAGTAATCCGTAGCCAGGGATAACTGCTCCTGCCTTTTCAACTTTTTGTATTCGTACCGGTAATCATAACGCAGCGCAGAGATATCACTCACCACAGCGGAAGAAGTAGGGAAACGTCCCGCTCCTTTTCCATAAAGAAACTGTTTGTCTGCCAGCCTGCTTTCCAGTATCACGCCATTGAATTCATTATTTACATTGTACAACTGGTTATCAGCTTTCACGAATTTTGGAAATACAAAAGCCGCGACTTTACCGTCTGATAATTTAGTTGCCTGGGCTACCAGTTTGACCCGGTATCCTTTCTCACTGGCATAGTTGGCATCCTCGGCATGCAAACGATTGATGCCCTTGTGAAGCAGCGTATCGGGATGCGTGATCAGTCCGTAAGCATGCGCCAGCAAAATGGTGAGTTTGTTGGTGGCATCCCTTCCTTCCACATCAAGGGCAGGATTGGATTCTGCAAACCCAAGGCGCTGTGCTTCCTGCAATGATTCGGCATAGGTATTCCCTTCTGCCATCTTTGTAAGAATGTAATTGGTGGATCCATTCACAATGCCGGTGATGCATTGCAGGAGGTCGTTGTCATAATATTCTTCGAGGTTGCGGATGATGGGAATACTTCCGCAAACCGCCGCTTCGTATAAAAACGAAACCTGGTGCTCCTGCTGCAGGAAGATCAGTTCTGCCAGATGTTCCGCCACCAGTTTTTTATTGGCGCTGACCACTGATTTTTTATTCTTCAAGGCCGTTGTTACAATTTTGTAGGCCTCCTCTGCATCATCTATCAGTTCTACCACGAGGTTGATATCAGGATCATTAAGAATTTCATGGTAATCAGTCGTAAATATATCCGGATCGCCATTTCTTTTCTTTTCCGCCTGCTTTATACAAACCCTTCTGATCTCCGCGTCCAGGGAAGGTGTTTGCTGCAATACCTGGTAAATGCCTTCACCTACCACGCCAAATCCGAAAAGTCCGATCGTTAATTTTTTCCTGCTCATAAATTTTGTTTTTGAAGTGATTCATTTTTTTGTACAGCCAGTTTTTGAAATGCCTGGTCAAGATCCTTTACCAGGTCTTCTGCTTCTTCCAGCCCGACAGACAACCTAATCAAACTATCCGCAACCCCGGCTGCTCTTCTTTTTTCAGCGGGTATGGATTTATGGGTCATGTTGGCGGGGTGACAAAGCAAACTTTTAATACCGCCGAGGCTTTCAGCCAGTTTGAACAAGCCTGTGTTTGTAACAAAGGCCACTGCTGCTTCAGCCGTATCATTTTTCAAAGTGAAAGAAACGATGCCACCAAAACCTTTGGATTGTCTTTTCGCGATATCATGGTTGGGATGAGTAGGCAGGCCGGGATAGAATACTTGGTCCACTTCCGGATGTTGCTGCAGAAATTCAGCAACCACTTGTGCATTGGCACAATGCTGTTTGATGCGAAGTGGCAGTGTTTCGATCCCACGGATCACCAGCCAGCTAT
>CAYWSQ010000073.1:0-15686 GCA_964460925.1 uncultured Flavisolibacter sp. | reverse complement strand
TCCGGATGATGAAACAGCACGTGGTATCATTGATAAATTATTCTTCTCCGATAAACGTTATGACCTCGGTGAAGTAGGCCGTTACAAGATCAACCGCAAGTTGAACCTGAACGCGCCACTTGACCAGAAAACATTAACCAAGGAAGATATCATCGAGATCATCAAATACCTGGTGCGCCTTACCAATGGCAAAGCGGAGATTGATGATATCGATCACCTGTCCAACCGCCGTGTAAGAACAGTGGGTGAGCAGTTGTATGCTCAATTCGGTGTGGGTCTCGCCCGTATGGCCAGGACTATCCGTGAGCGTATGAACGTGCGCGACAACGAGGTGTTCACACCAGTTGACCTGATCAATGCAAGAACACTTTCATCTGTGATCAATTCCTTCTTTGGAACATCACAGTTGTCGCAATTCCTCGATCAGACCAACCCACTTTCAGAGATCACTCACAAACGCCGTATCTCCGCGCTCGGACCAGGTGGTCTGAGCCGTGAAAGGGCAGGCTTCGAGGTGCGTGACGTACACTACAGTCACTATGGACGTCTGTGTACCATCGAAACTCCTGAAGGACCGAACATTGGTCTGATCTCCACGCTTTGTGTGCACGCCAAGATCAACGAGATGGGCTTCATTGAAACACCTTACCGTAAAGTAAATAACGGTAAAGTGGAAATGAAGCAGCTCACATTCCTGAGTGCCGAGGAAGAAGATTCCGCGAAGATCGCCCAGGCGAATACTCCGCTGGATGACAAACACAATTTTGCCGAAGACAAGATCGTAAGCCGCGAAACAGGCGACTTCCCGATCCTCAATAAAGAAGAAGTGGAGTATATGGACGTGGCACCGAACCAGATCGTAGGTCTGAGTGCTTCCCTGATCCCCTTCCTCGAACATGATGATGCCAACCGTGCGCTGATGGGATCAAACATGCAACGCCAGGCTGTTCCATTGCTTCGCCCTGATGTACCTGTTGTGGGTACCGGTCTCGAAGGCAAAGCTGCCCGTGATGCAAGGATCCAGATCCACTCTGAAGGTAATGGTGTGGTTGAATTTGTGGATGCCAACGAAATTCATGTCCGTTACACCCGTAACGAAGAACAGAGACTGGTATCATTTGAAGATGACCTGATCGTGTACAAGCTCACGAAATTCATCAAGACCAACCAGGAAACTTCCATCAACCTGAAACCTGCCGTGAAGAAAGGACAGCAGGTGAAAGAAGGTGATTTCCTTACCGAAGGTTATGCAACCAAAGACGGTGAACTGGCGCTTGGTAAAAACCTGAAAGTGGCCTTCATGCCATGGAAAGGTTACAATTTCGAGGATGCCATCGTGATCAGCGAAAGAGTGGTTAAAGAAGATATGTTCACTTCCGTTCACATTTCAGAATATGAACTGGAAGTACGCGATACCAAGCTGGGTGAAGAAGAACTGACACCGGATATTCCCAACGTTTCTGAAGAGGCTACCAAAGACCTCGATGAAAACGGTATCATCCGCATCGGTGCCCAGATCAAGGAAGGAGACATTCTCATTGGTAAGATCACACCAAAAGGTGAGTCTGATCCTACACCGGAAGAGAAACTGCTCCGTGCCATCTTCGGTGATAAAGCCGGTGATGCGAAAGATGCTTCACTGAAAGCACCAAACGGTGTTGAAGGTGTTGTGATCTCTAAAAAACTTTTCCAGAGAGCCAAGAAAGACAAGAATGCGAAAGTGCGTGAGAAAGCTGCGCTTGAGAAACTGGAAAAAGTGCACGAGAAAAATGTTTCCGACCTCATGGAAGTGCTTCTCGACAAACTGCAAACCCTGCTGAAAGAAAAAGCTTCCGCCGGTGTGAGTAACAATTTCGGTGAAGTGCTGATCGGTAAGGGTGCCAAGTTCACCCAGAAGAACCTTGCCGGTATCGACTACATGAACGTGAACCCGCTGGGATGGACAGGTGATGCCAAGATCGACGACCAGATCAACATCCTCCTGCACAACTACAGCATCAAGTACAACGAAGAATTAGGAAGATATAAGAGAGAGAAGTTCAACATTTCCATTGGTGATGAATTACCAGCGGGTGTGTTGAAACTTGCCAAGGTTTACATAGCTGTGAAGCGTAAGCTGAAAGTGGGTGATAAGATGGCGGGCCGTCACGGAAACAAAGGTATCGTGGCCAAGATCGTGCGCCAGGAAGACATGCCATTCCTTGAAGACGGAACCCCGGTTGATATCGTGCTGAACCCATTGGGTGTACCAAGCCGTATGAACCTTGGTCAGATCTATGAAACCGTACTGGGATGGGCAGGTGAGAAGATGGGAATGAAATTCGCGACGCCGATCTTTGACGGTGCTTCAGTTGAAGATATCGCCAAACATATCGAAGACGCGGGTCTGCCTTCCTTCGGACACACTTATCTCTATGATGGTGAAACAGGAGAGCGCTTCCACCAGAAAGCAACCGTGGGTGTGATCTATATCATCAAACTGCACCACATGGTGGATGATAAAATGCACGCACGTTCCATCGGGCCATACAGTCTCATTACGCAGCAGCCGCTGGGTGGTAAGGCGCAATTCGGTGGCCAGCGTTTTGGTGAGATGGAGGTGTGGGCACTTGAAGCTTATGGTGCTGCCAACATCCTGCAGGAATTGTTAACCATCAAGTCGGATGATATCATCGGGCGTGCCAAAACATATGAAGCGATCGTGAAAGGTGAAAACATTCCACGCGCCGGCATCCCTGAATCATTCAATGTACTGGTGCATGAACTGAGGGGGTTGGGACTGGATCTGAAGTTTCATGACTAATATAGCTGCGAGCTTTTAGCTGCGAGCTTCGAGACAGTAGATCAGGTTTGAACTACAGGTCTCGAAGCTCGTAGCCCGAGGCTCGAAGCTTTCAAATAATCTTCTAAAAAAGAAATACTCAAAAATGGCTTTTAATAAAAGAGACAATCGTCCGAGACCTACGTTTTCAAAGATTACGATCGGACTGGCTTCACCTGACAGCATCCTGGAGAAAAGCTTTGGTGAAGTGTTGAAGCCTGAAACCATCAACTATCGTACATATAAACCTGAAAGAGATGGTTTGTTCTGCGAAAGGATTTTTGGACCTGTAAAAGATTACGAATGCGCCTGTGGTAAATACAAGCGTATCCGTTATAAGGGCATCGTGTGCGACCGTTGCGGTGTTGAAGTAACAGAAAAGAAAGTACGTCGTGAACGTATGGGCCATATCAAACTGGTTGTGCCTGTGGTTCATATCTGGTACTTCAAATCTCTTCCCAACAAGATCGGTTACCTGCTGGGCATGAGCTCCAAAAAACTGGAGAGCATTGTTTACTACGAACGTTTCGTAGTGATCCAGTCGGGCATCCGTGCCGACAAAGGCCAGAACTATGGTGATCTTCTTACTGAAGAAGAATACCTCGACATCCTGGATACTTTGCCTAAAGACAACCAGTATCTTCCTGATGAAGATCCTAACAAATTCATCGCGAAGATGGGTGCTGAAGCCGTGCATGACCTGCTGGCCCGCATTGATCTTGACCAGTTGTCATTTGACCTGCGTAATGCCGCTGCAACAGAAACTTCACAACAACGTAAAGCAGATGCCCTCAAGCGTCTATCCGTTGTTGAGTCTTTCCGTGACGCACAAACGAGAATTTCCAACCGTCCCGAGTGGATGGTAATGCAATACATTCCTGTTATCCCACCTGAACTGCGCCCCTTAGTGCCGCTGGATGGTGGCCGTTTCGCATCTTCAGACCTGAATGACCTTTACCGTCGTGTGATCATCCGTAACAACCGTTTGAAACGTTTGCTGGAGATCAAAGCGCCTGAGGTGATCCTGCGTAACGAAAAAAGGATGCTGCAGGAAGCTGTGGACAGCCTGTTTGACAACTCACGTAAATCGAACGCTGTTAAAGCTGAAGGCGGACGTGCGTTGAAATCCCTTTCCGATGTATTGAAAGGTAAGCAGGGCCGTTTCCGTCAGAACCTTCTTGGTAAACGTGTTGACTACTCCGGCCGTTCTGTAATTGTGGTAGGTCCCGAACTCAAACTATACGAGTGCGGATTACCGAAAGACATGGCAGCGGAACTTTTCAAACCGTTCATCATCCGTAAACTGATCGAAAGAGGTATCGTTAAAACAGTGAAGTCTGCAAGGAAACTGGTAGACAAAAAAGAAGCTGTGGTTTGGGATATCCTTGAAAATATTCTGAAAGGTCACCCTGTGATGCTGAACCGTGCCCCAACGCTGCACCGTTTGTCCATCCAGGCCTTCCAGCCTAAACTGGTAGAAGGTAAAGCCATCCAGCTTCACCCGCTCGTAACCACGGCCTTCAACGCTGACTTCGACGGTGACCAGATGGCGGTACACGTGCCATTGAGCCATGCTGCCATCCTGGAAGCACAGTTGCTGATGCTGGCTTCACACAACATCCTCAATCCGCAGAATGGTACGCCTATCACCCTTCCTTCACAGGACATGGTACTTGGTCTGTATTATATCTCAAAAGGCCGTAAGAGCACCGACACCGAAAAGATGAAAGGTGAAGGCAAAGCTTTTTATAGCGAAGAGGAAGTGATCATTGCCTTCAACGAGAAAAAGGTTGACCTCCATTCGTGGATCAAGCTCAAAACCTTTGTGCGCAATGAAGAAGATGGTATGCTCAGCCAGAAAGTGATTGAGACTACTGTTGGCCGTGTATTATTCAACCAGCATGTTCCAAAGGAAGTTGGTTTTGTAAATGCACTGCTCACCAAAAAGAATTTACGTGAAATCATTGGTGACATTATCACCATTACCAACGTTCCCAAAACAGCCAAATTCCTGGATGATATCAAGCAGCTCGGATTCCGTACTGCCTTCCAGGGAGGACTGTCCTTCTCCATCAATGACCTGATCATTCCTGATATCAAGCAGGAATTGCTGGACAACGCGAAAGCGGAAGTGGAAGAAGTGTGGGAGAACTATAACATGGGTCTCATCACCAATAACGAACGTTATAACCAGATCGTTGACATCTGGTCGCGTGTGGATACCAGGATCACTGAAACATTGATCCGTGAGCTGGCTTCCGATAAACAGGGTTTCAACTCTGTATTCATGATGCTTGACTCAGGTGCCCGTGGTTCCAAGCAGCAGATCAAACAGCTTGCCGGAATGAGAGGCCTGATGGCCAAGCCGAGGAAATCCGGTTCTACAGGTTCCGAGATTATCGAGAACCCGATCCTTTCCAACTTCAAAGGCGGATTGAACGTACTGGATTATTTCATCTCTACCCACGGTGCCCGTAAAGGTCTGGCGGATACGGCCCTTAAAACAGCCGATGCCGGTTACCTTACCCGCCGTCTTGTTGACGTGTCACAGGATGTGGTGATCACGGAAGAAGATTGCGGAACACTGCGTGGAATTGCCACCTCCGCTCTGAAAGATAACGAGGATATTATCGAGCCATTGAGTGACAGGATCGCAGGCCGTACCTCGCTGCATGATGTGTATGATCCCATCAGCGAGCAATTGCTTGTTTCTGCCGGAGATGCCATCACCAATACAATTGCTGAAAAGATCGAGGCATCAGGTATTGAAACCGTTGAAATCCGCTCCGTACTTACCTGCGAAAGCAAGCGTGGAACCTGCGTTAAATGTTATGGTAAAAACCTGGCAACAGGTTACCTGGCACAGCGTGGCGACGCGGTGGGTATCATTGCCGCACAATCCATCGGTGAACCGGGTACACAGCTTACGCTCCGTACCTTCCACGTGGGTGGTGTTGCGGGATCCGCTGCGGTTGAATCTACTTTGCTGGCCAAGTTCGACGGCACCATGCAGTTCGACGGTTTGCTTACCGTAACCACTGAGAACAATGAAGGTGAGAAAGTACAGGTGGTAATTGGCCGTACCGGTGAGGTAAGGAACATGGATACCAAGAACGACCGTTTACTCAATACCAATAACATTCCTTACGGTGCCACACTGAACGTGAAAGATGGTCAGAAGGTGAGCAAGGGAGATGTGATCTGCACATGGGATCCGTTCAACAACGTGATTGTAGCCGAGATCAATGGTGTGGTGAAGTTTGAAAATGTACTCGAAGGCATCACTTACCGCGAAGAATCGGATGAGCAGACAGGTCACCGTGAGAAAGTGGTAATTGAAACCAAGGATAAGACCAAGATCCCTTCCATCATTGTAGAAGGTAAAGAGCGTAAATCTTATAACCTTCCCACAGGCTCACACATCATTCCTGAAGATGGTGAGGAAGTGAAAGCCGGTACCGTGATCGTGAAGATCCCGCGTATCCTTGGTAAGCTGAGAGATATCACGGGTGGTCTTCCACGTGTAACTGAATTGTTTGAAGCACGTAATCCGTCTAACCCTGCCATTGTATCTGAGATTGATGGTGTGGTAACGATGGGAGCTATCAAACGTGGTAACCGTGAGATCATCATTGAAGCAAAAGATGGTGTAACCAAAAAATACCTGGTACCTCTTACAAGGCAGATCCTCGCACAGGATGGCGACTTCGTGAAAGCGGGTTCTCCACTGTCTGACGGCCAGATCTCTCCGCAGGATATCCTGGCCATCCAGGGACCATTCGCGGTACAGCAGTACGTAGTGAATGAGATCCAGGAGGTTTACCGTTTGCAGGGTGTGAAGATCAATGACAAACACATCGAGGTGATCGTACGCCAGATGATGCGCAAGGTTTCCATCGTGGATCCGGGTGATACCAAGTTCCTCGAAGAAGACCTGACCGATAAATTTGAATTCCTGGAAGAGAACGATTACATCTTCGACAAGAAGGTTGTGACCGAAGCAGGTGATTCAGGTAAGATGCGCCCGGGCCAGATCGTGAGCCTCCGTGAATTGCGTGAAGAGAATTCCATTCTCCGCCGGAATGATAAAAAACTGGTAGAATACAGGGATGCCAAGCCCGCCACTTCAGCGCCCACATTGCTGGGTATCACCAAGGCCTCCCTCGGTGTGCAGAGCTGGATCTCCGCGGCTTCGTTCCAGGAAACTACCAAGGTGTTGTCATCAGCAGCTATCCAGGGTAAAACCGATGATATGCTCGGACTGAAAGAGAATGTGATCACCGGTCACCTGATTCCTGCAGGTACAGGTTTGCGTGAATTCGAGAATATGATCGTGGGCAGCAAGGAAGAATATGAATTGCTGCAGACCGCAAGGGAAGCAATGACCTTCGATGAAGAGGAATAAAATCAATTGAATTTCCAATATAAAATCCCGGCCGCAAAGCCGGGATTTTTTTTTGATTATTTGATACTCTTTGCTTCTGCTAAAGAAATACTTACTCTGATAAACACGCCAATAGCCAAAGGCCATAAGCCATTGGCGGCCTCCTTCGTTAACCATTTCACAAATCCCCCGTATTTACCGTGGTAAGCCGCTGATCAAACGTTATTTTGCAAAAAAAATCAGCGCATGAAAAACGCATCGCTCATTCTTAATGTTGTATTGCTGCTAGCCGTTGCCGTATTGTTTTACCTCCATTTTTCATCAGGTAAAAAATCAGGCGAGCCTGTAGTAAAAGGTTCAGCAAAAACAAACGATACATCATCATCATCTTTCCGCATTGCTTATTTTGAACTGGACTCTATTACCAATTCATTTGCCATGGTTAAGGATGTGAAGAATGAACTGAGCAAAGAAGAAGAGAAAATGAATTCGGAGATGAATCGTCTTCAGAAGATGTATAACGACAGGCTGAGTTTTTACCAGAACCAGGGAGAAATGTCACAGGTGCAATCAGAAACAGCCAGCAAGGAAATGATGGCTTTGCAGGACCGCATCCGCAATGAAAAACAAAAGCTTGACCAGAACTTCCAGGATTCTTACATGCGCAAAATGCAGGAGGTGAAGACCCGCATTGAAGATTACCTGAGAGAGTATAATAAAACCAAAGGTTATTCCTACATACTGGCTTATGAACCTGGTTTCATTTACTATCGCGATACTGCCTATAATGTTACAGCCGATCTGCTGGCAGGATTGAATGAGCAGTATAAAAAGAAAACCAAATAAAATATTGATCCCGCCTGGTGCGGGATTTTTTTTACATCTTTTCCCTGTTCTTTACTTTCTCCATGGTCTGGTCCATGGTTTTTTCATAATCCACTACCACGGTAAAGAAAATCTTTACAATTGCAAAAATGAGAATGAAAACTGCCCCGGCTCCAAAGGATAAGAAAAGGCTTCCCAGTATCACGGTGAACTGCTGGATGAAAATGCGCATATAAGGTTCAAACATCACACGCATAAAAGATTTGGTGCGGTATTCATTTTTAAAAACAAACCGGGTGAGGTTTTCATAACCATAGCTGAAAATGAATACACAGAAAAGCAGCCAGGCATCCGGGCCCAGGTAGCGGACCGGGTCCATGATGATCTTGAGAATGTTAAGTTTATCACCTCCCTTGAAGGCTATGCCCAAAAACATGGTTGTCTGGATACCAACAAACATCCCGTAATGCACAATAAAGAAAAGCATGAAAAAACTTCCGTGCATCAAACTTCTTGTGCCGTTATTCTCCCACCAATCGCTTTTTCTTACGGTGGTCAGGATCCCCAGTTTTACAAGCGTGAACAGGCCGATGATGATGGTCTCCAGGCAATATACCAGGAACACCTGTTTGGCTTCCCAGCCCAGGAACCAGACACCGTAAACCGGTAAGAGGTTGGCGATGACCAGGAAAAAGTCTCCCTCTGAAAATTTGCGTTTAATCATTTTGAAATTGACCTAGTTCAGGTGTAAAATAGATATTTTCGTCCCGGAATAAAATACCGGCTTCCCACCTTTTATGCATTTTTGCAGGACGCAGGGCGGCAACAACCATATGAAAAAATTTGCAATTATTGTGGCAGGAGGAACAGGCACGAGGATGGGCAGCGTGGTTCCCAAACAGTTCATGATGCTGAATGAAAAACCGGTTCTTTATTATACACTCAAAGCCTTTCTTGAAGCGTATGACGACCTGCAGATCATTCTTGTTTTTCCTGAAGATTTCCAGGACATCGGCAAGGAGATCATTGATGCCTATTTCGATTACAGCCGCATACAGGTAACTTTTGGCGGTGAAACCAGGTTTCATTCGGTGCAGAATGGTTTGAAACTGGTAACGGGTGAGGCTATTGTTTTTGTACACGATGCGGTGCGCTGCCTCGTAAGCACAGAGCTGATCCACCGTTGTTATGAGAATACTTTACATATGGGCAGTGCTGTACCCGTGGTGAGATCCAAAGACAGTATTCGTCTGCTCAACGAAGAGGGAAATGACAACGAGGTGCTTGACAGGAATAAAGTGGTTTTGGTGCAGACACCGCAGACCTTTCACAGCAAGATTCTGGTGCCTGCATTTGAAATTGATTACAAGGAAAGGTTCACCGACGAGGCAACCGTGGTGGAAGCATTCGGTTTAAAAATTTCACTGGTGGAAGGAGATGAGAACAATATTAAGATCACCAGGCCGGTGGACCTGCAGATTGCAGGAGCGCTGCTGGAAGAGCTGGAGAATTCTGCTTCCTGATCATTTTTTCAGCCACCGTACATACCACGGTAATTGATTTCTTTTAATAGCTGCGTATTTTTCTTCCCTTGCGCCAAAACTGCTGTAGAAAAAAGCAAGGTTCCTGATATCACTGCCTTCAAAATCAAGGACCAGATCTTTACCAGCATGAATCCTGATGAAATGATCGATCAGTGCATGTGAAGCACCCAGGGTTCTTCCATTGGGATGATTCCCTACCAGCAGGTAATAAGCGCGCCTGTGAGAAAATAAAAAGGCTGCCGAGGCCAACAGTTCATTGTTTTTGGAAAAAATCCCTAGACAGGCAGCCATATCTTTTTGTGCCAGTTGCTTATAAAGTGTGGTAAACCGGTCAAGTTCTTTCGTTTGTCCTTCTCCGTTAAACCCCTTTATTATTTCTGTTACATCTTCAATACTTGCTTCCCCTGCAAAAGAGCCATACTGATCTGACTTGCGCAGGTTGCGCCGCAGGTTTTCCCTGTAGTTGGCTGAAATTTCTTCATGAGACTGATCCAGTGGAAGTATGTAATTGGATCGTGCATACAAATCAAAACCATTGATGGAAAAAAGATTACCATGATTCAAGGGGAATTCCCATAAACGGAATTTCCCGGGAATGGCCTGCAGGAATTTTTCAAGAATGCCGGGTGTGATGCCGTTGCCAAACAATCCCAGTTGTGCCACCAGTAAGGGCTGGTAGAGATAATGAATTCCATATTTGCGCCGCCAGGGCAGGGGCATCACCATTTCATAATCATTCAGTACCAGCGCATCCCATTGGTCTGCCATCTGGTTGAGATAAAATGAATAGGCGTAAATCAAGCCATTATTTGAACGGTTGATACAGTCATCCCATTTCGTCTGATCAATTTCCTGTTGCGGCAAATATTGTATGGTGAACCTGGCTTCCATCAGAATTCAAGTTCGCGGTTTAACTGCTGCACATCATTATTATAGAAATTCACTATGAAAGAAATGGTTTTCAGAAAACGGTTTTTCGTGATGGTGGATTTATAATAATCACTGTACACCCTGTTGTAAAGGATGGGCAGGTAGATGTTCACACTTTCATTGAACAATGGGATATGCAGGCCCAGGTCAAAAAGAAAGCGGTCGTCCTCTGCATCCTTATCCCAGGCATCGGCATAGGTACCCAGGTCGAAGAATACACGGAGCGGGATCTTCACCGGCAGTAATGAAAGAGGATTGATCTTTTCAGGAATGGAAGAATTCAGATTCACTGCCGTGAGCCAGCGGTCTGTTTTACCTACCTTGCTTGCCAGCAGGTCCGTTCTTACCTTAAAGCCGCCGTCGCGCATCATGATCTGCTGGCTTTCCAGGCCTTCAAAATGATTGCGTCCCAGGAAATAATCGCTGTAGGTATAATCTTCATAACCATTGGGGCCGGTCATATTGAGAAAGAAACGGTCGTTCCTGAATTGTTTACGTATGGTCTTATCGCCCAGGTAAAGAAATCCCCCGGCAAAGAAGCGAAGCTGCAATCCTCCTTCACGGTAATTGAAAAAATAATTTGCTGTTAAAGCAGGCCTGATAAAATCAGCAGACTGTTCCACTCGTAGCCGTACATCAAAAGGATACAATGCCCTGTAATTTTCATATACCAGGTCGAGCTGGTTGAGGTAACGCCGGCTCTTTGGCAAGGCATACCTGAGAAATGGAATGGTATCTGTCCCGGTGATGGTTGTATCACGCGTAATGCGCAGGGACTGCTCCTGGAATAAGTATGTTTTCCACTGCAGGTATTTACTGATGGTTTGCCGTGCATTTTGATTGTTCAATGTGAGGCGCAGGCCCGGAACCAGTTTAATAAAGCGCATGGTAAGTTTCCGGTCTGCTGTATCACGGAACTGGTCCATGGAAAAATGTGAGGCATTCAGGAAAAAATCAGTCTTGCGGATCTTCCCATCTGAAAGAATGCTGTAATTCAACTTCGCCAGTCCTGCCAGTGATTTGGAACCCGTGGCATACATGGGCACTAATAGAAAATTGAATTTTGTCGGGGGCAATTTGTAATTACTCACCAGTCCTCCAATCATCAGCTTGTCATAACTGTTCACTCCAAATGCGGGAGAGAGCAGGAGGATATTTTTCCGGGGATCTTTTAGATAGGATTTAAAAGAACCTTTTTTAAAAGGACTTACAACCTGGAAACCCTCGTGCCTGAACTTTTCAATTTGGTTGAATTCATCCAGCACAAAATGCTGGGAGCTGTCGAGCCTTGAACGAAGCAGGTTGAGAAAATCATCCGGTCCGGGATGTTTGAATTTCCATTGCCTGTAATATTCCTGCATTATGGAACGGAAAGTTGCAGGCCCCGTAAGGTTTTCAACTGACTGCAGCCAGGTGGCCGTACGGTGATAAGCTACCAGTGCATAATTAATGGAACTGAAATTTTCAGAAGAGGTTGGAATGGGCTGAGATCTTTTTCTTTGAACATTCGTCAGGTGCCATAATGTTTCCACCTTCCCATCATCTCCGTAACGCTGGTCAAGGTATTTGTATTCGTAAAAACTGTTGAGGCCTTCATCCAGCCATGGATGCTGCCGTTCATTGCTGGCCAGTGCTCCCTGGAACCAGTTATGCCCAATCTCGTGGGCAATGAGGCGGTCAAGGCCCTCTGTTGTTTCTACCGGTGAGAGGATGGTGATGGTAGGATATTCCATGCCTCCGCCAAAGCTTTCGGGACCGTGCACCACGCTGGCAACATTGTATGGATATTCACCCACTTCATCAGAATAGAAACGCAAAGCGTCTTTGAGAAAATCAAAACCGTTTTCCCAAAGTTTTAAAGCAGGTTTTACATAATAGGTATAAACATCGATCACCTTTCCGGAAGGAAGCCGGCAGGTATCTGTATGAACCCTGTAACGTTTGTCAGCAAACCAGGCAAAATCATGAACGTTCTCCTGCAGGTAGCGTAAAGTTTTGGTTTCTGTTGCAGTCGGAGGAAATTCCAGTACGATTTTTTTAAGCGGTGCATTCTTCGATTTGGATGTGGGTGTGCGGATTACTTCCGGTTCCCATTCAAAATCCTTTCTTTTCTTCAGCCATTCTTTTTCTTCCTGGTTTTGGAGTTCACCGGTAGACGCTACTACGTAATTGGCAGGAACGGTAATACGCACATCATAACTTCCGAACTCACTGTAAAATTCACCCTGGTCGAGGTAGGGCATGGGATGCCATCCATTGGCATCATATACGGCAGGTTTGGGAAACCACTGCGTCACCTGGAAACTCTCTTTGTCATACCCACCCCTCGAAAAATTGAAGGGAAGCTTTACATGAAAAGGAGTGGTGATGGAAATGGTTTTACCGGGGGGCAGGGGGGCGGGAAGTAAAACTTTAATGATGTCAATATGTTCAGGGTGGTCTTCGGTCCGGGCCGTGATACCATCCACTTTAAAATCAAGGCGGTTGATATAACCTCTTTCTTCCCTGTTGGAAAAATAAAATTCTGTATTGCCATTTTCCAGGAGCTGGTCACTGAAAGCCGTACGGTCGTTTTTGTAAGCATTGGGCCATAGGTGGAACCAGATGAAATGCAGGGTGTCGGGTGAATGATTTTCATAGCTGATCTTTTCAAATCCATCGAGAGATTTTTCTTTGTCATTGAGCGTGACATCAATGATGAAATCAACTTTCTGCTGCCAGTATTGGGAATGCGAAGAAATAGAGCATCCTGCCAGGAATAAAAGGGCGACCAGTTTTTTCAAAAACATCGATTTCATCAAAAGTAAAATGAGAAAAGAGAAATTACTTGCCTTTGCCCAGGAAAATGATCCTCAGCGTGTGGATCATAATCTTGAAATCAAGCAGAAGGGAAATATTTTCGATATATACCAGGTCGAATTTGCTGCGTTGGATCATGCCCTGCACATTCTCTGCATAACCATATTGCACCATTCCCCACGATGTGAGACCCGGTTTAACTTTCAGCAGGTATTTGTAATAAGGAAATTCCCTGGTGATCTGGTCAATATAGAACCTGCGCTCGGGTCGTGGTCCTACCAGGCTCATTTCGCCAATGAGGATATTCCAGAGCTGGGGCAGTTCATCCAGCCTCCATTTCCGGAGCGTTTTACCATAGCGGGTGATGCGCGGGTCATGATCAGATGAAAGTGCAGGACCGCCGGGTTCCGCATCCACGATCATGGACCTGAACTTGTACATTTTGAAAGGCTGTCCTTTATAACCAATCCTTTCCTGGGTATAAAAAATGGGACCCCGGGAAGTGAAGTGTACACGAAGTGCGATCCAGATGAATAAGGGTAAAAGAAGTACCAGGCAAACCAGCGCGGCGCTGATATCAATCACCCGTTTGATATTCTGTTGCCATTCAGGCATCAGTCCTGTATGCAGGTCAATCAGTACAGCACCCAGTACATTACTGGTCCTTACAGAGCCGGAAATGATATCCAGTGTGTTCGCCTGGATCTTGATGGCCACATCTTTTTCCGAGAGCCGGTTGATCACGCTTCCAATGAGGTCCTGTTCAGACCTGTCAATGGCCAGTACAATCAGTTGAATGTCCTGCTGGTCAATGATGGATTCCAACTGGTTGATATGACCGAGCCGGGGAAGGAATTTTTGAGTGGTAGGTCTTTCCTGTTCATTGATGGCGATATAACCCTGCGCATAATATCCTTCCACCTCCAGTTTTTTTTCGGCTTCTTTGAAAATATGTAAAGCATTTTCATAGTTACCTACAATGGCTGCATTGAACCTGATGGTCCTGGAAGCCATCTGTTTTTTGGCAATGCTCAATACGATTAGTCTGCCAATGATGGTCAGCAGGAAATGGATACCGAACAAAGCTCCGAAGGCAGCGTAATAATAATTGTAATCGTTCTCCACATCGTCCAGGAGCAACAGGAAGAATAAAACGATACAGCCAATAAGGCTGCAAATAAAAGTATTGGTGAATTCAGTAAGTCTTGATTTTTTATAGATCGAATTATAGCTTCCCACCAGTCCATAAAGAATGCACCATCCAATGGGAATGAGTGCAATACCCATCCAGAATTTATCACCAACCGTCATGGGCTGGTCCAGCATCATTTTACGCAGGAAATAAAACAGCATCCAGGCCGCAAGTGCGGTTAGGTAATCGGCAAGCGCATACCAAAATGGATGAATATTTTTCCTGAAGATCATAGTTTGGCAGCGGAAGCATTGTAATTGATCTTGTCCAGGATCTGGTGGGCCACTTCCAGGGCCCTGAACCCATCAATCTCGTTTACGATGGGCTGTGTATTGTTTTTGATAGCGTTTGCGAATTCTTCCAGTTCCCGTTTGATGGCATTGACCTCAGGCACCTGCGGACTGGCAATGGCGATTGTTTTTGTTCCCTGTGGTGTTTCCAGATCAAAAGAGAAAGCGTTTTCATCACCTTCACCTTTGAGTTTGATCACTTCCGTTTTCTTATCCAGGAAATCAATGCCGATATAAGCATCTTTCTGAAAGAGCCTGATCTTGCGCATTTTTTTCATGGAGATACGGCTGGAAGTAAGGTTGGCCACGCAGCCGTTATTGAATTCAAGGCGCACGTTGGCGATGTCAGGGGTATCGGTCATCACTGCCACTCCACTCGCGTAAATATTTTTGACCTCGCTTTTCACAAGGCTCAGAATAACATCAATATCATGGATCATGAGGTCGAGGATCACGCTTACCTCGGTACCACGTGGATTGAACTGGGCAAGGCGGTGGACCTCGATGAACATGGGATCCAGTTTCAAATCTTTTGCGGCAAGGAAGGCAGGGTTGAAGCGCTCCACGTGGCCTACCTGGAACTTGATCTTTGATTCTTTCACCAGCTTGACCAGGCTTCTGGCTTCGTCCATGGTATGGGCCATGGGTTTCTCAACAAATACATGCCTGTGTTTCTTGATGGCTTTCTCACAGATGGGAAAATGGAACTGGGTGGGTGTAACCACGTCAATGGCATCTGAAGCTTCCAGCAGGGCATCTTCATCGGTAAACCTTTTGATCCCATATTTGGCCACCACTTCTTCGGCAATGGCATCATTAGGATCATAAAATCCCGATATCTCAACACCGGGAATTTCCTTCCAGTTGTTCAGGTGAAATTTTCCCAGGTGCCCTGTACCAA
>CAYWSQ010000072.1:0-15719 GCA_964460925.1 uncultured Flavisolibacter sp. | reverse complement strand
AATTGAATGATATCGATCAGGATTTAAAAAACTCCCTATGGAACGTTTTTTCAAATTTTTCTAGATCATATTTTACTCGATATGGAAATATATCAAAGGACCATAGCCCAGACTTTAAAGAATATATTCAAATTGTTTGGTCCGATTTTTTCAAGTTACCAATTGACGACCTCCCGCTTACTCCTAACCTATGTATGGATTTAGTTAGAATTAATTATTCAAAGCTTCCTTGGTTTAGAGTTTATGATTTTACAGAATTTAATATTCAGAAACTTTTTAAATTAAGACGATCAGCCGAGGCTAACAACTATATTGAAGCATGTAATAAGATTTTGAAACAAGAATCTTCTGGCTATAGAATAGTTAATAAGCAAATTGTACCTATATCAAACGAAATAGAACTTGAAGAAATCAAGAATGTCTTATCAAATAACTCTATAAGTAATGTTAATACGCATATTGAAACGGCATTAACGCTGTTGTCCGATAAGTCGAAGCCAGATTATAGGAATTCAATAAAGGAATCAATTTCGGCTGTCGAAACATTATGCCGAGAAATTACAGGAGAAAACACTTTAGGCAAGGCTATTAAGAAATTTGAAAAGTCTGGTGTTTATTTCAATCAACAGTTTAAAGATGCCTTGGAGAAATTATACGCCTATACTAACAATAAAGAAACAGGGATAAGACATGCTTTATTAGAAACCCAACAAATGCCTGATTTTGATGAAGCTAAATTTATGTTAGTTGCATGTTCTGCTTTTGTAAACTATTTGCTATCAAAAAGTGATTTAATAAAGAGGTAACCAATGGGCTTATTTAGACAACAATCGAACCGCTTTCAGGAACGATTTTATCATCAAATGATTGAGGAGAGGCTAACTAGATTAGAAGAGAAGGTATTTAAGACGGCTAGAAAGGACACGACGACCGTAAAGCAACAGATTCTTATACTCCATCACTTAGGGATTCTTGAGAAGCTTAACGAGTTTAATATTACAAGAGATAAGAAGGCTAAGCTTTTGAGCGTTCTTTTAAATGGAAGTTTCGATAATATCAGAGGCTATTTAACTGAAATTAACAAGAAAAAGTCAGAGTTGAAAAATGAATTTAATTACGACTTTTTGTATAAATTATTCAAGGATTCAGGCCTGAAAAAGCAAGAACATGAGGTGGAGAAAATCTTAGAGGAGCTGAGTAAAAATGATTCTGAATCATAAAATATTAGGAGGCTAGGGATACCCCGAACTGATACCCCTATTTTAAAAGTTAGGGATACCCCAAGGGGCTGCCCCTCCTTTTTGCAAGTGCAAATTTGCTCCATGATTAACACAAATAACATGGGCCAAATTTTATTTACAGGGATTACTGTAAATGACCTGCTTTTACAGATTGGGCAAATAATAGATGCTAAGATTAGCAATCTTCCCCTACAAGAAAACCATCAATCTGAGTACTTATCCCGAAAAGAGGTTTCAAAGCTTCTTAAAATCACTCTTCCCACTTTACATGATTGGACAAGGCTGGGATACCTGAAAGCCTATAAAATGGGCACTAGGGTCCTTTACAAGCAATATGAGGTCATTGAGACGCTAGAGAGCATCCCATCATTCAAACATAGGAAAGGAGGGTTAAATCATGCATAAAAGTAAAATGTATGAGTGTCAGGTCTTTTTTTCCGGCTGGTTTCCCTAAAAAATGGAAATATGTCGCTGACCTGGCGAGTTTTGCCAAATTTCTTTCCAGAGATCATTCCACTTGGAAATATTTCAATATCTACGAAAAAGGGACAAAGAAATATTTAAAGCGGTTCTGTGTCTCAAGTTCACCGGCTCATTCCGCTCTATGAGTTTGTAAAATCTGCTATTCAAAATATAGGCTTAGGTAGGGAAGATGGGCTAGAACAACAAATGCACATGATTGAAGCGATCAATTACTTAAAAATTAAAAACCAAATCTTATGAACTGTATTGAAAAACTATATGAAATCCATAAAGAGTGCTTTCCATGTAAAGGGAAAATTATTGAATTTGAACAATTGCCAGAATATGAAAAATACAATTTTGATTCCTACGATAAGAAGAATGACTTTATAGTCTATTGTGAGAAATGCGAATTCCATCTACACTTAAACACCGATAAGAATGAAAACATCAATTGATAGAGAAATGAAAGAGTACTTAAAAGAAAGGTCAGTTTGTAAGAAGTGTATTATTCAACCTTTTGAAAGGCTTGAACCGAATATCCGTGATTTATTAACTCAACTAGGATTAGGATTTCAGGTTGAATGTTGTCGCCATTGTGGAAACATTGTGATTCACATTTATTAGGGTCGAGGTATTAAAGATTGAATTGAAAACTCTTATCCCCGAAAAATCTGGGAGAAACTGCTGAACTGCCAATTATTGTTGGCTTTGCTTTCAAAAGTGGAGAAAACGAACGGATTGTCGCGAGAGCTTTTGCAGTCATTGATGAAGAACCATAATGTTCCGCTAGTCCATAGACCAGATTTGTCGACATGTTATTGAAATGTTGAGATTCAAAGAATTCCACAACCGACTTGTTTGGAAGTTTGTCTTTGGGAACGTCCCCTACGCTATAAACTGCAGGGCAACCTTCATCCTTCTTTAACAGCTCCCAAAAATTATTGAATAAGTTGTATTGAGAACCATGATGCGGAACTTGTGTCATAAGTAATTTTTTCTTTACAACATGTCTGATTCTTTTGAATGTTTGCCGAGTTGCATCTGAGACCAATAATATACACTCATCTTTATTACTGATTTCTACAATTGTCGACATTATGTTCACATTCGGAATAGTTGAGGATGCTTTCTTTTCATATGATGAACGTTGATTACTTAGGCTTAGTGAATCATCTCCTGTTGGAGCTAAAAACTTAAGGTAGACATCATCATACAAGTGTATCGGTCGAAAATTATGTGTTACTCCATCATGGTCAATAATGATTTTTTTCTTTCGTGCGATTTTAATGTTGTCTAATAGCCTCGTTGTGTCAGTTTCAACCTTTTTGCTCCGCACAATTATATTTAGTATTCTGGTAAAATCATTTGTGAAGGTGTGCAGAAAAAGACCAATCTTAATATCGTTATCTATACAATATTGAAGGAGATCAGGCAGACCGGAATAGTGGTCATGGTGTAAGTGTGATAAAATAATAAAGTCAAGGTGCTTAACTTTTCTATTAATTATCTCTTGGAGGAGAGGGTTTGTATCATTAAAAGTATTACAATCCAACAGGCCAAAATGTGTGAATCCATCACTTTGCCATTCTAAAAGAATTGAATCTCCTTGCCCAACATTTTTAAATACTACCTTAATCAAAACTATTCGGGGTTAAAAAAATCGCCACCATATTTTTTTTGAAAATCTACTTTTGGAAAATCGCCCTGAGATACTAACTGAGGTTTAGATCGAGCAACAAATCTGACTTCGTTTGTTCTAGTATATTTTGAAATTTTGAAGAGCGACCCAACCTCAAGACTAAAGCCTTCAAATAGTGATATATCCATTTCGGTCTCAATATAGATTTTTGCCTCTCTGTCAATTAAGCATTCTAGCACAACTGTTTCATCATACTGATCAATTAGTCTGGCAGAAAGATCTTCCACCAATTTCCATGGTTCTATGACATTTCCCTCATGTAATCGAAATAATTCTTGCCGAGGAAGTTGTAAATCAGAAAGATTTATCAGGACGTCTTTAGTTGGATTTTTTGGATTTACAGATTCATTGCTAAAATTGACTTCGGTTAGTCTATTAGTTGTAATACTTTCTGAAGACTGATTGTTGTCAGTTCCGCCAATGCGAATTTCGTCTGTTGAACGTACTTCGCTCTTGCTACTAATATTAATATGTGATACTGCCTCGCTCATTGTTAGTTGAATCTAGGTATTTTTTCATTAACAGCTCTGCAAAACTAAGTAACTCTTTAAACTTGCTGAAACTGCCAGATGATATTTCTTCTTGTACCGTCAATTGGCACATTAATCCCTTCGCACCTATTATCGCTTTGTTAAAAATGGTATTAAAAGGAGTTAGGTCATATTTCTTAATGTCCTTATCTGAATAATTTCCTAACTGTAACTTAACCTCCTTTTGCTCTTGCTTAAAGATCAGAATTGCAGCGAATTCATCAAGAGCCACAAATGGATTTGTCAGAAAATTATTTTTAGACATTATTTCCTCCGCATGTTTTTTTTCCAAAATCTCTACTCCATCAACTGTTATACGATGCCGAGTAGTCCTTGAATAATGCGGTAGTCTTGTTATATCGCTAAATATTTTGAAGAAAATTTCTAATACCGGATTGCCACTTCTTTTTACTGCAGAAACATCTCCTTCATAAACTAAGGCAACGCCATCTTTTTTAAATTGCATTGCGAAGCCTTCATTCTTGAAGATTAGACGTCCGGCTTCATTGATTGTATTTTCATTATCTACGGCATACTCAAGATGATCATAATCAAAATAGGGTGCCATCAATTGCTTGAGATGATCCTTAAAAGTCAATACATGTATGTAATCGATGGCGTATTGTAATTTCCGAATTGTCATAGAAATGAACTAAATTATGAAAATAAGCATTGAATGGTTTGGTTCAAATAAATATGAATCGAAACTGCACATTTGAAGACAGTTAGGGACAATTTTATATGTCCCCTGACGTGTCCCCTGAAATAATAAAACCCTTGCAATGCAAGGGTTTAGAAAAATGTTAGTGACCCCGTCAGGATTCAAACCTGAAACCTTCTGATCCGTAGTCAGATGCTCTATTCAGTTGAGCTACGGGGCCAAACTCCACCGGAATTGTCCAAATGGGTTGCAAAAATAGGGGATAAGACCCTCAATGCCAAAAGGCAAAGCAAAAAACCGGGGTTTAAATTAAAAGATCATACCCTGAGTCAATATCTCCACCTTACAAAAGCTTCCATAGCCGCGTAATGCGTAAGTCCCAGCCGGGCATATAAATCCGCGGTGGTGGCATTTCTTTCTTCAGCTCTCTGCCAGAACTCCCGTGCATCACTGCCCTGGAAGGGAACCATATCCTTTTGTGACTGGTGAATGAAGATGCCATATCGTTTTTTCATTACCTGGTCGGGACTCATAGGCACGGCCATTTCTATCTCCTCGATATTCCATTCCTGCCAGGCGCCTTTGTACAGCCAGATCCAGCAATGCTGTATCCATTCAAGTTTTTCAGACTTAAGTCGTTTGAGTGCTTCCAGCACAACATCGAGACAAACCTTGTGTGTGCCATGAGGATCTGCCAGGTCACCGGCGCAAAAAACCTGGTGGGGTTTGATCTCCCGCAGCAGGTCCATTGTGAGTTGGATGTCTTCTTCACCCATCGGATTTTTTTCTATGGTGCCCGTCTCGTAAAATGGTAAGTTCTGAAAATGCACATTCTGCTCAGGAATACCTACGTAGCGGCAGGTTGCCCTGGCTTCACCACGGCGGATCAATCCCTTGATGGCCCTGATCTGGGGCGTATCCACCTGGTTGGATTTTTTCTTCGAGAGATACTGTCTTACTTCTTCAAAAATCTTTTCCGATTTATCATTGTTAATGCCCGCGATCTCTTCAAATCCAACAGCGAAATCCAGGAAGCGGGTCACAAATTCATCTGTAACGGCAATATTGCCCGAAGTCTGGTAGGCTACATGCACATCATTGCCCTGGTCGTGCAGCCGCTGGAAGGTGCCTCCCATACTGATGATATCATCATCGGGATGAGGCGAGAAAATGATCACTCGTTTTGGATAAGGTTCGGAACGTTCGGGATGGGTAGGCAGGTGCGCATCGGGTTTGCCACCGGGCCAGCCGGTAATAGAATCTCGCAGCAGGTAGTAGACCTGCAGATTGATCTCGTAAGCATCCCCTTCTTCCACGATCAGGTCACCCAGGCCAAATTCATTGTAATCATTATTGGTGAGGGAAAGAACAGGTTTATTGAGTTTCAAAGCCATGTTAACCACGGCTTTCTTGATCATTTTAGAATCCCACTGGATCTCACCGGTGAGCCAGGGTGATTTGAAACGGGTAAGTTCACCCGCCGCTGCCTGGTCCAGGACAAAACTGGTATCCTGGTGCTGCTGCAATAAACTCGCGGGAACCTGTTCGGTTACATTGCCCTCCACCGCTTTCTGAACTACCGGAGCTTTACCCGGACCCCAGGCAAGCAGTATGATTTTCTTAGCCTTGAGAATGGTGCTGATGCCCATGGTAATGGCCAGCCTTGGCACCTGCGAGATATTTGCGAACTCATAGGCATTAGCCAGTCTCGTAGAATTTTCAAGATTGATCAGTCTTGTTCGGGAATAAATACTGGAACCGGGTTCATTAAATCCGATATGGCCATTGTTGCCAATGCCCAGGATCTGCAGATCAATACCACCTGCATCCTCAATGAGCTTTTCATATTCCAGCCCGTGCTTTTTTACAGACTCCTTTGGTAATTCACCATTGGGGATATGAATGTTTTCGGGAAGAATATCGATCTGGTCAAACAGGTGCCGGTGCATGTAGCTGTTATAACTCTGCCAGGCATCGTTGTCAATTGGATAATATTCATCCAGGTTGAAGCTGACTACATTTTTGAAACTTAATCCTTCTTCCTTATGCAGCCTTACCAGTTCAGCATAAAGTGAGCGTGGAGTGGAACCGGTTGCCAGTCCAAGTACCAGCTTTTCATTTTTTGCTTGTTTTTCCTTTACCAGGCGGGCGATTTCGGAAGCCGTGTATTTTGATCCCTCTTTGGGATTAGGAAATATTTTTACCGGTATTCTTTCAAAAGCGTCAATCAGGTTGATATCAGTGGTCGGGTTTTGCATGCGTATAATTCTGAGCTACTAAGATAAGTCCTATGCTTTAAAAACCGCACAAAACGGAAAGGATTAACCGCATAATCCCGCACGGGCAGTTCAAAGTCCTGAGTTCAAAGTTCAAAGTCGAAGTCTTCAGAGATTGATATGTCTGAATGTTACGATAAGAGATTTATATATTGTTCTTTCAGACACCGACTTTGAACTTTCAACTTTGAACTGCTTAAAGTTCACAGTTCAAAATCGGATTCATCATAGAATAATGTATTTGAAAGTTTCGAAAAGAAAATTTAAATACTGTTCTTTCAGACACCGACTTTGAACTTTGAACTTTCAACTTCAAACTGACTCAATACACCTGTATCTCATCACAGAATAACCACGCCCTGGTACCGGCGCCGGGTTGCCCGGCCGGGATGAGTCCGTAATTTTTAGCGACTACCCTGAGATACCTTGCTTTTTTTCCTTTTGTTGACACATTGATCCATCCCATAGTGAGGTGTTCATTCCTGAATTGAGATGATCTTCCAACTGAAGTAAATTTTTTCCCATCATTTGAAACCTGTACATCTACATATTTTGGCAGGTAGACCCAGCTTCCATTCTGATCGAGCGTATGAATCCTCACTGAATCAAATGCCGTAATTTTTCCAAGGTCAATTGTAGCCACCATATCATCACCGATCCAACCCAGCCAGTCAGGATAACTCAGGCCCTTATTTGAATAGATTCCATTTACCAGACTATACGCTCCGTTCTGACCGGGATATTTTTCGTTAGGTCTTTTGGTGATGGAAGCTTTTTTTCCTGTGGACTTACTGAATTCAAAATGCTGTGTGGCAGAGAATAATTTTTTTGGTACCAGGTCCGTACTCCAGCCTTCCACCTGGTATTGTCCGCCTGCCTGAACCGGTACGGTGATTCTATAGGGCTTTGTGGCAGAAGACCGGGCGGATATCAACTGTTTAACTGTATCTTTTTTGTTTTCACTGGTGCGTATCACATTCACACGGTAAGGTCCCTGCGGATGCTCGAAGTTCCAGCCCACACCTGAAAATTTTGCTGTAGGTGAAAAGCCTGTTCTAGCCGCGTAATATTCATTACTGAAACGGGCGTCCCACATATGATACCTTTTGACCTGTTGGGGTATTTTTTGTTCGAAAATTGTCCAGCTTTTTTTCTCAGCCGGTGTCCACAACACTTCACTCAAAGCACTCATGCGCGGAAATATCATGTATTCAACTTTAGTGGTGTAAGGAATATACTCCGTCCATAAATTGGCCTGTGCAC
Source organism: uncultured Flavisolibacter sp. (assembly GCA_964460925.1). Lineage (GTDB taxonomy): Bacteria > Bacteroidota > Bacteroidia > Chitinophagales > Chitinophagaceae > Flavisolibacter. Next base: position 7,584 of record CAYWSQ010000072.1, on the reverse strand, counting down.
CCAGAATGTATTTGGCTTTGCCGGCTGGCAATTGTTTGGGTACCGGGTCGTATGCATATACTGCCTCCAGGGGGTTGTATCCACCAATCACCAGTGAGTCTTCGTTGCGTGATTGGGTATGATCAAAATACAATGGTTTTTGGGGAGTCATGATCACATAATGATCCTGCCTTGCCGCATCAATGCCACCTTCTTCTCCGCGCCAGCTCATTACTATGGCGTTTGGTGCCAGTCCGCCTTCCAGTATTTCATCCCAGCCTACAATGGTTCTGCCCTTGGCATTGATGTATTTTTCCATGCGCTGCACAAACCAGGATTGGAGTTCATGTTCATCCTTCAAACCCTCTTTTTTAATTCTTGCCTGGCAGTTGGGACAGATCTTCCAATGAACTTTAGGACTTTCATCACCGCCGATGTGGATGTATTGGGAAGGAAAAAGCGTGAGTACTTCATCGATCACATCCTGGAGAAATAAAAAAGTGGAATCCTTGCCTGCGCAAAACACATCTTCAAAAACACCCCAGGTTTCCTGTACGAGCTTTATTTTTCCTTCAGCCTGCTGGCGTTTGCTTTCCGCAGAAGGGTGGGAGGGAATCACTGTAGGTTTTTCCGGGAAACAACTTAATCCCGGAAATGCCGCGATGGCCGCGGAAGCGTGACCCGGCATTTCTATTTCGGGCATCACGGTAATATGCCGTTCGGCTGCATAGCGCACCACTTCGTTCACTTCTTCCTGGGTGAAATAACCTCCATAACGTTGATCATCATTCGCAGTTCCGGGATAACGTCCTATGATGGTTCCATTCCTGTAGGCCGCTTCCTTTTGCAGTTCTGGATATTTTTTGATCTCGATGCGCCAGCCCTGGTCATCGGTGAGGTGCCAGTGGAAATAATTGAATTTATGATAAGCGAGATAGTCAATATATTTTTTGATGAATGATAAAGGGAAGATGTGCCGGGTTACATCCAGGTGCATGCCCCTGTATTTGAAACGGGGTGCATCGCTGATCTTCAATTGTGGTATGGTCCATTTCTTCAATCCCCCGGCAGTCCTGTTCTCCACCGGCAGTAACTGGATGAGGGTCTGCATACCATAGAAGGTGCCGGCATGGGTATCTCCTTCAATGCTGATGCCGTCCGCACTTACCTCCATGGTATAAGCATCCTTACCAGGAGCCTGGATGAATTGTTTTGTATTGATCCTGATGTAATCACGGCTTTCCTGCCGGTCAATATCGAGCCTGAACATAAAATGCGCATGCAGGTAGTCGTTAAATAATTCGGCTGTTTTGCGGTCTGCCTCATTGTTTACAACGATCACAGTGTTTTTGGAAAAATTAAAAACACCTTTCCCGGTTTGCAGTGATGCCGGCTGGGGGATAATGTTTACCTGTGCATAGCAATAGAGAGATGTGAAAAATAAAATTAAAAACATTCCTGTTCTCATATGGATGAAGTTAAGGATTCTGATTCTTTTTAACTGCCAGGAAAGCCAATGGCCAATGGCTGATAGCCAACACCTTCCCCGGCTTTATCTTATTTAGCAAATAGGTCATATCTGACCACAATCATAAAACCAAAGGCCATTTATCAGGAAAACCGCATCTAATGTTTTATCACTTTACAGAAACCCGTTTTTATGACACCAACAATATCAATCCGCAGCCTGCACATGGAATACCAGCTCTGGATGCGCGAACTCATATTTTATAAAGAAGAAATCAAAATCTTTGAACATCACCTGGAAATGCTGCTGGAGCGCAACAATAACAGGGAGTTTTTAGCTGAAGCCGAACATTACCAGAACCAGTTTATACTTGAAAAAGAAGTGATCGATCACCTCAAGCACGACCTGAATGTTTCAGAAAGACAACTTGCTTCATTTGTGCATGATCTCACCGGCATGGGACTGGCCTCAATCAGGATGGATAACCATACCGTGCTGCGTGAAAGAATGAAAACCTTCCGCCAGATCTATGGTCAACTGAAACATGATTTCAGGAATTTTGAATCGCAATGGATGTAGGGAAGCTGCGAGCTGCTAGCTTCTAGCTGCGAGAGGGCGGTTCAAATTCATAAGGCTTTCAAATATTCTAAGAGGAAACACCTGGTTTAAAAACACGAACATCGCATGGAACTACTAGCAGCTAGAAACTAGAAGCTAGAAGCTAGTAGCTAGCAGCTCAACCAGTTTATTGGCCATTGGCTATTCTTCCCGCCAGCCAAATAAACTCCCTGATGAACAGATCCACATTCTTTTTGAACGGCTGGTCTTCGAGGGATCCATCGGCATTGAATTTTTTATCAACCTGCGGCACCACCAGCATATAAGGCGACCCGATCCCGAACAGGGCATATACCAGTTCCTGCAACTGGAGCGCCGCGCGTACGCCACCCAGCATCCCGGTGGAAGCGGTCACGATGCCAAATACCTTATGGTGCTGCTTGGGCAGGTGGTCCAGCAAGTTTTTTAATGCCGCTGAATAACTGCCATTATATTCAGGTGTGATGAGGATAAAAGCATCGGCTGCAAACATTCTCCTGACAACAGGACGGTAAGCTTCGGGTGTGCTTTCAACCGTGCTGAAAACCGCCTGAAGCAGTGGAAATTCTGTTTCCCGTAAATCAATGATGCCGGCACTATACCCTGCCTCAGATAAAGCCTGCTGTAAATGAAGGGCGAGGCGGTGGGTCACACTATTGCCGCGGGGGCTTCCCGATATGATCTCTATGTTCATGCTAATTAATTCAATGTTAGAACATCAAACGGTATGCCCTTTATTTTATCTGACAATTTGCCATCAAAGACTTTCATTATTTAGATCCACTGGCTCCCTGTTTCTCCGCAGCCTCATATTGATCAGTTCCACAACAAGACTGAATGCGATTGCAGTATAGATATAGGCTTTGTTGAAATGCTGATGGAAACCTTCCGCTACCAGCATCACGCCGATCATGATCAGGAAAGCAAGCGCAAGGATCTGCAGCGTTGGATGTTTATTGATAAAGCGGCTGATCTTTCCGGAGAACAGCATCATGATGATCATGGAGATCACCACGGCTATGATCATCACCCAAACATTATCGGCAAGACCGATGGCTGTGAGAATGGAGTCAAAAGAGAATACGGCATCAACCAATACTATTTGCAGAATCACCGCTGTAAAAGCGGAAGGTGCCACCGTACTGGATGGCTTGGTGGAAACTTCAAGTTTGTGATGGATCTCCAGCGTGCTTTTGAACACCAGGAAAATACCTCCAAGTATCAGGATGATATCCTTCCAGCTAATGCCAAGCGGTTGCCCTTCATCTTTTATAAAATTCAATGTAAACACCGGGTAGGTGAGTTGAATGATCCAGGTGATGGTCAGCAGCAGCCCGATACGGAACAACATGGCCAGTAGGAGACCTATGAAACGGGCACGTGGCTGTTTTTCCGGTGGCAGCTTATTGCTCACGATTGAAATGAAAATGATATTGTCAACACCGAGAATGATCTCCAGTACAGTCAGTGTAAGGAGAGCGGTCAATACGGCGGGATCGGCAAGGTTGGGAAATTCTGCTAGGAAAAACATGCTTGTTGGTTTTTGATATATGTGTTCAAATGCTATAGTTTCATGGCCGTTTCATTCTATCAAACATTGTACTATATGTTTAACAGGCGTCTTTTCATCCGCAACTCGGCACTGGGATCACTTGCCCTGCTTTTCAAAAACACGCAGGCAGCCACTCACCAAACATTTGTGGTCAAAAATAATCCTATTGTGCTATCAACCTGGGCACCAAACGCGAAAGCCAATGCAGAAGCATGGAAAATCCTTGCCAGTGGCGGGCGTGCGCTGGATGCAGTGGAAGCAGGCGTTCAAATTACCGAGGCGGATCCTGATGACATGAGTGTGGGTTACGGTGGTCTGCCCGACCGTGATGGAAAGGTGACGCTCGACGCCTGTATCATGGATGAATCCGCTAATATTGGTTCGGTAATGTTCCTGGAAGGGATCAGGCACCCGGTGAAAGTAGCCAGGCTGGTCATGGAAAAAACGCCACATGTTCAGCTTGTTGGGGAAGGTGCCTTGCAATTCGCACTGGAACAGGGATTCACGATTGAGAACCTGCTGACGGAAAAAAGCGAAAAAGCCTGGAAGGAATGGAAAACAAAATCCAATTATGACCCCATGACCATTCCACGGCTGCTCGAAAAAAAGAACCAGCCCGGCCAGCAGAATAATCATGATACCATTGGCATGATCGCGATGGACAGAAACGGCAATCTTTCAGGTGCCTGCTCCACCAGTGGAATGGCTTATAAAATGCGTGGAAGAGTGGGAGATTCTCCCATTATCGGGGCTGGATTGTATGTTGATAATGAAGTGGGGGCTGCAACTGCAACCGGTGTGGGTGAGGAAATCGTGAGAGTGTGCGGCGCTCATGCCGTGATCGAAATGATGCGTCATGGCCACTCACCTGAAACTGCCTGTAAGAAATTGTGTGAGCGCCTTGCAAAACTCAGGGGAGAAAAAGCCCGCGATCTGCAGGCAGGCTTTATTGCCCTGGATAAAAAAGGCAGGCATGGCGCCTATGCACTACAGAAAGGATTCAACTACGCGGTACATTCAAAAAAAGGAGTGGAGGTGTTTGATTCAAAACATTTATTCTGAACACTACAAATCCTTTCAACACTATTTCATTTATAGAAAAACACGTAATGGATCAGAATTATATTATCGAGATCGCCACGGCTGATTTTAGTACTACCGCCGCAGCCGTAGCAGGAGGGGCCGACAGGATCGAACTATGCGCGGCGCTTACAGAGGGTGGCACCACGCCTTCACATGGCATGATCAGGACCTGCAGGGAACAGTTTGAGGTGGACCTGTTTCCCATCATCCGTCCCCGGGGTGGAGATTTTTTGTATAGTGAAGAGGAATTTGAGATCATGAAACAGGATATCCTTCTATGCCGCGACTTACAATGCGAAGGCGTAGTTTCGGGTTTACTTCTTCGTGATGGAGGAATCGATATCGAAAGAACCCAGAAGCTGGTAGCGCTTGCCTATCCCATGGAATTCACTTTTCACAGGGCTTTTGACCGGTGTAAAGATCCATTTATGGCGCTGGAACAATTAATCGATGCAGGCTGCACACGCATCCTGACCTCGGGCCAGCAACTCACCGCGCCGGCCGGGCAGGAACTGATTGCGCAACTGGTGGAAAAATCCAATGGCCGGATCGTGATCATGCCGGGCAGTGGTGTGCGTAAGGATAACATACTTGAACTGGCACAAAAAACCAAAGCCATGGAATTTCATTCTTCCCTTCGAGGGAAAAATGATAGTTTGATGGAATTCCGCCATCCTGCATTTTCGCAGGGCGAAGAAAGTTACCAGAACCCATACATTAACCCGGAAGAAGTAAAGGCCCTGCGCCTGGCATTAGCATGAAAAAGATTTTAGTTCTCCTTATCGCAGTACTCACGCAATATGCGTCGACGGCACAAAAAAACTATACTTCACTGGTCAATCCCTTTATCGGTACCGGTGGACATGGACATACCTATCCCGGCGCATCAGTGCCATTTGGCATGATGCAATTGAGTCCGGATACCCGCATGGCTGACTGGGATGGCAGCAGCGGCTATCATTACAGCGATTCGGTGATCTATGGATTTTCGCATACCCATCTCAGTGGTACCGGCATACCCGATTATTGCGACCTGCTCTTTATGCCTTTTACCGGCGAAACAAAGTGGGAGAAAGAAGATTACCGGTCAACATTCAGTCATGCCCACGAAAAGGCTGAACCGGGTTTTTATGAAGTGCTGCTTGATAAACATAAGATCAGGGCCCAGCTTACCACTACCACGAGGGCTGGCATGCACCAGTATGTTTTTCCTTCAGGCGGTAATGGAAAACTGCTGATCGATCTTACACACAGGGATATGCTCCTGGATGTGTTCATTGAAAAGATCAATGACCATGAAGTCCGTGGTTTCCGAAGAAGCAGGTCCTGGGCGAGAGACCATCAACTCTTCTTTCATATCCGCTCGGAACAACCTTTTTATACGGAAACCCATTCCGACACGGTGAATGGAAAGGAGACCATAACCAAAATGGTGCTTTCTTTTATCATTCCTCCTGATAAAACTGCCAGGTTCAGCGTGGGTATATCGGGTGTGGATATGGAGGGTGCCAAAAAAAACCTGGACGCGGAGATCAGGGACTGGAATTTCGAAGCTATAAGAAAACAGGCCAGCCGTGAATGGAACAAGGAACTTTCAGTAATTGATGTAAAAGGTGAAACTCATGACCAGCAGGTAGTTTTCTACACTGCTCTCTATCATAGTTTTCTTTCACCCAATATTTACCAGGATGTGGATGGACGCTACAGGGGAACAGATCAAAAGATCCACAAGGCTGATGGTTTTGTGAACCACACGGTATTTTCCTTATGGGATACCTACCGTGCCTATCACCCGCTGATGACCATCATCAACCAAAACCGCACGCGGCACTGGATCAAAACTTTTTTAAAACAGCATGAACAGGGTGGCATGCTGCCGGTATGGGAACTCAGCGCCAATGAAACCTTTTGCATGATCGGTTATCATTCCGTTCCAGTGATCACGGATGCCTGGCTGAAAGGCATACGCGGGTATGATGGAAAAAAAATGCTTGAGGCCATGAGGTCTTACGCGGAAAGCAACCGGTTTGGCTTGCAGCAATACCGTGAACAGGGATTTATTTCCAATGACAAAGAGCATGAATCCGTTTCTAAAACTCTTGAATACGCTTATGATGACTGGTGCATAGCCCAGTTCGCGAAGTCATTAGGCAATGATTCTGTGTACCGCCAATACCTGCAGCGGGCACAGTATTATAAAAATGTTTTTGATCCCTCAACAGGCCACATGAGAGGCAAACTGGAAGGCATGTGGCACCAGCCCTTCGATGCGAAAGAGATCAATAATTTTTTCACCGAGGGAAATTCCTGGCAATACAGTTTTGCTGTACCGCAGGACATAGCAACGCTTATGAAATTGCATGGTGGCAGGGAATCATTCCTGCGCAAGCTGGAAGAACTTTTTACAACTTCAAGCCAAACAACAGGCCGTGACCAGGCTGATGTAACAGGTCTTATCGGTCAATACGCACATGGGAATGAGCCAAGTCACCATATGACTTATCTTTTCAATTATGCTGGTAAACCCTGGAGAACGCAGGAACTGGTTCACCAGGTCTGTAATGAATTTTATAAGAATAGTCCTGATGGACTGATCGGCAACGAAGATTGCGGACAGATGAGTGCCTGGTATGTTTTCAGTGCCATGGGATTTTACCCGGTAAATCCTGCCAATGGAATCTACGAGATCGGAACACCGGTATTTGATGAAGTGGTGATCAGGCTGGAAAACGGAAAAAAATTTGAAATAAAAGCCGCCAGGAAAAATCCCGGATCCTATTATGTGCAGACAGCTTCGATCAATGGGAAAGCGCATCCTAAAACATTAATTAGGCATACCGACATTATGAAGGGGGGAAGACTGTCACTTGCAATCAGTGATAAACCATCTTCAATATTTGGAACT
>CAYWSQ010000071.1:0-15811 GCA_964460925.1 uncultured Flavisolibacter sp. | reverse complement strand
GGTTCGGCCTTGAGCACATCGGAAACTGGGCGTCCCTTGTGCTTACCGAAATTGAATACTTCAACGCCTTTGTCATCATACACAAACCGGCGGGCAAAATCAATGATTGAATCATCACCCACCACTTTGAGAATGCTGTCAATATTATTTCCCAGTTGGGGATACCGTTCAAGTTGCGCATAAAGAATCTCCGCGGTAGCGGCTGCATCCACTTCAGCACCATGGGCGCCATCAAGATTTTTCTGGCAATAGAATTTATACGCGGCCGATAAGGTGCGCTGCTCCATCTGGTGAAAGATCTTCTGCACATCCACCACTTTCCTGTTCTTCATATCAAAATCCACTTCCGCTCTCAAAAATTCTTCAATGAGCATCGGGATATCCAGCCGGTAAGCATTGTAGCAGGCAAGGTCACAACCATCAAGTGATTGTTTGATCTCCTGCGCAACCTGCTTGAAAGTGGGAGCATCCTTCACCATTTCATCCGTGAGTCCATGGATTTCACTGATAGCAGGAGGAATGGGCATTTGCGGATTAATGATCTTTCTTTTGACCGTGCGGTTACCGTCGGGCAATGTTTTGATGATCGCGATCTCTACGATGCGGTCAACCGAAACATTGGAGCCGGTAGCTTCAATATCAATAAAAGCGAGTGGTTTTTTTAACTGTAACATTATATGTGGATTCTTAAAGGCGGTAAAGGTAAAGTTTTGTGCTGTTCAGGGATGATTTTAGGAAACCGCCTGGATAATTCTTTCAGCAAAAGCTTCAATGTCCAGTCCATCATAATTCCCCGAACTCATAAATACCATGACGGCATCAGAAAAGTCGCGGGAATTCAGCCACTGTTCCAATTGCTCCCTTTCATTGAATACCTGCAGTTGCTTTTTATTAAAACCTTTCTTTACTATTTCCGGGTCAAGGGGAGGCATACGTTTAAGTTCGAGGGCGTGACGACTGTAAAAAACACAGGCCTCACCGGCAGCTTCGAGGGCACCATTGTACTCTTTCATAAACGCCTCGTTAAGGCTGCTGAATGTATGAAGTTCAAGCGCGGTAATAATACGGCGATTGGGAAACTGCTGCTTCACCGCCTCAATGGTGGCTTTAACCTTTGAAGGAGCATGGGCAAAATCGCGGTAGAACACTGTCCGGTCATTTTTCGCCAGCACTTCCAGTCTTTTTGCCGCACCGGTAAATGAACTGATGGCCCGGGCAAAATCGGTAGCGCTGATGCCGGAAAGACGGCATACGATCCACGCCGCATTCAGGTTAAGCAGGTTATGGTCGCCAAACACTTTCAGGGAAGCAAAGGAACCTTCAATGCTCACGGTTGTCTCCCCTTCCTTGATGGTATGACCCGGCACCTGGTAGGGATGATACTGAATGTCGGGCCGGCCATGGCTGTGCACCAGGTCTTTCAGCACGGGATCAATTTCATTAAATACCAGGTGTCCTCCTTTTTCAATGCGGTCAATGAATATGCGGAACTGTTCCAGGTAATTATCAAAGGTTGGAAATACATTGATGTGATCCCAGGCGATGCCGGTGAGCACGGCAATATGCGGATAGAGAAAATGGAATTTGGGTTTTCTTTCGATTGCACTTGCAGGATATTCATCACCCTCGCATACGATTACGGGCGCATCGGTGATGTTTACCGACTGGTCAAAACCCTGTAGACGTGCACCTACGAGGTAGTCGAATTTTTTCCCCGTTTCCTTCATCACATGCATGATCATGGCCGTGGTGGTGGTCTTACCATGACTGCCTCCCACAACTATCCTTTGCTTTTCCCTGCTTTCCTGGTAAATATATTCCGGGAAGGAGTACACGGGCAATCCGAGTTCGATCGCTTTGGCCAGTTCGGGATTATCCTGTTTGGCATGCATGCCGAGGATCACGGCATCCAGTGAAGCATGAAGATTGGAGGGATCCCAGCCGGTGCTGGCGGGAAGAATTCTTTCTTTTTCCAGGTTGGTGCGGGCAGGTTCAAAGATCTCATCATCACTGCCGGTGACCTGGTAACCCTTTCTTTTTAAGGCAATAGCAAGCTGGTGCATTACACTGCCGCCGATGGATATAAAATGGATTTTCATGGAATAGCAAAGTTTTTAAAATAAATGGAATGATCTTGGTATCTGGTAACCAGTGGGTAAGCCATATTTGAAAGCGAAACAGGACATGGTTGATTAGCAAATGAGAAAATCGTGTTTATCTTTGCGGGTAATATCCGGCAAAATAAGCCGTTTTAATCCAAACATGTTTTATATGAAAAACAAAACATTTTATTGTACCCTGCTGATCCTGACCGCTTTCATATTTGCTTCCTGTTCCGGCTCACGCCAGGGATATGGAAATCACCGCAAAGGTTACGGTTGCCCCGCCACAGTTTCCATCCAGCCAACTGCAGAGAATAAGAAGGTTTAGATTTTTTCACGAAAATTTGGTGAGTATGCATTGGATTCATCTCAACGATGAAACACAGTTGGAACAAATTTTATCAAAATCCCAGGGAAAGCCCCAGGTTATTTTTAAACACAGCACCCGTTGTTCTATCAGTGCCGTGGCCTTGCAACGCCTTCAGCGCGGTGCCCAGCCCATGGATATCGATTTTTATTTTGTGGACCTGATTGCCTACCGGGGCCTCTCCAATAAAATAGCGGAGCTCTTCAAGGTGCCCCATGAGTCTCCCCAGATCCTTGTGATCCGGGACGGCAAATGCGTATATGATGAAAGCCATATGGCAATCTCAATGAATGAGATCGTGGATCATGCGTATGCCGCATAGAGAAGGCCAATGGCTATTGGCTAATGGCCATAAGCTAACAGCTTTCCCTTAGCTTTGTGATCCTTAATTTAAATCATTCATCTATGGTACGCAATGCAACTGCCGTATGGAACGGCTCCGGAAAAGAAGGTAAAGGCCAGCTTACAACAGGAAGTGGGGTTCTCAGCAACACATCTTATAATTTCAGGCAGCGTTTTGAAAACGATCCGGGCACCAATCCCGAGGAATTAGTAGCGGCCGCTCATGCCGGTTGTTTTACCATGAAGCTCAGTTTTGTACTGGGTGAAGCGGGTTTCACGCCTGAAAACCTGGAAACAAAATGCGAGATCACTTTCGAAGGCGGCGCCATCACTAAATCACATCTCATTGTGAAAGGAAATGTGCCCGGTATCAGCAAGGAAAAATTTGATGAAGCTGTAAAGAATGCCGAGCAGAATTGCCCGATCTCCAAATTATTAAAGACTGAAATCAGCTCCGAAGCAACACTTGGCTGATCCTCATTAATTAATTGTAATACATCAGAAAGCCGCAGACCTGCGGCTTTTTTTTGTGCTTCCGCTTTAAGGTCTGCTCCACATATTAAAAGAGGATTTCACATTTGGTAGAATTACCAAAGCTCGCTCCGTAATCTTTCCATCGGTAGTGTATGCTTTTTACGAAAACCTAAGTAAATACCATAAAGTTAAAATAGGGCAATATTGCAATTGACCCGCACCGTTAGTGCGGTTACCTTTGTTGCAGAAGTTGATTGATACGATATCAATCGTTCCAATATCCAGAAAACCAAAACCAATATCCAGAGAAAAGCTAAACGTCCAAAAAAACATTATCCAAATCCTAAAGATCAACCAAAACGAGATCCAATATCAGTCAACTTCTATTTTCAGTTCTTTTAATAATCCTTATCCATTATCCGTTAGAAAGCCCGTTTTAAATCCGTACCGTCCTGATGAAAACTATGATCCTATCCTTTGCAAGACTAGAAGGCGTCCGTTCCCGATGAAAGAAACCAAGACTAAGTCGCCTTAAATAATTAAGCCTCTCCTTTTGGAGGGGCTTTTTTTTTACCGCCAAGAAAGAAGGGCCAGCCTACGCTAAAGCTAGGACGGGTAAGACGCCAAGGAAGGGATTTTGGCTATAGGCCTTTTGCTTCCGGCATCAGAGTAGGGTCTGTATTCGCCGTTAAGAATGAAAAAGCCAAGAGTGTTTGACTGATGGCCAATGAGCTTTACCATCCTCAAAATCCTGAAATCCTGAAAATCCTGATCCTTATTTTTACGCCCATGATTAGTTACAACCCCAAGGACTGGGTCCGTTTTATTTTCAATTTTCACAGGGCCGATACCGTTAGAAAACTGATGCCGCTGATGATCGTAATGGGATTATATTCCTGGGGCATCGCCTGGCTGGAAATGGATTACCTGCAACTGAGCCAGAGCAATTATGTAAAAAATCTTTCCCTGCTTCACACCCTGCTTGGTTTCGCCATTTCCATGCTACTCGTATTCCGTACCAACACCGCTTATGACCGCTGGTGGGAAGGAAGAAAATTATGGGGACAGCTACTCAATATCAGCCGCAACCTTTCCATGAAAATGAACAGCATGCTGCCTATTGATGATGAAAAGAACCGGCAGTTTTTCATTTTTATCATTCCGCGCTTCGCTGAAGAACTGAAGAATCATCTGCTGATGGAAGAAACAAGGCTGTCGCTTGACTCGGCCCCCCATCCTGAAATTCCTGATTTTGACCATACCAAACACCGTCCCAACCAGGTGGCCTGCCTGATCATGAACCGCATTCACCTCCTGCACAAGCAGGGTACCATCAACGCAGAACAGTTGCTGATCCTGAACAACGAGATCACTGCCTTCCTCGATATCTGCGGCGCCTGCGAAAGGATCAAGAACACACCCATTCCTTATAGCTACAGCTCCTTTATCAAAAAATTCATTTTCTTTTATATCATCACGCTTCCGGTGGGTTATGTTTTCAACCTGGGTTACTGGGTGGTACCTGTAGTGGTATTTGTTTTTTACGTTCTCGCTTCCCTGGAGATCATTGCCGAAGAAGTGGAAGACCCCTTCGGCAATGATACCAATGACCTGCCGCTGCAAAGGATCGCGGAGAAGATCAGGGATAATGTGAAGGAAATTTTGGGCTAATAAGTAAGCTGCTAGCTGCTAGCTTCTAGAAGCTTGTAGCTAGCAGCTCAAAGATTAACCATCTTATCCTTCGGATACTTTACACTATATGCCACCCTGATCTTTTTTACTTCACCGGGTGCCAGTTCAAGTTTCCAGGTAAGCACACCGATGTCTTTATTGTTACTGCCACCTCCATCTTCAAGCAGTTCAACTTCAATGTCCTTGTTGGTTGAAAGCGGGTATTGGTCCTTGAGTATCATTCTCACAGGATCCTTCTTATTATTCTTCACGGTAAGTTCGTAAGTAAACTTCTGCAGTTTATTGCTTCCCATAAATTTCACACTGCTGTAATCCATCATCTTTTCTTTTTTCACGACTACCCTGCGGTCGCGGCCCAGGGTAAGGTTGAGTGTATCAAAAGTGGAAGCAGGATCAATGAATGATTTGCCTACATACGTGCCTTCGAAAATGATATTGGCATCACCGGGCAGTAAATTGAGTTTTTCCCAGTCAGCCACTTCGGCCAGCAGGTAGGCATCCTTATCCATTTTTGGTACCGCATAATATTTATAAAGTGCCGGAACGGAATATTCCTTAAGCGTTGCCGTTTGCTCTTTACCATTGGTGGGAACATCATAAGGCAGTTCAATATCAAAACTTACATTCAGCTCGTTGTCAGTAACGGAAACATAATCTTCCAGTCCATCTTTAAGCGTAACCACTACTACTCCATTGGCTCCTCTTGAACCATATATTGCAGTTGCTTCATTATTCTTAAGAACAGTGGTGCTTTTGATAGCCGAAGGATTAATGCTGGAAAAATCCTCCGCGCTCATGATGGCACCATTAACTACATATAATGGCTGGTTACTACCGGTAATGGATGCGGTACCCCTTATCTTAACGTCTCTTTCCAGGGTGATTCCAGGGGCACGTCCCGAAAGGGTTTCGTCGAAACTCTGGATCCTGTTGCGGGCCATGCTTCTTTCCATCACCTGCACAGGATTGATATAACTGAGGAACCAGGATTTCAAAACAGGAGCATTCCCCCATTGTGTGGGATAGGAAGTGGAAAGTGAAAGTTTTACTTTTTTCCAATTGATACCCGTGGTCTGTGCCACTTTAGCTTTATACACCAGTTTGAGCGGTGAATTGATATTGTCAACCCTAACATCATAGTAGGGACTCCACCAGGCATTGGGGGTAAGGTAGGAGATCACAAAATCGTATTTGCCGGCACTTGCCACGGAGAGCTGCAGTCTCAACTGCCCGGCGTTCCTGCTGTTCTTGTTTTCTTCTTCTTTCACCTGGCTCCGGATGCTGATCAGTCTTTCATTCAGTTTTTTATACTTATCCCTGGCCTGCTGCAATTCAAGTTGCAGTTCGTTGGACTTGTTTTTATAATAATCCATCAGCTTCACCAATTCTGCCACGCTAAGACCTGTTTGCTCACCTTTGATATTCCGGTTAGCTTTCAGCACCTCCAGCAGGTCCGTGGTAGTGGTGATCTGTACCTGAACTTTGTCGATCTCCGACTGTACCCTTTCGGCGGAATCTTTCAGCAGTTCAATCCGCCTGCTCACCTCCGGAGCTACCAGGTAATCCGTTCCGAATTCAATACCCATCAGGGTTACGGCGGCGGCACAGTTCACCTGCACGCTATTGATGTCAATGGCATTGCTGATATTCTGTATCACCAGTTCCTGGTTGCCTGCCGAGAGTTGAACCGAACTGTTATGGATCAATTCAGCACCGGTGCGGTAAACGGTTACTGATTTCAGGCTGGAAGGAATCACAAGTGGATTATCTGCTGCTTTTGAAGCGAGGGAAAAAACCATCAAAAGAAAGAAAACGGCGGATTTGAGCTGCATATCTGGAATATTTTCCACAAGATGCCGGCTTTTAAAAGATTACATAACTGACGAAAGCTTTTTTTTAATGGTATGAAAATGGATACTTTAGGGAAAAATAGAACTATGGATATTATTATTCAATCGCTGGGATTTAAAGCCGGGGAAGCACTGGAAACCTATGTAAGGGAAAAACTGGGTAAACTCACCCCGAACGACCATATCGTAAGAGCGAATGTTACTCTGTTTCTTGGACCTGAACGTGAAACTCAAAATACCTATTGCGAGATCAGGCTGGAAGTACCGGGCAATGATCACTTCATAAAAGAAAGTAGCCCGGAATTCGAACAGTCAGTTGACGCGGCCGTGAATAAACTGCAGCAGATGATCCGCAAGCAGAAAGAAAAACAACTGGATCAGTGGCAAGCCGGCAGGAATGATGCCTGATTTGGAGCCAATGGCCAATGGCCAATGGCTATTAGCTATTGGCCATTGGCTTCTTATTCACCAATTATCTGCTAGCTTTGCTTTATGTCCCTCCATGTATCCTCCCTCAATTCCGGCAGCAATGGCAATTGCTTTTATATAGGCAATCAAAATGAGGCGGTGCTGGTGGATGCGGGAATCTCCTGCCGCGAGATTGAAAAACGTATGAAGAGGCTGGGACTGAATGTTCAGAACCTGAAAGCGGTTTTTGTTTCCCACGAACATTCTGACCACATCCGTGGTATTCATTCCCTGGTGAAGAAATTCCATCTTCCTGTTTACATTACACCCCCAACAGCCAGCAATGGCAGGTTATACCTTGACAATGGTTATATCCGGTCTTTCACTGCCTATGAGCCTGTGCAGATCGGGGGGCTTACCATCACGGCCTTTCCAAAATTTCATGATGCCTGCGATCCTTACAGTTTTATTGTAAGCAGCCCGGAGGTAAAAGTGGGTGTGTTCACTGATATCGGTATTCCCTGCAGTCACGTGGTTAAACATTTCAGCCAGTGCCACGCGGCTTTTCTTGAAGCCAATTATGATGAAGAGATGCTGGAAAAGGGAAACTATCCTTACCACCTTAAAAAAAGGATCCGCAGTGATCATGGGCACCTGAGTAATGTGCAGGCCCTCGAACTTTTCAAAAAATTCAGGCCTTCCCACATGACCCACCTGTTCCTTTCCCATCTTTCAAAAAATAATAACTGTCCTGTTCTTGTAAAAGAATTATTCGACCGCCATGCCAACGGTGTTGAAATGGTGATCGCTTCACGTTTTGAAGAGACCAGTGTTTATCACATCAGCGCCGGTGCAAAAAAAATGGCCGGCCCCCCTTCGCAGGCTGCCCGGCCACAACTGGAACTGGCTTTTGATTGACCAGCTTATAAAGCTTTGAGCGCTTCTATCCTGTCCCAGCGGTTCTTTAATGCCTGGTTGGATAAGGCAAGGAATTCTTCCGCTCTTTCAGGCTGTGTATTCCTGATAGTGGCAAAACGGTTTTCCTTATACAGGAATTCGTCAAGGTCCACTGAAGGATTCTTACTGTCCAGCACAAACCGCTGTCCTTTTTCTTTTAATGGATGATAACGGAACAATGGCCAGTAACCTGTTTTCACCGCCATGCTTTGCTGTTCCAGTCCATGTGCCATCTCGTAACCATGAGCGATACAATGACTGTAAGCAATGATGATGGAAGGACCAGGGAAAGCTTCCGCTTCAATGATGGTTTTCAAGGCATGCACATCGTTGGCACCCATGGCTATCTGCGCTACATAAGCAGTGCCATGCGCGATGGCCTGCATTGCAAGATCTTTTTTGCCCGTTGTTTTTCCTTTTATGGAAAATTTGGCACTGGCACCCAATGGTGTGGATTTGGATTTTTGTCCGCCTGTATTGGAATAGACTTCCGTATCCAGCACCAGTATGTTGATGTTCTCTCCTGTGGACAGCACATGATCAAGGCCGCTGAAGCCTATGTCGTAAGCCCAGCCATCACCACCAATGATCCACATTGATTTTTTCTGAAGGAAGTCCGCCACATCCAGCAATTGCATGGCCACCGGTGTTTTCATTTCCCTCAGCCTTCTTTTCAGCTCATTCACATTTCTTTTCTGTTCGATCACTTCTGCTTCCACTGTTTCTTCGTTATTGAGAATTTTCAATGCCAGGTCCTCTCCTGCTTCATTCATCAACCTGGTGAGAAGTGTTCTTGCAAACAAACCTTTCTGATCGTTGGCGAGCTTGATACCCAGTCCGAATTCAGCATTATCCTCGAAGAGTGAATTGGCCCAGGCAGGTCCGCAACCCTCGCTGTTCTGCGACCATGGCGTGGTTGGCAGGTTGCCTCCAAAGATTGATGAACATCCTGTTGCATTGGCCACCAGCATCCTGTCACCAAACAACTGTGTAAGCAGTTTGATATAGGGCGTTTCACCGCAACCGCTGCAGGCACCTGAAAATTCAAACAATGGTTCGAGGAGCTGGGAACCTTTCACAGTGGCGCGGTTCACCCTGGTGCGGTCGATATCAGGGAGAGAAAGGAAGAAATCCCAGTTCTGCTTTTCTCTTTCCTTAAGGCTGATGGAATCATGCATATTGATGGCCTTATGCCCGGGTTCTGTTTTACTTTCTATCGGGCATACTTCGTAACAGAGATTGCAGCCGGTACAGTCTTCCACTGATACCTGCAAAGTATAGGACTCACTGTCGCGGAAAAATTCCTTTCCGATTGGCGCCGTGTGTTTAAAGAAATCAGGCGCATCTTTCAATAGTTCGCTGTTGTACACCTTTGGCCTGATGGCGGCATGCGGACAAACAAAAAAACATTTGGCGCACTGCGAGCAAAGCTGCGGATCCCATACAGGAGCTTTTTCGCCAATGCTGCGTTTTTCATATTTGGTAGTGGAAGTAGGATAAGTACCATCAGCAGGGAAAGCACTTACCGGCAATTCATCACCTCCACCGGAAATGATCCTGCCAATCACATCACGCACAAAATCCGGCGCTTCCTGGATGGGAGAAACCGGAACAGGACGATCTGAAATTTCAAGAGCACTGTAATTGATCTCGGCCAGGTTTTCCAAAGTTTTATCAACCGCGTTGAAATTTTTCTGCACAATGGCCTCACCCTTTCGGCCATAAGACTTGCGGATGCCTTTTTTAATGGACTCAATGGCTTTTTCACCAGGCATTACATTGCTGATGGCAAAGAAGCAGGTTTGAAGGATTCCATTGATGCGTGAACCCATACCGGTTTCCCTCGCCACCCTTGAAGCATTGATCACAAAGAAACGCAGTTGCTTTTGTTTGATAGTGTGCTGTACCGCGGTAGGCAAATGCTTCCAGACTTCCTCCTTATCAAATGGTGTGTTCAGTAAAAATGTTGCTCCCTGTTCCGCATCGCGCAGCACATCATATTTTTCAAGAAAATGGAAATGATGGCAGGCAATGAAGTTGGCAGATGAGACCAGGTAAGTGGATTGTATAGGTATCTCACTGAAACGAAGATGTGAAGTGGTAAGTGATCCTGATTTTTTAGAATCATAAACAAAATATCCCTGTACATGACGACCGGTTTCCTCGCCTACGATCTTGATGGTGTTTTTATTGGCACTTACGGTGCCATCAGAGCCAAGACCGAAGAACAGGCCACGGAACACATGCTGGTCTTCCAGGGAGAATGACCTGTCAAAAGGCAGGCTGGTATAAGTAATGTTATCATCAATACCAATGGTGAAACCTTTCTTCGGATATTTCCTGGTGAGTTCATGGAAAACAGCTTTTACCATGGCTGGCGTGAATTCTTTTGAAGCGAGACCATAACGTCCGCCGATAATTCCCGGCATTGGATAGGTCCACGAAGCATACATGGCACTCACCACGTCCATAAACAGGGGTTCACCAATAGCACCGGTTTCCTTGCTGCGGTCGAGCACTGCGATCTGCTTCACCGTCCTTGGAAGTGCATGAATAAAATGCCTTACAGAGAATGGACGGAACAGGCGCACATTGAGATAGCCCACTTTCTCACCTTCATTCACCAGGTGATCAACTGTTTCCTCCACTGCACCAGCACCGGATCCCATGATGATGATAACCCTTTCCGCTTCCGGGTGGCCATGATAGGCAAAGAGCTCATATTTACGGCCGGTGAGCTCAGCGAATTTCTGCATGGTTTCTTCAACAATCTCAGGAACGTTCCAGTGATAACGGTTGGCAGCCTCCCTGCTTTGGAAATAAACATCAGGATTTTGCGCCGTACCGCGAATGAAAGGATTGGAAGGATTCATGGACCGGTTGCGGTGGCGGGCCACATCCTCCTCGTTGATCATAGCGCGGATCACATCATCAGGTATCATACGCACTTCATTCAGCTCGTGCGATGTGCGGAACCCATCAAAAATATTCAGGAAAGGAATGCTGGAACGCAATGAAGCCGATGTGGCGATCATGGCCATGTCGTGCGCTTCCTGGGGACTGCGACCAAACAGCATGGCAAAACCGGTCTGCCTCACTGCCATCACATCACTATGATCACCAAAGATGGAAAGCGCATGCGTTGCCAGTGCCCTGGCTGCTATATGAAATACCGTCGGCGTAAGTTCACCGGCTATCTTATACATATTGGGGATCATGAGTAATAATCCCTGTGAACAGGTAAAAGTGGAAGCCAGCACACCGCCCTGCAAAGCCCCGTGAATAGCGCCTGCCGCACCTGCTTCACTTTGCATTTCAATTACCCTGGGAACCTCACCATAAATATTGGTCTTTCCTTCGCTGCTCCATTCATCGGCCCACTCACCCATATTGGAAGAAGGGGTGATGGGATAAATAGCACAGACCTCGCTGGTTTTATAAGCGATGGTGGCAGCAGCTTCATTGCCATCCATTACCTTGATGGTGGCCAATTCCTTTGCAGAAACCGCTGCGTCGATTTCTTTGAGTTCAGTAGGCATGTTGTTTGTATTTTGAGTTACTAGCTTCTAACATTCAGCTACTAGCTACTAGCTGCTAGCTTCTAGAATTAAAACCGTCAGTTATAATGGTATCACCCGCTCTGTTTCTGTTTCTGTTTCTCTTTCTCTTTCTCTTTCCCATTCAATCTTCTTCCCAAAACCAAGTGACTGGTCCGTCATCTTGATCCAGGTTAGCCGCACCGTCCAGATCTCACCTTTCATGGCCAGGGCAAAGGGGTAACGTTTATGGTATATCCTGGAGGCATCATCATACTCCCCATCCATAACTCCCCGGAACTGTATGCCCTTGATCGCAAGCCGGTTTAATTTATCGGGGTTTACAGTTCCTGCCACCGAAGGATTCTGCTCAAGGAAATCTGTATGTGAGGAACCATTACTGCTTTTAAAAATGAGCAAAGCTTCTTTTTCATCGAAGGCATAAAAACAACTAAAACAATAAGGATTCATTTTTTCATCAAGGCAGGCTATTCCTGCAACGGTTTGTGTGTTCAGGAACTTTGTAATGCGGGGGTCTATCATATAATTGATGGTCTATAATTATTGACAAGGTGGGATAAGATTTCCAGCGGAAAGCTTTTGCAGGTCAGCCGGCAGAATGACTTTGCTCAACCACCTCCCCATTATTTGCTTCCTGGATTGGAAACATAAAAAATCAAAAACACCTAAATCATTGAACTGGTTGACATAACTCATATTATAATCCTGATAACCTGGGTTCCTTTAGGTAACATTCACACATGGTTCTTCAATCAACAATACTGCGCTAATGGAAACCATAGATATCAAAACAGATAAGACTGCTCCCATCAAAGAGGTAGAAAAGATCGTGATCCGGTTCTCGGGTGATTCTGGAGATGGCATGCAGCTTACCGGCATGCAGTTCACTGATACTGCCGCACTTCTTGGAAATGACCTGAGCACATTTCCTGACTATCCCTCCGAGATCCGTGCACCCATAGGAACAATAGCCGGTGTATCAGGTTTCCAGGTGCATTTTGGAAGCACCGAGATCTTTACCCCGGGCGACCAGTATGATGTGCTGGTAGCCATGAATGCCGCTGCACTGAAAGTGGATCTTTCCAAATTAAAACGTGGCGGTGTGATCATTGCCAATACACAGGGATTCGATGAAAAAAACCTGAGGCTTGCCGGTTACCCTGAAAAAACCAATCCACTTGAAGATAGCAGCCTCTCAGATTATACCCTGCACAAGGTTGATGTAACAAAACTCACAAGAGAATGTTTATCAGGAACAGGCCTGGGAACAAAGGAAACAGACCGTTCCAAGAATATGTTTGTTCTGGGACTTCTTTTCTGGATGTTCGATAAACCACTTGATCCAACGCTGCAATTCATCTCCGACAAATTTTCAAAAAAGCCGGAGATCGCAGAGGCCAATGCAAGAACATTGCAGGCCGGCTGGAATTATGGTGAGAATACCGAGATCTTCACTTCACGTTTCCGCGTGGCACCTGCAGCACTGCCCGCAGGAAGGTATCGCAACATCACCGGAAACCAGGCCGCTGCCATCGGGTTGATGGCTGCAGCAGAAAAATCAGGTCTTCCCCTGTTCATTGGATCTTATCCCATTACCCCTGCAACTGACATCCTGCAGGAATTATCAAAATACAAAGCAAATGGTGTGAAGACCTTCCAGGCGGAAGATGAGATCGCGGGCATCTGCGCATCTATCGGGGCTTCCTATGCGGGTGAGCTTGCAGTAACCACAACATCCGGACCTGGCATGGCATTAAAAACCGAGGCACTGGGACTGGCTACCATGCTGGAAATACCACTGGTGGTGGTGAATGTGCAGAGAGGCGGACCATCAACAGGCCTTCCCACCAAAACAGAACAGGCCGACCTGCTCATGGCTATACATGGCCGTCACGGTGAAGCGCCACTGCCCGTGCTGGCTGCGGCAACTCCATCCGATTGTTTTGAAACCGTATACGAAGCCTGCCGCCTGGCAGTTGAACATATGACACCGGTGATCTTTTTAAGTGACGGTTACATAGCAAATGGTTCGGAGCCCTGGCGATTTCCGCAGGAAGATCAACTAAAAAAGATCAAAGCAAAGTTTTTAAACAACCTGGAAGAAGGTGAGACCCTGCAACCCTACCAGAGAAATGAAATGCTGGTAAGGCCCTGGATTAAACCCGGGACAAAGGGTCTTGAACACCGTATCGGCGGACTTGAAAAACAGGATGTAACAGGGAATGTTTCCTATGACCCGCTGAACCATGAAAGAATGGTGCAATTGCGGGCTGATAAAATAAAACTGATCGAAAAATCTATTCCTCCTGCTGTTACAGACAGCGGACGTGCCGGTGCCCGCATTGGCGTGCTGGGATGGGGATCTACTTATGGAGCTATAAAATCAGCCCTAAAGGAATTGCTGGAAGAAGGCCACGATGTTGCGCATGTGCATCTGCGTTATATCAATCCATTCCCGGCCAACCTGGGTGAACTGCTCTCCGGGTTTGACAGGCTGCTGATACCTGAAATGAACAGTGGACAATTGCTCCAACTGATCAGGGCGAAATACCTGCTCCCGGCAGAAGGATATTCCAAGGTGCAGGGCTTGCCATTCACCACGCAGGAATTGAAAAACCGGATCATTCAAATGCAAAAATCATGAACATGCAAACGATCATACCAGCGGAAAAACCCACGCTTACACCAAAGGATTTTGTATCGGGCATGGAGGTAAAATGGTGTCCTGGCTGCGGCGATTATTCCATTCTCAAACAGGTTCAGACCGTGTTCCCTGAACTCGGCGTGCCTAAGGAGAAATTTGTATTCATCTCCGGCATTGGCTGCTCATCACGGTTCACCTATTATATGGATACTTATGGCATGCATTCGATCCACGGACGTGCTGCCGCTATTGCTTCAGGTGTGAAGGCAGCCAATCCTGACCTCAGTGTGTGGATTGTTTCCGGCGATGGTGATGCCCTCTCCATCGGTGGAAATCATTTCATCCACCTGATGCGCAAGAATTTTGACCTCAACTATCTTTTATTCAATAACCAGATCTACAGCCTTACCAAGGGTCAGTACTCTCCCACTTCCGAAAAAGGAAAGGTTACTAAAACCTCTCCGTTCGGATCCATTGAAGAACCCTTCAATCCCACCGAACTGGCATTAGGAGCGAAAGCTTCCTTCGTGGCACGCACTCAGGACCGCGACCCGAAACACATGCAGGCTATTTTAAAAAGAGCGCATGAACACAGGGGAACTTCCTTTGTGGAAGTGTACCAGAACTGTCCTGTTTTCAACGACGGAGCCTTCTTTGCTTTTTCAGATAAGGAAACTAAGAAAGAACAGGCCATTTACCTGGAACATGGCAAGCCGCTCATTTTCGGACAGCAGAATGAAAAAGGAATTCACCTGGATGGACTGAACCCGGTGATTGTGGACATGAATGATGAATGTGTGAACGACCTCTGGGTGCATGATGAAAGAGACAAAACCAAGGCATCCATCATCTCCCGCTTCTTTGACAATTCATTTGAAGGTATGATGTTCCCCCGGCCGTTTGGCGTGATCTACGCAGAAGAAAGAGCAACTTATGATGACATCCTGGAAGAACAAATGGAAAAGCTTTATATCAGGAAAGGCAGAACGCCACTGAACCGCATTTTATCAGGGGATAAAACGTGGAATATTTTATAATGATAAAAGGAAAAAAAGACATGAGTGTCGTAAATTTCAATACGATTGCCGGAATGTTCACTGCTAAACTTCAGACATGGGACCTGTATCGCTCATCGTTCTAACACTTGCCGCCCTCCTTTTCTCCGCCGGGGGCATACTGGCAGGCCAGCTTTTCAACAAAGGAAGTAAAAATGCCCAAAAAGGAGAAGCTTACGAATGTGGCATTCCTACCAAGACCTCGCCCTGGCAGCAGTTTCATGTGGGCTATTACCTCTTCGCCCTGCTCTTCCTGATCTTCGATGTAGAGCTGATCTTTTTATTTCCCTGGGCTGTAGTGGTCAAGAAGATCGGCATCATTGCGCTGGTGGAAATAAGCGTCTTCATTTTTGTTTTGTTCAT
>CAYWSQ010000070.1:0-15824 GCA_964460925.1 uncultured Flavisolibacter sp. | reverse complement strand
GATTTTACCTGCAGGATTACTATGCGAAGGACTGGGTTGACAATACCATGGTATTTGTAGAAGTGGATGATGCGGACCGGTATTATGAAGAACTCAGGGCACTTGACCTGCCATCTAAATATAAAAGCGTTAAGCTGGTAGCAGTACGTCGTGAAGACTGGGGAGATGAATGTTTTCTTCACGACCCTTCCGGCATACTTTGGCATTTCGGAGCCTTCAAAAAAAAGTAAAGCAGCAAATCAGTTCTTATTAGCTAATTGTCCGCAGGCCGCATCTATATCCTTTCCCCTGCTGCGGCGCAGGCGGGCATTCACCCGGTTCTTTCCCAGGTAAGCCATGAATTCTTCCGTTTTTTCGGGCGTTGGCTTTTCAAACCTTGCCTTGTCAATAGGATTGTATTCAATGATATTGATCAAATCAGCCGGCACCTGGCGGTACAGTTTAATCAGTTCATCAGCGTCCTTTTGGCTGTCATTGAATTTATTGAATAGGATATATTCGAGGGTGATCTCGTTTTTAGTCTGCTTGTAAAAATGATTCATGGCATCCACCAGCGATTTGAGATCGTTGGTTTCATTAATAGGCATAATCTCATTTCTTTTGGCATCATTGGCCGCATGAAGAGAAAGGGCCAGTTTGAATTTAACCTTATCATCACCCAGTTGCCTGATCTGTTTGGCTACACCGGCGGTGGAGACCGTGATTCTTTTCGGGCTCATGGCAAGACCGTCTTCTGCGGTGATCTTTTCTATGGACCGCAGAACGTTTTTATAGTTGAGCAGTGGTTCACCCATGCCCATGAAAACGATATTGGTCAGTTTTTTCCCATAGATCTTTTCACATTGCTGGTTGATCAGCACCACTTCATCATAGATCTCATCAAAATCAAGATTTCTTTTTCTTTCTATATAGCCTGTCGCGCAAAAGCGGCAACTCAGGGAGCAGCCGATCTGGGAAGAAACGCAGGCGGTATAACGGGTTTCAGTAGGAATAAGCACACCTTCACAAAGATGGCCTTCATGGGTCCTGAACCTTGATTTGACCGTCCCATCCGCGCTGAACTGCGTTGTATCAATTGAAAGGGCGGGAAAACTGAAATGTTCACCCAGTTTCTGCCTGAGCTCCTTACTCAGGTTGGTCATGTCCGCAAAGGAAAACGCATGCTTCTGCCAGAGCCATTCCCAGACCTGTTTGCTGCGGAAACTTTTCTCCCCTATTGAATCCATCCATTGCTGGAGATCCTGGAAGGAAAGCTGGCGAATGTTGCGGGATTTTTGTGCTGGCTGCACCGTACTTGCTGACATGGCGCAAAGGTAAGCTGTATTGGGGGAGGGTTTGGTTAAAGGAAAGTTCAAAGTTTGTAGTCGGGAGTTGGTAGTCAGTAGTCGGGAGTTCAAAGTTCAAAGTCGGAGTCAGTACAGAACGGAGTTTTCTTAGTCTAAGTCTGAAGTCGGTAGTCAGTAGTTCAAAATTCAAAGTTAGAGGCGGGAGAGAACGGTGTTTAGAGCCTGGAACAAGGTAGGTAAGCCTTTGCGTTTTCTTTGCGCCTCCTTTGCGTCCTCTGCGGTTAAAATATCAAAATGATGGGTTGGAAGCCAATTGCCAAAAGCCAACAGCCAATGGCCAAAAGCCCACAGCCGCCGCTCATTTTAACCCTAATTAACCTGCCTGCTTTAAACTCCTGCCTTCCCTGCCCTTCCTAGTACGTCACCTTTAAAAAATGACAATACATATATGAAAAAAATACTTACAGGCGCACTAACACTGCTGTTGTTTGCAGGCGCCGCCCAGGCCCAGAAAAAAGATTCAATGAGGCATGGCCATCACAAAGGCCGTACGGAAATGGTTTCCAAACTGAACCTGACTGCTGATCAGCAGGCCAGTCTCAAATCCATCCGTGAAGCACAAAAAGCGGAAATGAAGGCTTTGTACGAAAACAAATCTCTCAATGCTGAACAGAAAAAAGCCGCCAGGGAAGAATTATTTAAAAAATATTCAGCCCAGACAAAGGCCGTGTACACCCCTGCCCAACAGGCGCAGATAGACAAAATGAAAGCTGAATGGAAACAAAAAGCCAAAGAAGGCAAGCATGCGAAAAAAGACGGCATGAGCCGTAAGCATGGCAAGAATTCCAGTAAAGGCGGGGATTTTCAAAAAGACCTGGGTCTTTCCGACGACCAGAAATCAAAAATGGCTGACCTGAGGGCTGACTTCAAAAAGCAGTTTGAAACACTGCGTAATAACCAGTCGCTTAGTGACGAGCAGAAAAAAGAAAAATCAAAGGAGCTGAGAAAAACCCAGCAGGATAAAATGAAATCCATCCTAACCAAAGACCAGGTAGAAAAAATGGAATCAGCGCGCAAAAACCGCAAGCCGGTTCAGCGATAAACCATCCGGTTAGAAAAGCCCTCCCCTTATTGCGGGAGGGTTTTTTACTTTTGCAGGATGAAGAAACAAACAGGCTTCGAAAAATTCATCTCTCCAAAGAAGAAGGGTTCGGTTAAAAAGGAGGAGATCCGCCAGGAAAAAAAGAAGGTTACCAAGGCGCGGAAAGAATACTTTGAGAAGCAGAGAGCGGAAGCCAGGGGTGTGGTAAAAACTGAGACTGGTCTTAAAAAGCCTGAGATAACCAGGCAGGTGGCTGATAAGATGCCTCTCAATAAATACATTGCCCATAGCGGCATCTGTTCAAGAAGAGATGCGGTGGACGTGATCAAGAGCGGCAAGGTGAAAGTGAATGGTGAAGTTATGATGGAACCCGGACATAAAGTTTCTCCATCAGATGCCGTGATCGTAAACGGGAAAAAGATTCAGCCTGTAAAGGACCTTGTTTACATCCTGCTCAACAAACCCAAGGATTATATCACCACCACCGATGATGAGAAAGGCCGCAAGACCGTACTTGACCTCATCGCTAAAGCAAGTCCCATCAAAGTGTATCCTGTAGGCCGGCTCGACCGCAACACTTCAGGTGTACTGCTGCTCACCAATGACGGCGACCTCACACAAAAGCTCACGCATCCCAGCAACGAGGTAAAAAAAGTATATGCCGTTACGCTCGACAAACCTTTATCCAAAGCGCATTTTGACGAGATCCTCAAAGGTGTTTCCCTGGAAGATGGGATCATTCATGTGGATACACTGGCATTCACAGATAATGCGGACAAAACCCAGGTCGGCATCGAAATCCATAGCGGCAGGAACAGGATCGTGCGCCGCATCTTCGAACATTTTGGTTATGATGTCAAAAATCTTGACCGCGTGGTGTTTGCCGGACTCACCAAAAAAAATGTTGACCGCGGCAAATGGCGATTCCTTTCCGAACGGGAAGTGAGAGACCTGAAATATTTCAAAAAAGGCAAGAAATAAAATCCCTAAGCTACATGATCAGGATCTCCCAACTGGTACTGGAAGAAAACAATGATTTTATTGCCATCAACAAACCTGCAGGCCTGCTGACCATACCGGACAGGGAAGGAAAAGAAGTTTCACTGAAACAGATCCTGAAGGAAAGGTTTGGTGAGATCTTTACCGTGCACCGGCTTGACCGCGAAACCAGTGGCGTGGTGGTCTTTGCCAAAAATGAAGATTCACACCGCGAACTGTCTCGGCTTTTCGAATCAAGAGAGACTACCAAGATCTATAACGGCCTGGTGCTCGGCAATCCCGCAACAAGTTCCGGCACTATCGACCAGCCCATTTCAGAACATCCTTCAAAAAAAGGGTTGATGACGGTTTATAAAAAAGGAAAAGAAAGCATCACGGAATATGAAGTGCTTGAAAACTTCAGATTCTATACCTGGATGCAATTCAGGATTCTCACCGGGAGAACCCACCAGATCAGGGTGCATATGAAATATCTGGGTCATCCCATTGTATGTGATCCATTGTATGGCGATGGAAAACCTGTGCTCATCTCCTCCATCAAAAAAAAGAATTACAACCTGGCGAAAAATGAAGATGAAGAAAGACCAGTTCTTTCAAGGCTTGCCCTGCATGCTGCTGAACTGAAGTTCTCCCTGAATGGCAATCATTATCACCTGCAGGCTGAATTACCCAAAGACCTCAGGGCCTTGCTGAACCAGCTCAAAAAAAACAACTGATCAGATAGATTCAATGAATCCGACTGCTACGGTACTGTTTGAAAATTCATCGATCAGGATAAAACTTCCATTCCGCGGGTTTTGCCGGTAGAGGTCAGCGAAGATGGGTTTTGCAGTACGCAGGCTTACCTGGCCAATATCGTTAAGTCCAAATACAGAAAGGTCCTTAGCTTCTTCCATTGTTGTCATATCGATCCGGCTTTGCAACTGGCTGATCTTAGCTTTCACCAGGTTCACTCCATGTTGCAGCCAATAAGTTTTCCCGGCTACCAGCGCCTGTTCATCCATCCAGGCAATGGTTGCGATGAAGGCGCTCACCTGGGTATGGCCAGCTTGTTCCGCAACGATCATATTTCCCCTGCTGATATCAATATCTTCTTCCAGCTCGATCGTTATGCTTTCACCTGCTTTCGCTGTTGTGCATTCTTCTTTAGCACTCCAAATTTTTTTAATGGTGGTTGATCTCAATGTAGGCAGCACCACCACTTTTTCTCCTTTGGAAAGTGTGCCACTCAGCAACTGTCCCGCATAACCACGGAAATCGTGATGTTCATCGGAATGAGGCCTGATTACAAACTGCACAGGGAAACGGGCCGCTAATTTTTCATCCCGGGTATTGGGATCAATTTTTTCGAGGTGACTGAGCAGGCTCCCGCCTGTATACCAGTTCATTTTTTCTGATGTGTGAACGATATTATCACCGTATTTAGCAGCCACCGGTATGAACTCCAGCCTTCCTTCAAAACCGATTTTAGATGCCAGGTCTTCCACTTCGGCTTTGATGGAGAGAAAGACTTGCTCATCGTATTCCACCAGGTCCATTTTATTCACACATACCAATACATTGGCAATCCTGAGCAGGGAGGAAATGAACAGGTGACGCCTCGTCTGTTCGATCACACCATTTCTTGCATCAATCAATACAATGGAAGCTTCTGAATTGGAAGCGCCTGTGATCATGTTGCGTGTGTACTCCACGTGACCCGGTGTGTCGGCAATGATGTATTTTCTTTTATCGGTAGAGAAATAAATATGCGCTACATCAATGGTAATACCCTGCTCCCTTTCCGCGATTAGACCATCGGTGAGAAGCGAGAGATCAACAAAATCAAGCCCCTTGCGCCTGCTGGTTTGCTCAATCGCTTCCAGCTTGTCACGGGTAATTGACCTGGTATCATAAAGCAGTCTTCCAATCAATGTGCTTTTTCCATCATCAACACTACCGGCAGTTGCGATTCTTAATATATCCATGATTCGTTTTTTTCTTTAAAAAATACTTTTTACCAGCATGCGTGCACACCATACCATGACCATGATTCCTACGAGGATCATCATGGTTTTCCTGGGAAGCCTGCCTGCGAACCTGGCAGCAATTGGTGCAGCAATTACACCGCCAACGATCAGGCCAAGTACAATACTCCAGTGGCTCACACCTACTGTCACGAAAAAAGTAAAGGCGCTGGCCAGCGTCACAAAAAATTCAGTGAGGCTTACCGAGCCAACAGTGTACTTTGGTGACCTTCCTTTTGAAATGAGGTTGCTGGTTACGATAGGTCCCCATCCACCACCACCGAATGAATCGAGAAATCCTCCGGTTCCTGCCAGCCACCCAATCCTTTTTGCTTTCACATTCTTTGGTTGCACTTGGAAAGCTTTCACCAGGATCTTCAACCCGAGGAACCCGGCATAGACCGCAATAATGGGAAGCAGGTAATTGCTGTAGTGATCGCCAAGGAATACCAGCAGCAGTGCACCGCAAATGGCGCCGATCACACCCGGGATCACCAGGTGCCTGAATAATTTTTTGTTGACATTGCCGAACTTGTAATGGCTGTAACCTGATATGCCTGAAGTAAAGATCTCCGATGTATGAATGGCAGCGCTTACCGCCACTGGGTTTACTCCAAACGACATGAGACAGGTAGCTGAAGTAACGCCGTATCCCATGCTGAGCATGCCATCAACCATCTGTGCAAGGAAACCAGCGAGTACAAAAAATAAAAACCGGTAATCAAAATGGTCTTTGGCCATTGTCCATATATCATTCACCGGCGGCAGGGGTAAATAAGAAATGATCACATGACCGGTAACCATCAGTACAAAAACAAGGATCAGTCTTGATGCGATCTTTTTCCAGCCCTGGTCTGTATTCCTTTTGATCCATCCCTGTTGAACAGGGTCTGGTACAGGTACAGGTATAACAAAATCGCTGGCCTCATGGTTGGAAGGAAGAAAAATCAATTTATTCATGGGCCTTGCCTCTGCATAGATGATCTCGTCCATCACTGCATTACCGGTGGCAATGATCAAGGCACCCTGGGAGAGATCATTGCCCTCATGTTTTCTTTCATGAAGCCGCACCTGCTTATCATCCCGGGAAAAGTTTTTGATTGCAGGTGAAATTTCTTCAGCCACTACCCTGATCAGCAGTTGCTTTGAAATTGACCTGAGTTTTTTTACTTCGGCAAGGGCTTCTCTCCCGCCGCCGATCACGACCCATGGAAGTCCGCCCGAATTGATCCGGACCGGGATGCCCGCGGTTTTTGGAACTTCTATGGTTTTTGATGCCGTCATTTTTTTGCTTTGCGCAGGTCAAGGTTTTGCAGGAAGAATATGCGGGCGCCATGTGCCATCCGGTACCTGTTACCGGAAGGGAATTGCTGAAAAACATTGATGTATCCCAGTTGGAAACTGCTTGCCGCACCCGGCTGGTAACTGATACCGGTAAAAAACCTATTCTGGTCAAAATAATTGTAGACTACTTCCTTACCGAAACCGATATGGATTTCATCATTGAAGATCCATGACACACTCCCCTTGCCTGATGTTGCTTTTGTAATAGGTAACTGCCAAAGCAGGTTATAGCGAACACGGTAGCTGAAATTATTCCCGGAGACCATTGTGGAATCGGGTGCGATCTTTTTCCTGAATCTTTCTTCGAGTCTCAGGTATTGCATGGTGCTGTTTCTTCCATACCGTGTATGCCACTGTACCTGCTGCCAGGGCCTGTGCTCAGGCCGGGGTTCAATGAAATTATCCTGGGCATACTGCACTATATAACCATAACCCGCTGTGAGTTTTACAGCATCGTTTACATAATAAGTGATACCGGGCCTGATGATCGTGAGGCCTGCGCCATTGAAAAAATCATCCTTTGTCCTCAATTGCGCATCGAACCAGAGTCCCCAGCGGTCTGAAATCCTGGACTGGTTGAAATATCCCGTCCATACCTGTTGTACAGACTCAGTATATTTTTGCTGGGCGTTTGCCAAAGAGGAAATAAGTATCAAAATGATCGCAAGTTTTTTCTTCATGAATTATGTTTTTGGTTCAACTACCTTAACCGCAACTTACTTCAACCCACTGATAGTTGAACCAGGCTCTCCCTATTTCCGGGCATGTCCTGTTTGTTGAAAAATGATCTTTCCCCGGTCAGAAATAACCGGCGTTCTTTCTTTTTTCCATGGCTGCTTCAGATCTTTTATCATCGATCCTCGCTCCCCTTTCGGAAATGGTTGCCTCCCTGATCTCGCTGATAATGGTATCAATATGATCCGCATCAGAAAGTACTGCGGCGGTACATGTCATATCACCCACAGTTCTGAAACGAACAGTTGCCTCGAATGGAATTTCTTCATCTGTTGTATTGAGATAGGAAGAATGTGGCCAATACATTCCATCCCTTTCAATGATCTGTCTCTTGTGTGAATAATAAATAGAAGGGATCTCGAGTTTTTCTTCACGGATGTAGTTCCATACATCAAGTTCTGTCCAGTTGCTGATCGGAAACACTCTTACATTCTCTCCCATATTGATGCGGCCATTGAGCATATGGAAAAGTTCAGGTCTCTGCTTTTTGGCATCCCATTGGCCAAAGTCATCACGAACAGAAAAAACCCTTTCCTTGGCCCTGGCTTTTTCTTCATCACGCCTTGCCCCGCCAATGCATGCATCGAATTTCAATTCTTCAATGGCATCGAGGAGGGTTACAGTTTGCAATACATTCCTGCTGGCATATTTTCCTGATTCCTCCTGCACTTTGCCTTTGTCAATACTGTCCTGCACATACCTCACGATCAGTTGCATACCGGTTTGTGCTGCAAGCCAGTCACGAAAAACAATGGTCTCCGGGAAATTATGCCCTGTATCTATGTGCAACATGGGAAAGGGAGCAGCAGCCGGGTAAAATGCCTTGCGGGCAAGATGCACCAGCGTGATGGAATCCTTACCACCGGAAAAAAGCAGGGCAGGTTTTTCAAACTGCGCTGCAACTTCGCGCATAATATAGATCGCTTCGTCTTCAAGGGCCCGTGGAAAAGTGCTGTGGTGTTGACTCATAAGATTTTTATTTAACCAGGTGTAACCCGCATTCTTTTTGTGAAAGCTCCCACCACCACCTACCGGCACGTGGATCTTCACCAGGTTCTGTGGCCCTGGTACAGGGCGCACAGCCAATGCTTACGTAACCTTGATCGTGAAGCGGGTTATAGGGAATTGAATATTGATTGATATACCGGATGATCTCATCAAAACTCCAGTGAAGCAGGGGATTGACCTTATAGATTTTTTTATCTTCCAGCCATTCCACTACAGGTATTTCTTTGCGGTGATCGGTCTGGGCCGCTCTCAGGCCTGTGATCCATACAGCAGTACCTACGAGTGCCCTGTTGAGCGGCTCCACCTTGCGTATATGGCAACAGGTCTTGCGGTCTTCAACGCTGTTATAAAAAAGGTTCACACCTCTCTCATATACCATGTGCTGAACAGCTTCCGCCTGCGGAAAATAAACGCTGACAGGTATTTTATACCGGGCCGTTGTTCTTTCAAGCATTTCATACGTTTCATTGAAAAGGCGGCCGGTATCAATGGTGAATAGACTGATGGGAATAGCATGCCGGGCAATGATATCGGTCAGCACCTGGTCTTCCTGGCCGAGTGAAGTGGAAAATTTCACCTGCCCGGGAAATAGCACGGCCGTTTGCTGTAAAGCTTCTTCAACAGTACAGCTCTCAAAAATATTCTGAAGCAGATGCAGTTTTTCCATACCAAGGTTTTAAGCATAACATGGCCCTTAGGTGACCAGGTCTCCTTTCATATAACCGCAAGCAAAAAAATTACTGTTCGTCAGGTATAGGTGTGTATCTCAGGTAAGGCTTCACCACTCTCACACCCTTTGGAAATTTTTTGATGGCGTCTTCTGTGGATACAGCAGGAACAACAATGGCATCCTCGCCAGGCTGCCAGTTGGCAGGTGTAGCAAGACTATGCTTTGATGTTAATTGTAAAGAATCTATCACCCTTAATACTTCGAAAAAATTACGTCCCGTAGAGGCCGGGTATGTGATCATCAGTTTGATGGTCTTATCCGGACCAATGATAAATAACGAACGCACCGTGGCAGTAGCCGACGCATTCGGATGGATCATATCATATAGCGTGGCCACATGCCTGTTCTCATCAGCGATGATGGGAAAATCCACTTCGCAGGATTGGGTCTCGTTAATATCCTTAACCCAGAGCCCATGTTTATCAAGAGGGTCAACAGATACGGCCAGCACCTTTACATTCCTTTTGGCAAATTCATGTTTTAGTAAAGCAGTTCTGCCCAGTTCCGTGGTACATACCGGGGTAAAATCGGCAGGATGCGAAAACAGCACACCCCAGCTATCACCGAGGTATTCATAAAAATCGATCGTTCCCTCCGTAGTTACAGCTTTAAAATTTGGCGCAGGATCTCCAAGGCGTAAAGACATAAAGAGTGTTTAGCTGAAATAATGGGGTGAAATTAGGAGAAAGATAATAGCCTACCAAATTAGTAGGGTATGATTTAAGTCAGCTATTAGCCATTGGCTATTGGCCTTTGGCTAAGTCTTCCATGCCAGGTGCGAGGTCGCTGAGCGTCTTATTTTCAAGAATATGCAGTGTGGCATCCCTCACATTTTCCATGATATCATGCAGCCCGCAGTTCTGCTCATCACAATTTTCACATTTGCGGTAAAAATAAAGGCTCACGCAGGGCAGCATGGCTATAGGGCCATTTACAATGCGCACAACTTTGGCGATAGGTGTTTTGGAAGGATGATCTTTTAAAAAATAGCCGCCCCCCTTTCCTTTTTTACTTTCGAGGATGCCTGCTTTTTTCAATTCCAGCAAAATGACCTCGAGAAATTTGAGCGGGATCTTTTTTTGCTGAGCCATTTCGTAGATCAGCACAGGGCCTTTTTCGTACCTGTCTACCAGCATGGTCAATGCCCGGAATGCATATTGTGCCTTATTGGAAAGCATATCAGGCAGATTCCGGTTGAAGCGTGACTGTATAATGGATGCCTGAATTTTTTTTGAGCATGGCAGCCACACCACAATATTTTTCAAGAGAAAGGTCAATTGCCTTTTTCACTTTGTCGAGGTGTTCCTGATCTGCCACCAGTTTATAATGAAGATGAATGTCCTTGAACACCCTGGGATGTTCATCGGTCTGCTCTGCTTCGGTATCAATTACCAGGTCAGCAAAAGGTATCCGCATCTTTTCGAGAATCTCTACCAGGTCAATACCTGAACAGGCTGCCAGCCCGGTAAGCAGCAGAGCCTTCGGACTGAAACCATTTTTACCATCCACTTCTATATTCGCCTGGCCTTGCAGGGAATCAAATGCCTGTCCGGTTTTCCACCTGGTTGTCGTTTTCATTCTTCTATTTTATTTGTTGCCCTGCTCTGTAAGTTTCAGGCTGTGCCTTTCATTCTGAACAGCATTATCCAGCGTCCATTCCACTCTTTCGCGGAAATCGTGTTGCCGTACCGGGCAATCTTTTTTTACACAGATCGCACATTGAAAATACTGGCAGCCATCTCCATGAACAAACAGTTCAAGGCTTTCACCAAAATTACTCCGAATGAGTTTCGCGAGTTCATCTATTTCTTCGTGCGCCTGGTTTACATTCAGGTACCAGGGTACAGTGAGGTGACAATCAACATGCAGTACATTGCCATACTTGATCACGCGCAGGTTATGAAGATCGATCCAGTTTTCCTTTTTATTTTCTCCCAGCACTCTCACCATTTTGTCGAGGAGTTGCATGTCAGCTTCATCCATGATACCCGCAAGAGAAACCCGGGTAATACGGTAACCGGTAACAATAATATACACGCCGAATAACATGGCAACCGCACTATCGATCCATACAAGTCCTGTGTATTTGATGAGCAGTAAACCCCCGATAATGGCAATGGTAGACCAGGTATCGGTTTGCAGGTGTTTACCCGAAGCTGCAAGGGCCAGTGAACCGCTTTTTTCACCCTGCCGGCGTGCAATGAATCCCAAAACAAAATTTACGAGAGCCGTGCCGCCTACAAGGATCATCCCGAGGTCAAGCTGGTTCAACTCACCTGGATAGATCAGTTTGCGGGCTGCATTGTAAATAATGAGCACACCTGCAGATAAAACCAGTGTGCCTTCAATGGCGGCAGAAACGAATTCTGCCTTTCCATGTCCGTACGGATGATCTCTGTCCCTGGGTTTGGCAGAAACATATAAACTGTACAGGCCAATGAATCCCGCTACTACGTTCACGATGCTCTCCAGGGCATCTGTAAGGATGGCCACAGAGGTCGTAAGATAGTAGGCTGTGAATTTAGCGATCAGCAAAAACGCAGATACGATCGCGATCCACTTCTGTAGCCTGATATTGTATTGTTTGGAATTGTTAGTGGTGGTTGTCAATTCGGTTTATTAAATGTAGTGGGTTGGTGAATTGTGAATGGTGCAATAAATGCCTGCATGCCATTGCTGAATAAAATCCGGAACCCGGGAATGTTCGATTGACCATTCACCATTCACCAATCACTTCTCCTCACACCGCTGCCTGGTACCTGTCTGCAATAAAATCCCAGTTAACAACCTTCCACCAGTTGGCGATATAGTCAGGTCTTTTATTCTGGTAGCGAAGGTAATAAGCATGTTCCCAAACATCCAGGCCGAGCAATGGGAAACCCTTGATCTCTGACACATCCATTAATGGATTGTCCTGGTTAGGAGTGGAACCGATGCGTAATCTTTTATCTCCATCAACTACCAGCCATGCCCAGCCGCTGCCGAAACGGTTTTTGCCCGCATCTCCGAATTGTGTTTTGAAAGTTTCGAATGAACCAAAGCTTTCATCGATGGCTGTAGCCAGTTTACCGGAAGGTTTTGTATCATTCTTTGGTGACATGCACTTCCAGAACAGTTCATGGTTATAATGGCCGCCGCCATTATTGCGAAGGGAAGTTGAATACCTGGAAATCTTTCTCAATGCTTCTTCAAGAGGTTTTGAAGTATCCACGTTCTCATTCTTTGCGGCTGTTTGCAGGTTGGTGGCATAACCTGCCGCATGTTTGCTATAGTGGATCTCCATGGTTGTTCCATCGATCGCTTCATTCAATGCATTATAAGAATATGGAAGGGGTGTTTGCTGGAAACCTGTGTTGAATTTTGAAGTACCTGAACCTAATTTGGCTCCCGGTGAACAAGCTGATAATAATGAAGAACCAAGATAAACACCCAGTCCTGCTTTACCTGTGCTCATTAAAAAATTTCTTCTGGTTAAAGGTGTCATAGATTTTTTTTTAAAATTAAGCATCCTTACCAGATTGCCTGAAGTAAGTCTTCATTTTTTTGCCGAAGCGATAATAAAATTCCTTGCTGAAGAGTTGGGAATCCCGCATAGCCTTGTAAGTAAGGAACAGCCCGATTGGCAATAATATGAATGTAGATAACCACATGCCTAACCAGGGTTCCATGGTTGCGGTCTTGGCCGATTTCTCACCGCTGGTACTGCTGAAATAAAATACCATGAAAAAAACTATGGAAAAGATCAGCGGGCTTCCCAGTCCACCTTTGCGGATGATTGAGCCAAGCGGGGCACCAATCAGGAATAAAACCAGGCAGGCCACGGAAAGAGAGATCTTCCTGTGCCATTCAATCCTGTGCTGTCGCAGGTTACCACGTTCGGCTTCCAGTTGGGTGAGCAGGATGTCGTTGGTTACCCTTGCATTGCTTACGCGGTTCACGACCCGCTGATTCACTACACGCTCCACGCTGTCGGGTATGATAGTTTCAAAATTTTTTGCCTTCACTGCCGTATCCTTCAACCGGAAATTACTGTCAATCCGGTTGACAAAGGGCATGGAAGCAAAAACCTCGTTGCGCACACGGTAAGCAATTTTCTCACTTGATTTAACGATCGAATCTATGGCCACATCAAGCTGCCGCATACTGAGCATGCGTGCATTATTTTTATTGACGCTATCGGCAGTGCGTTGCTGAAGCCCGAGATTACCGATATCAAAAAGCCTTTTATATTCCCTGAACCCGAGCCTGATGTATTCAGTACCATTACCGCTGGATCTTTCTTCATGTCGCCATCCGTCCTTCAGGTGAAATTCAATATAGCGGGGATTCTCTGCCGCCCTCATCACTCCTGATTTGGCAACGATAAAATGATCCTGTGGTGAATTGGTCTGTTCATAGATGATCACATCACGGATGATACTGTCTTTTTCTTTCTGCCCCACCTTGATGGCAAAATTTGGGATCTTATCGTAAAAAACTCCTTCTTTCAGGTCAAAAGATGGATTGGCATGAACGATGTCGGCCAGCAGGGTCCTTGATTTAAGATTGGCTACAGGAATGATATTATTTGAAAACATGAAAGCGATGCCACAGATCAGCAGTGTTACGAATAATAAAGGTCTCATGAACCTGAGCAGGGAAATGCCGGCTGATTTGATGGCAACCAGTTCATAACTCTCCCCCAGGTTACCAAAGGTCATGATGGATGAAAGCAACACTGACAGCGGAAGGGCCAGCGGAACAAGTACGGCGCTCTGGTACCAGATGAATTCGAAAAGGATGTTGGTACTGATACCCTTGCCAACAAAATCATCCACCCATAACCAGAAGAACTGCATGATCAGCACCATCAGCGTTATAAAGAATGTGGCGATGAAGGGACCAATAAATGCTTTTACGATCAGTATATCCAGTTTCTTGATCACGTGCTGATGGCGAATCCATAATTTTAAATATGGAAGTCTCAAAAATACAGCTTTCGGATGCTGAGTCGGAAATGATGCAGAACGCTGATCTTATTTTAACGAAGAATAGGGTATTGCAAAAAATGAGCGGGCTGCTGGAACAGGTGCAGGAGAGACAACAGGATTTTATCCAGGCGAATGAATGGAGGGATAAAGAAATTTTCCGAACACTACCTAAAATATCACGGGGAGAAAATTACCTCGGACTTCCATGGCTGATCCTGGATTATCCACGGGTCTCAGGCAGCCAGGGTGTTTTTTTTATCCGCACCATGTTCTGGTGGGGACGATTCTTTTCAAGCACCCTTCATGTTTCAGGATTTTATAAAGATCAGATCTCCCCTGGTATCATAGCATCATTTTCCAGGCTAACCGGTTATGCCATTGGCATCAATGCGGATCAATGGGTTCATCATTTTGGAGATGATAATTATAAGCCCATAGCATCACTGACCGCAAATGCCTTTGAGACCATTTGCCTGGAACAGGAGCATATTAAGATAGCACGGTGCTTCCCGCTGGAGCACTGGGATGAGGCTGTATCAGTGTTATTTGACAGGTGGAAAGAATTGCTGGAGGTCAGCGGATCAGTTACCTAAGCGGTGAAAAAGGTCTTTTACCTGGTGATTCCATAGCATGCTCTGGTCTTTGATCTCTTTTTTTTCTGCAAAATCTTTGATAACAAGAATGGTCTGGTTGGTTACTTCTGATTTCTCGATCCGGAATTCAAAATATTCATCCTTTGGTGCATGTGACCAGTGAAAGCGCACAAATTTTTCTTCTTCGCTATCTACAATTTCCGCGGTTTCTTCTGTACCGTCCCATGAAAAGCTGAAAAGGCCGTCTTCATCATCTACTTTATCAGCGAACCATTCCTGCAGACCTGAGGAAGTTGCGAGGAAGTCATATAAGATAGTGGGTGAACATCTCACAGGATATTCAAGTGTGTACAATTGCTTTTTACTCATCTTTTGGTGTTAAGAACGTCCAAGGCTTGCAATAATAGAAAATTAATCGATGCCTCAAAATTTTTTTGGGCCTTTTTGGCGATGATTTACGGGCATCCGACCGAAATATTTTAATATTTAGCCAAATTTTTTTTGGTCATATGGTTCCTTTCCCTAATTTGGATAACAATTCAGCTAAATACTGGATCCGTGAAAACCGAAACTGTGATGGATTTTTGGGATAAACTCCAAAACTAACTAAGCCAACAATCTTGAAAATAACCATCTAATAAAACCAATCCTATGAGTATGCGTCAACTCAAGATCACGAAGAGTATTACCAATCGTGAATCTCAAAGTCTCGAAAAGTACCTGCAAGAAATCGGTAAAGTCGAGCTCATTACCCCCGAAGAAGAAGTACGTTTAGCCAGGTTAATCAAACAGGGAGATCAAAGGGCATTGGATCGTCTGACCAAGGCCAATCTTCGTTTTGTGGTATCCGTAGCCAAACAGTACCAGAACCAGGGGCTCTCATTACCTGATCTTATCAACGAAGGAAACCTGGGGCTCATCAAAGCTGCCCAGCGTTTTGATGAGACCAAGGGTTTCAAATTCATTTCTTATGCTGTTTGGTGGATCCGCCAGTCAATTCTGCAGGCTTTGGCCGAGCAGGCGAGGATTGTGCGTTTGCCATTGAACAAGG
>CAYWSQ010000069.1:13294-16252 GCA_964460925.1 uncultured Flavisolibacter sp. | reverse complement strand
GAAATCTTTACCGGTAACCCTTGTGATCAGTTCCATTGGTTTCGAAATGCAGGAAGTGACCGTTACCACGGCCGGCACCCCGGTGAACGTAGTGTTTGTTCCATCAAGTGCCCTAGGCCAGGAAGTCGTGGTTTCGGCTTCAAGGGTGGCGCAGCGGATCCTTGATGCGCCGGTGACGATTGAGCGTATGAGCTCCAATACCCTCCGCAACATCCCGGCTCCCAACTATTACGAAGCTATTGCCAACCTGAAAGGGGTGGACATGCATACAGCCAGTATCACTTTCCGCACCGTAACAACCCGTGGCTTCATCAGCAGTGGTAACACCCGCATGAACCAGTTGATTGATGGTATGGATAACCAGGCTCCCGGACTGAACTTTTCAGTGGGTAGCGTGATTGGTCTTACAGAACTTGATGTTGACAATATTGAATTGCTTTCCGGTGCTTCTTCAGCCCTCTACGGTTCGGGTGGTATGAACGGAACATTGCTGATCAACAGCAAGAACCCATTCCGCTACCAGGGATTAAGCTTCCAGATCAAGCAAGGTGTGATGCATCTTGGCAATGATAGCAGGGATCCTTCTCCTTATTACGACTGGAGTATGCGCTGGGGTAAAACCATCGGTGAAAAATTCGCATTCAAGATCGCAGCCCAGTACACCAAGGCTGAAGACTGGGAGGCAGATGACTACCGCAACGTATCCCGTACCAATGTATTGAGCCAGTTGAAAGGCGGTGACCGTTTCACTGATCCCAACTTCGATGGTATCAACATGTATGGAGATGAAACTTCTGCCAATATCAACCAACTTGTTCAACTGATGTACCTGGGTGCTGGCATGCCAAGCCTGGCAAGTAATGTGCCCGGTCAGAACTATACCTGGGGCTTCGCGCTTCAGAACACTGCCAACCAGAACGTATCGCGTACTGGTTACCGTGAAAGAGACCTGGTGGACTATAATTCCCAGAACTTCAAAGCCACTGCCGGCCTGCACTATAAACTTACTCCCGGTATCGAGGTTTCCTGGAATTCCTATTTTGGAACAGGTACAACCGTATATACCGGTGCTGACCGTTACTCCCTCCGCAACCTGAAAATGGCCCAGCACAAACTGGAGTTCCGTCATAAGAACTGGTTTGTGAGAGGATACACTACCCAGGAGAATGCCGGTGATGCCTACCAGGCAACCGCACTCGGAAGAATCATCAACGAAGCCTGGAAGCCAAGCTTCAACCAGGCTAATGTTGCCGGTTCCTGGTACCCACAATATATTTTTGGTTACCTGGCCTATAAAAGAAATGCGCAACTGATCACAGGAACATTGGGTGGCGAATATGCAGCTCACCAGTTTGCCAGGGGCATTGCCGACCAGGGAAGACTGGTGCCCGGGATGCCCGCATTTGATGCAACCGCCCAGGCAGTAAAAGGAAGGGCCATTCCAAATGGTGCCAAATTTCTCGACAGGTCTGACCTGTATGTAGGTGAAGCGCAACTTAATTTTTCTGATGAATTCGGATTCAGTGATTTTGTACAGGTGATCGCTGGTGCCCAGTATAAATCTTATGTGCTCAACTCCCAGGGTACCATTTTCGCGGATACTGCTGGCAAACTCACACCGTCTGAATATGGCGCCTACGTTCAATTGCAGAAAAAACTGTTCAACAGGCTTACCTTAACTGCAGCAGGACGTTATGATGATCATTCCAATTTCAAGGGAAGGTTCACTCCAAGGGTGGCTGCTGTTCTGGAGATCTTTAAAAACAACAACATCCGCCTTTCTTACCAGACAGCTTACCGTTTCCCAACCAACCAGGACCAGTATATCAACCTGAACACAGGATCGGCCATCCTTACCGGTGCCCTGCCTGAGTTCCAGACCTATTACGGACTGAATACCAATTTTGGTTATACGGTTGAAAGTATTAATGCTTACAGGGCCAGTGGCAATCCGGCTAACGTGAACCTGCTTGTAAGGGCACCTTTCTCTGAAGTAAAACCGGAAAGTGTATCTTCTTATGAAATAGGATATAAAGGTCTTATTGCCAAAAGGCTTTTGATTGATGCCTACTATTATTACAGCAAATACCAGGATTTCCTGGGAAGGGTAGCCGTTGGGCAGTCCCTGACAGGTAATGCAACAGGAATATTCAACCCGCTGAGCACACGTAACCTTTCTTACATCCAGAACATCGACCAGGAAGTGAAAGCGCATGGATGGGGTGTTTCTGCGGAATTGCAGATGAACAAGGGCTTCTTCCTCTATGGTAACCTTTTCAGCGATGAACTGCGTGATGTGCCACCCGGAGTTGTAACTAATTTCAATGCGCCTTTATACCGTTACAATATCGGTTTGCGCAATGAAAACCTCTGGAGGAACATTGGTTTC
This sequence comes from uncultured Flavisolibacter sp., assembly GCA_964460925.1. Lineage (GTDB taxonomy): Bacteria > Bacteroidota > Bacteroidia > Chitinophagales > Chitinophagaceae > Flavisolibacter. Next base: position 13,863 of record CAYWSQ010000069.1, on the reverse strand, counting down.
AATGTGGTTTGGAAATGGCAGGATAATGTGTATTATGAAAGCACTTTTGCTACCGGTACACTTCCTTATTTCGGTTGGCTTGATGGACAGATCAGTTACAAGGTGCCTAATTCAAAAAGCATCGTGAGACTGGGTGGAACCAATTTGCTGAACAGCTATTACCGCACTGGTTTTGGTAATCCTTATGTAGGTGGCTTGTATTATGTGAGTTATGCTTACAATTTGCAGTAATAACAACTGATTCAAATATTGAAAGCCACTCTGTAATGAGTGGCTTTTTAGCTTCTAGTTGCAAGCTGCAAGGAAAGGCATAGCCGGGAAGGCGTCGACGGCGGTAAGTAGCGTTTCAATTTCATAATCGAAACTAAAGCTCATAACTTTTTTCTGCGAAGAAGAAATAAAGTTTAGGCCCAAAACAGAGCAAAGGGGAGGAAAGAACTTCTCTGCGGTAAAAATTTCATTCAGTATGCATCGCCCAGCAATCAATCTTCCTCCCTTCTTTCTTGGCGGTAATAATAGCTTGCGCAGCAAGCATCGCAAAGCGATCCCTCTATTTCTCTTATTAATCG
>CAYWSQ010000069.1:0-13194 GCA_964460925.1 uncultured Flavisolibacter sp. | reverse complement strand
AACAGCGCTTTCGCGTCTTTGCGTAAAATAAAAAAAGAAGCCGCCAGGCTTCCACTGGCGGTAAAAATAGCTTGCGCAGCAAGCATCGCAAAGCGATCCCTCTATTTCTCTTATTAATCGAACGACGACATTCAAATGAATTCCCACTTGAACCTTTCCTCCATTCTCTGCGCAAAAAAAATATCCAACAGCGCTTTCGCGTCTTTGCGTAAAATAAAAAAAGAAGCCGCCAGGCTTCCACCCAGCGGCTCCGTTGTAGGAGTTAGAAATGAGAATTAACCGAATAAACCACCTTTTTTCAGGGTTCTTACACCCTCAGCGATTTTAAATCCATTCTGGTAGATCTCAATTTTATAATTACCAGTCTGGAAATTATCCTGGCGAATAGGGAAGGAGATCGGCTTGCGGGTTCCCTGTTCGTAATCGATCGTTGTTCTGTACGTGAATTCCCTGTCACCATCCGTACGGGTAGTAAGGATAGAATTGGCATCAGAGATCACCTTGCCGTCAGGACCTGTTACAATCACGTAGATATCAGCAGGACCGGAACGGGCTACACGGTTCTCTACATCAAATGATAAAACCAGTTTATCAACTTTTTTGGCTGTGCTGCTGGTTTTTTCCTTACCGCTTCTTCTTTCATCAACAGGAACAATGTTGATATTGGAAGCAGAGAATGTAGAAGCTACATCAACGGTCTGGGCCAGTTCTTCTTTTTCCATGGTTGTGGTCTGAAGATTGGTTTCCAAAACCTGCTTTTCAGTTGAAAGCTGTGTATTCACAGAAGCCAGTTGCTGGTTTTCGCCGCTCAATCTTGCATTTTCAGCTTCGAGATTGGCAATGGTGCCATTCAACTGGGAGATCAGTCCTTTAACTCTTCTGAGTTCAGCTTCAGAAGCATTTTTATTACTTAATACCCTGCTGATCTCATTCTTTAATTTATTGATCTCTGATTCCTTATCAGACAGTTCACCCTTGATGGTGTTGTTCTCACCGGTAAGTGCGTCCAGTCTTGCAAGTGTTGATTCGTATTCAGCTCTAACGGAATCACGGGCTGTAGTAGCCGTATTTACTGCCAGAGTTTTTTCCTGGATCTGTTTGTTGGAATCGTTCTTGTCGTAAAGAAAATAAGCCCATGTACCTAAAAGGCCGGCAGCCAGCACACCAATGATAATGTTCTTGGTGCTGTTGTTATTTGTATTCCTGACCGGGCGATTGGTTGATGAAGCATTTTCTGCCGAAGGATAATTTGTATTTGCCATCTTGTAGGTTTTTTGTTAAAACGATATTTGAATTTTTATTGCTAGGTTGAAGTGATAATTTTGGATTTCCGCTCCTGTTTCGAAAACCGTGCCAGAAAATTAAACTATTGATCCTGAAATAAAAAGGAAAATGAACGTAGAAAAGATACTTTCTGAACTGAAAAAAGGCCAGTTTAAACCCGTTTACTGGCTCGAAGGAGAGGAAGAATACTTTATAGACCAGGTAATTAACTATGCCGAACACCAGATTCTTTCTGAAGCCGAGGCAGGCTTTAACCTTTCCATTTTTTATGGCAAGGATACTTCCTGGAGCGACCTGCTCAACAGTTGCCGGAAATATCCCATGTTCTCCGACAGGCAGGTGGTGATACTGAAAGAAGCACAGGCAATGAAGGATGTTGACAAATTGGAAGGGTATATTGATAAACCTCTTTCATCAACTGTTTTATTTGTTGCTTATAAAAACAAAAAAGTTGACGGCCGCACCAAACTGGCCAAACTGCTGAAGGATAAAGCAGTAGTGCTCACCAGCAAAAAATTATATGATAATGAATTGCCTGAATGGACCAACCAGCTTGTTAAATCAAAAGGTTATACCATCACCAATAAGGCCCTCTTCCTGTTGATAGATCATATTGGCAATGATCTCAGCAGGCTCAATAACGAGATTAATAAACTCGTGCTGAACCTGAGCGAAAGACGCAATATCACTGATGATGATATTGAGCAGTTTGTAGGGGTGAGTAAGGAATTCAATGTATTTGAATTGCAGCAGGCCATCGCCACCCGCGACCTCTACAAGGCGATTCGCATCATCCAGTATTTTGATGCCAATCCAAAAGCGGCACCTATCCAGTTGGTCTTTCCTTCCCTTTATAATTTTTTCTCCAGGGTTATCATGATCTATAGCGTTCCTTCTAGGGATGATAAAGCCATTGCCGCTGCCATCGGGGTACATGCCTTTTTTGCGAAGGATTATATCCAGGCGGCCACCCGGTACAGCCATCATGAAATTGAAAAACTCTTGCTGCTATTACACCAGTACAACCTGCGCGGGCTGGGCGTGAATGATGCAGGCAGTTCCGATGCCATGCTGCTCAAGGAAATGGTGGTGAAGATGATCGCGGCTTAATGCCAATGGCTATTAGTTACTGGCTTCCAGCACCTCCAAACTATCCCTCTTATCCTTTGCCAGTTGCTCTTTCATAATTTCCAGGGAATCATACTTCTCCTGGCCTCTTAAAAATTTCTGCACAATAACTTTTATGCGGGCCCCATAGATCTCCTGGTCCCAGTCGAAAATATTCACTTCCACTCTTTCATCAGAACCTTCAAGTGTGGGACGATTACCGATGCTCAGCATGCCCTTTTTATAGAAACCATCGAATTCCACATTAACGGCATACACACCATAGCCCAGGCTGATCTTGTCAGGATCAGGATTTTGCAGGTTCGCCGTAGGATATCCCAGTTGCCTTCCCAGTTTGTCGCCATGGATCACGATACCGTCAAAAAAAAATGAATAACCAAGCAGGCGGTTTGCATTTTCTATTTCAGAACTTAAAATGGCCTGGCGGATCTTGGTACTGCTCACTGCTATTTCATCCAGCAGGTATTTAGGGATTTCCAGCAAACGGTAGCCATAGGTTTCCGCTTTGGAGGAAAGCAGGTTGAAATTACCCTGCCTGCCTTTCCCAAAATGATGATCATAACCGATAATGATGGTATGGGGATGAAAACGGTTGACCAGGAAATCGCTGATATATTGTTCGGCATCCAATGCCGCGAAAGCCGGTGTAAAAGGAACAATCACCAGGTGGTCCACATCGGTTTCTTTCAGCAGGCTGATTTTTTCTTCCAGTGTATTGATCAATTGCAGCGGTTCATCAGGGTTCACCACTTTGCGGGGATGTGGATGAAAGCTGATGATAACCGATTCGCCGTTGACATGCACCGCTTCATTCACCAGCGCGTCAATGATCTTGCGGTGACCTGAATGAACCCCGTCAAATGTTCCGATGGTGATGACTGCATTGGTGAAGGCCGGCAACTGGTCAATCGTGTAATGAACCTGCATAACTGGCCGCTAAGATACTAATCGGGACCTTTAGCGCTCATGTGTTTTTGCAGAGAAAGATGCCAGCGTATCTGAATACTGCAATATTTTTGCGGCATGTCATTATACTCCAGGCGTGGTGTCTCAGCCCAGAAAGAAGAAGTACATGCGGCTACCAGGAATATCGATAAAGGTCTTTATCCAAAAGCTTTTTGCAAGATTTATGAAGACCTGCTGGGCAGGGATGGGGATTGGGTGAACGTGATGCATGCAGATGGAGCCGGCACCAAATCCATCCTGGCCTACCTGTACTGGAAGGAAACCGGGGATCTTTCCGTGTGGAAAGGCATCGCCCAGGATGCCATTGTAATGAATCTCGATGACCTCCTATGCGTTGGGATTTATAAGGACCTGCTGTTTTCATCCTCTATTGACCGCAACAAACAAAGGATTCCCGGAGAAGTACTCCAGGCCCTCATCGAAGGCACCCAGTCATTTTTTGACAATATGCACAGCCATGGCATCAACATGGCCTTCCTGGGCGGCGAAACTGCCGATGTGGGTGATGTGGTAAGAACTGTAGCAGTGAATGGCACCATGGCTGCAAGGTGGCCGAAAAAACAACTGGTGACCAATGAAAAGATACAGGCAGGAAATGTGATCGTTGGTCTGGCAAGTTATGGCAGGTCAGTTTATGAAGAAGAGTATAACAGTGGCATTGGTAGCAATGGCCTCACCAGCGCCCGCCATGATGTGATCAGCAAATATTACATGGAAAATTTTCCTGAAACATTTGATGAGCAGCTTTCTCCTGACGTGGTTTACATCGGTAAGCACAGGCTCACAGATAAAATAAATATCAGTCACGAAGGAGCAGTTTTCACAACTGATATCGGCAAACTGATCCTGTCACCCACCAGGACCTTTGCCCCCGTAATGAAGGAGATCCTTGAAAATGAATTCGGGCATGTGCATGGACTGATCCATTGCAGTGGCGGCGGTCAGACCAAATGCATGAAATACGTTCCGGGTAATGTGAATGTTGTAAAAGATAATTTGTTCGATGCACCGGAGATCTTCAGCATCATCCAGGAGGCCAGTGGATCTGATAACCGTGAAATGTACCAGGTTTTTAATATGGGATGCCGGATGGAGATCTATACCGATGAAAAAAATGCTGAACAGATGATCAGCATTTCAAAATCTTTTGGCATTGATGCAAGAGTCATTGGAAGGGTAGAAGAAGGTTCGGGTAAAAATCTTTCCATTAAAAAGGGTGAAGAAAAAATAGATTACTCATTCTGATATTACTCAACAATCACCAGCGTTACGGGTTGTGTAAAATAACTGGCAACGGGTTTTGAATTGATTTTGGCAGGAATCCATTTGGGTGATTTATGCATGATTGCCAATATGCATTTACCAAAATCATAACCCGGATCTTTTACAATACTGAGATCGGAAAGGCTGCCGTCCTCGTGTACTAAAAATCTCACCATTACCGTGTAGTTACCTGCAGGAATACCTTTTTTTGCTGCTTCACTAATTACTTGCGACAGGTTCTCAGAAAGGAATTGCCTCCAGATGGTTTTATCAATCCTGGCTTCCTCCTTTAGTGTATCCACTTTCTTATAGCCGGCAACCACAGTGGTACTCAGGGGCTTACCTTCCACCACAATTTCATTGGCCGATACTGTTGAAGGTACCAGGCTCACCGCTTCCGTTTTATAACCCGTGACCACCAATTCAGCCGCCTGGGTTGATTCTATTTTTTTCCCCTGTGCAGTGCCAGCAACTGCGCTGTTTGAGGCAACGCTGTTAGTCTTTTCCATAGTTTTCATTGTAGGAATTAAGGTGTCCGCCATGCTGGTCTCATTTGCTTTACTGACTAAGGAATACCTGCTGATGGCATTCAGTATGCGAAGGGCAATATTCTCCTGTTGCTTCTCATTAATCATAATCTTCCTGTCTTTCTCATTGGTAAGGAAGCCGCATTCTACCAGTACAGCGGGGCAGGGGCTGAAGTTCAAAATATAAACACCGGCTGTTCTTTCCATCAACTGGCCGCTGGCTTTGAAAATGCTTTCCAGTTCATCATGAATGGCAGAACCAAGTAACTGGCTTTGCGGAAGTATACCTGGATTTTTATTGGGCAACACAATTTCCAATCCTGCTTTATCTGTTTTTTCGGCCTCCGCATTGGTATGCAAGGAAATCAGGAGGTCAGCTTTCTGTTCCTTTACAAAAGCTACACGGTCCTGCAATGCTACCAGTTCTTTACCAGGCCTTGTGAGAAGAATTCTGATATTGTCATTAGTATTCAGCGCCTGGATTTTTTTTGCGATGGCCAGCACAATATCATCTTCATAGTGCCCATCAGCAAAAGCCCCGGTACGATTGCCCACCGACTGTTCACCGTGCCCGGCATCAATTACCACCACCAAAGGTTTATCAGCAAAGCCGGAGTTATAAATTTTTTTGCTTCTCACTGAAAAAGCAAGAACAGTCAGGATCACGATCAGCAGGGCCGCTATACGGCTGAAATAATTGATACTGGTTTTTTGGTTTTTACTAAGCATGGCAAGTCTTCTTTTAATTGAGGTTTGAAAAAATGAACTGGCAATAACATTATACTGTTTTGGATAGGCCGATTGTAAGATCATGGCAGCGAAAGCACTTGCTCCATGTTCACCAACCGATCTTTTATCAGCAATGAATTCATGGATCTGTTTAAGCTCCCGGCGCATCAGCCAGAAAAACGGATTGATCCAGAAAACAGCAAGCAGCACCTGCATAAAAATCCTGTCCAGCGTATGGCGTTCCCGCACATGCACCAGCTCATGTTCAAATATGCGCCGCCCGTTCTCTGAATGCATATCAATGGCACGGTTCCAGAAGATGAATTGAAAAAATGAAAAAGGAGTTCCAGCCACCTGCGTTTCAATTAACTTCACCTGCTCCAGGTCTTGTACACGGTGCGTATTCAATATGCGCAGTATGCGCAAGAGAGAATGTACCAGTAACAGGAATAATACACAACTGATCACCGCATACCCGGTAAGCAGCCATTGCTCCATAGAGAAGGAATGATTCCCCGTCACCACAATTTCATCAAGGTATTGATTGGCATCTCCTACAACCTGCAAAACCTGGATACCCTGCTGCTGCTCTGCCTGTATTTCATTATAAATAGTGAATTGAAGAAAGGGGAGAACCAGGGAGAGGATAACAGCAGTTAAAAGGTAAAACCTGTTCCACTGGTGAAACGACCTGTTGCGCAATGCAAGCAGGTAGTAAAGGAATAAAATGCCGGAACAAATGATCACCTTTAATAAATAAAATGCGAATGCTGTCATTTTTTCGATTTTTTCAATTGTTGTAATAGGGCTTCGAGGTCATCAAGGCTCATGTTGTTTTCTTTCACCATGAAAGAAACCGCTTCACTGAAAGATCCTCCGAAATAGGATTTTACCAGGCTCTTCATCGATGCTTTTGAATAAGCCTCGCGGCTCACAAGAGGATAATACTGGTGCTGCCTGCCAAAAATCCTGATGCCTACAAATTCTTTCTCGACCAGGATCTTCAGCACGGTTGCAACTGTATTCTGGTGCGGCTTTGGAGGAGGCAATGCATCCATGATGTCCCTTATAAATCCTTCTTTTATCTTCCATACGGTCTGCATAACCTGCTCTTCTGCTTTTGTCAATGTTTTCATGCTGCAAAAATGTATAACGCTAACTTATAACTAATATTTTAGTTGAACAACTATATTTTTAGTTTTTCAAATAAATAACGCTTCCTTGCCTATGATTCTTTTATTTTGCACAAAACGAAAGAATGGCGGAAACTATCGTTGATATCAGGCATGCCAATATTTACCAGGGCGATAATTTGGTATTGCAGGATGTGAACCTCACAGTGAACAGGGGAGAGTTTATTTTCCTGGTGGGCAAAACAGGAACCGGAAAATCAAGCCTGCTGAAAACACTCTATGGTGAACTGCAATTGAAGGAAGGTGAAGCCAACGTAGTTGGTTATGATCTTAAAAAACTCACCTGGAAAACCGTTCCCTACCTGCGCAGGAACCTGGGCGTGGTATTCCAGGATTTCCAGTTGCTCACCGACCGTAATGTGAACGACAACCTCAAATTCGTATTAAAAGCAATCGGCTGGAAAGATGAAAGGCTGATGAATGAGAAGATCGCTGATGTGCTTGATAAAGTCGGTTTGAAATCAAAAGGCTTCAAGATGCCCTTTACCATGAGCGGCGGTGAACAGCAAAGGGTTGATATCGCCCGGGCCCTGCTCAATTCCCCCAAACTGATCCTGGCTGATGAACCTACAGGCAACCTCGATCCTGAAACTTCAGACGAGATCATGCAACTGCTGATCCAGATCGCCAAAGACTACGGTACAGCGGTGATCATGGCTACGCACGATTATATCGTGATGCAGAAATTCCCGGCCCGCGTAATAAAAACCGAAATGGGTAAGATCATTGACAACGCTACCATATTGCATTAAGCTTTGCAGCATTTGACTTATTATCATAGACCGCCAGCATCGACTGGCGGTTTTTTATTTCGGTGTCGGTGAAACTTTGATCATACAGTTCCACTACCTTCTTCCTGAATGCCTCAGGCTCTTCCGCTAAATGTACCAGCTTTTCCACTGCGCTGCCTTTTACACCAGCTTCATTACTGATACAAAAGCGACCTTCAAATAAAGCATGTAGTAATTTCAGCTTTACACCGGTTGCATTCATTGAAGGAAGTACATGAATATGAGCATCACGCACCAGCGCGTTCAGTTCTTCCATTACAGGATCATTAATCAGGCGGATATTGTTTTTCTGCTGGGCAAGTTTTTCCAGGCCTGATGGTATGCCGCTGCCTGCTATCACCAGCACAATTTCCAGGCCGTTGAATATTTCAGTGATCAGCCATTTTGCAGCGGCTTCATTTTCCGCCACAGCGAGGTTGCCATGGTACAAACAGTAATCACCCTTGCCTTCCCGGATATTCAAATTCTGCCAGGGCAGAAAGCAAGGGATAAAATCCACTTGTTGAAATCCTAGTGCACGGAAGGTATTCACGTCCTGCTGCGAAAGCGCTGCAATTTTCACCTCCTGCTTCACCAGTTTCTGGTAGAACTTTTTAATAAGCCGGCTCTCCACCTGGTAATAACTTCGCTTTTTAAAATTCTTCTCGTTCCCGGCAAGCCTTTCATAATAGGCAGCTTCCTCATTATGCATGCGTATGACTACGCGTCCTGGGCTTTTCAAATGGGGTATGATACCGCTGCAATGCAATCCCTCAAGCAGCACCGGGAAATCATCTTCATTCAGCCGGTCAACCAGTTGCCTGCTGATCCTTGAAGAAACAATGAAAGGGATCGTAGGTGATAAGGATCTTATTCCTTTGCGGGAATAGGCATGAATGGCTACACATGCATCTTCCAAACCTGTGGTGCCACGCCCGGGCCTGTAATTGAAATAATGCAGGATGATTTTTTTTCCGCTGGCAGCCAGCGCCCGGATCTTGTAGAACATATCAATGGCGCCACCATATTCGGGCGGAGCGGGCGCATCGAGGCAAACAATATGAAGATGGTCATTCACGGTTCAAATATTCTTTGATAAAAATCCAGGAGTTTCTTTTCTTCTTCCTGCCAGCAATATTTTTTTCTTGCTTCAAGGGCATTCCTGCTCATTGCTTTCAGTGCCTCTTCGTCTTCCATCAATTCATTTACAGCTTTTGCTACTGATGCTGGTTCAAGATGATCCAGCAAAACAGCGATCCTGAATTCCGCATTGATTTTTTCATATTCAGGGTAGGCCATGGCAATTTGAGGCAGTCCGGCATGCATGTATTCAAGATATTTATTCGGCAGGGCCATGAACTGGTTGATCCCTTCCTTGTCCGCAAGACCAATCCCGATGGCGGCACTCCTGGCCGTTAGCCTTAGGGCAGCCGGCAGCATCATGCCTTTCAAATCAACCCGGTCTTCCACTTTATTTTCCTTAATCAAAGCTTTCAGCTTCGGCATAAAATTACCGTCGCCGCAAATCACCAGTGGGTAAGGAATAGATTTCAGGGCAGGGATCAGGTATTCAAAGCCACGACCCTCATTCACTGCTCCCTGGTAAAGAAGAATTTTTTCTTTACCAGCGGATGGTAAGTAACCCGGATCCAGAACTGGCAGGTTCCGGATCACTTCATAGTTCCTTCCATGATTTTTATGAAAGGCCTGCGACAAGCCTTCGCTTACGGTATATCCATTATCAAACCTGCGAACGGCAAATTTTTCAATCGCCTTCCAGATTCTCTGAACCCCTGGCCGTGTATGCACTTCTTTCAATTCAGTAAAATATTCATGGGCATCGTAAACTCTTTTGATTCTTTTGAGCTTTGAAACAAAAAGGTTGGGAACGATCGTATCAAGGTCAATGGCGCATAGCAGGTCCATTTGCTGAAAAAGCAGGAAAAAAAACAGGCGCAGGTTGTATTCCCCATAAAACAAAAAACCTTTGTTGAAAAAGCATTTTAATCTTTTCTCCCTGTAGGGTCTTTGAGCAAGAGGTAAGGATCCTGGAAGAACCCTTCCCACGAGGGTCACATCATAACCTGCAGCAGCCAGGGTTGTACAGATCCTATGCATCCGCTGGTCATAACTCAGGTCATTGGTAACAGTAAGGAACAGTCGCTTCAAAACAGTGATTTTTTTGAAGCGGACATAAAAATATTTTGGGCCATCAACATGACTTCAAAAATAAGCTCTTGGAAAAACAAAACCCCGGAATTGATCCGGGGTTTGTAAATGCATAGAGATTTTTATTACATGTTTGGAGCCATATCTTCTCCGCCTGTCTCTGCTCTTGTTGATTTACGCTTGAACAGGCTGGCATCGAATTTACCAAAGCGCCAGTTGAAATTAAGCCTGGCCACCTGGGGGTCACGCCTGCGTTCAGAATCCTGTACAAAGAAGCTGGTTTGTGTGAAAGAAGCGAATTTTCTGGTACGGAAAATATCATTCACATTAAGCGAGATTGAAGCTCTTCTTTCTTTCAGGAACTCGAACCTGATACCTGCATCAACACCAAAATTGGGACGGATGAAACCCTGTGCTGCAGAACCTCCGCCACCAAACATTCCACCGCCAAAACCACCACGGCCTCCGCCGCCACGTCCGCCTGGTGCAGAAATGGTTTTGGACTGGTAGTCTGCCGACAACTGGATGGAGATATTCTTAGGCAACCTGAAAGTATTATTGATCTTGAAAAAATAACTCAGGAACTGGTCCTGCTGCGGCTGGCCCGGCAGATCAACATCGATCTTGGAAGTAAACAGGTTGGCATTGGTTACGAGGTCCCAGAACTTGGTCACTTTGTTCCTGCCAATCAGTTCCAAACCGGTAACATAAGCACGGTTCGCATTCACATAACTGCTCACTTGCATGATGCTGTCGTAAGCAGGTACATACTCCGCCTGCTGGAAACCGGTGATCAGGCCATTGGTATTTTTGAAATAGATAGAAGCTAAAATATTATCCCTGTTCTTGAACAGTTTATTGTAAGACAGTTCAAGGGAATTGGTGAACTCCGGCTTCAGTTCAGGATTACCACGGCTCACATTGAAGATGTCCGAGATATCCGTGAATGGAAACAGTTGCCAGAAACCCGGGCGGTTGATCCTGCGGCTGTAATTGAGCTGCATATCATTGTTGTCATTGATCTTCTGGCTGAGGAATACACTTGGGAAAAGACTGATCGGGAATTCAATATTGAATGACTGGTTCTTGGAAACCAGGTCACCTGTATAGTTCGAACTTTCAGCACGCAGACCCAACTGGTAACCAAAATTCTTGATCCTGTTACTGAAAGTGGCATAGGCCGCATAGATCCTGTCCTGGCTTTCAAATATTACATTCTGCTCAGTGATTGGGGTTTTGGTACCGTTTTGCGCGATGTTGAAATAATCAGTAGCGCTGTTTACCGTATTCACCGCAACACGTGCACCCAGTTCAAATTTTGATTTATCGCTGATCGGGTTGGTATAATCCGTTTGCAGGATCAGGTTATTATTTTTACCACTTCCTAATTGTTCCTGGCCGATGGATTCATCATAAATACGTCCGGGCATCACATAGTAATCCGACCTGATATTATTGTTGTTCTGGTTCCTTCCGCGGTTGAAGGTCACATCCGCAGTCCATTCACGCCCTGCTTTCGGAAAATTATGCTTGAAGCTGACTTGAGAATTAGAGCGCCTGTGCTGGTTCTCGGAATTGTTGAAACGTTCCAGCAGGGAATCTATAGAACCATTATTCCCAAGGTCTGTCAGGATCCTGCTGGTATTTTCCGGGTCCATGCCAAACCTTCCAAAACCCTGGGCAACCGTGATGGTATTACGGTTATCAATGAAATAATCAAAGCCTATTCGGCCAAAAGCCATCAGGCCATCCATCACACTTTCATCGTCCTGGCGGGAGAAGAATGGATTACCATAAAAATTGGTTCTTTCTGTCCATCCTTCGCCAATGGATCGTCTTTGCATCACCATGGCATTGGCAAATACATTGATCTTGTTTTGCCTTACATTGATATCGCCACCACCGCCGATGCGGCCCCTCGAGTCAACATTAAAACGCACATTGCCACTGTATCCAATACGTTTATTTTTTTTGAGTACGATATTAAGGATGCCACTTGTGCCACCGGATGCATCAAACTTGGCAGAAGGGTTGGTGATGATCTCAACGCTTTCAATGGCATCGGCAGGAATCTGCTCAAGGGTAAGGTTGGTAGGACGACCGTCAACAAAGATCTGTGGGGCATTGTTTCTCAGGGTTACATTACCATCAATGTCCACGTTAAGAGAGGGTACATTTTTCATGATGTCCACCGCGGTACCGCCGGCTGAAACAAGATTCCTGTCAACGTTGAAGATCTTGCGGTCTATGCCCATGGAGAACAGGGGTTTGCTTGCAGTAACGGTAACACCGCCCAGCACCTGGGCATCCACTTCGATCTTGATATTGCCAAGGTCTTTGTCAAGCATGCTTAACATGGCTGCAGGATCGTTGGAACCATTCCTGTTTGGCATTTGAAAAGCAACATCCTGCTCGTAAGGAACATAACCGATACCTGTAACTCTCAGTTTGTAGCGGCCCATCACCGGTACATTCTCCAGGCTGAAATCTCCTGAGGGTGTGGTGAGCATCCCGGTCACAATTACCTCGCGTGGTTTTTTTGTTACGGAATCCATCTTAGTGGTAACAAGCGTTACAGAAGCTGCTTCTACACCCTTGTTGGCACCATCTACTACTTTACCATAAAATCTTCCATTGATCTGCTGACCGCCTCTCTGGCCCGGCATCTGGCTGAAACCCGTACAGGCAATCATGCCGCACAGTACCAGTGCTAAAAGTTTCTTCATGTGCATAGTTTATTAAGGCGGCAAAGGTAGTTTATGATCAGGCTGACAGCGAAGGCATTAACCTTATTTAACACCAAAAAGTTGATGAGCGGTATGTTAAATATTTGTGAGTGAAAGGCAAGAAAAAAGCTTTCAGAGAAGAAAGCTTTTTTTGGGTGGCTAACCGGGTTCGAACCGGCGACCCCTAGATCCACAATCTGGTGCTCTAACCAGCTGAGCTATAGCCACCGTGAGGGAGCGCAAAAATAACGAATTGAGTTTTATAAAATTCAAAAGCATTTAAATTCTTTAGGACCCAGGCCATTAGCCAATGGCCATCAGCTAATGGCCGCTCATTTCCGTTCATCCAAAATCGTTGTTAAAAGCCACCGGATACTTTTAAAGCCTGTTTTTTAGCCTAAATTTGGATGAGATGCATAAAGCATATAAATACCTGACA
>CAYWSQ010000068.1:0-16319 GCA_964460925.1 uncultured Flavisolibacter sp. | reverse complement strand
GATCTTTTTCAAGGCGATCGTCATCTGGTTTTCGATGGTCTTTACGGAAAGATTGAGCAGTTCGGCCACTTCCCTGTATTTTAAACCATCTTCCTTCACCAGTTTAAAGATCAACTGGCATCGTGGGGGTAACTGGCTGATGGCCTGGCGGATCCTTTTGAACATTTCAGCCGTCATCATCATTTGTTCGGGATCAAGATAGATGCTCTTGAATTCCACTACCGCATCATCTATGGAAAAGGTTTTTTCTTTTTTCTGTTTGAGCAGGCGGTTGATCGAAAGGTTTTTGGTAATGATATAGATGTAGAGATGAAAATTTTCTATCCTGGAAAGGGCATTACGATTGCTCCAGATCTTGAGAAAGACATCCGACACCACTTCTTCCGCTGACTCGCGGTTCTGCAGGATACTCTGGGAAAAAGAAACCAGCCTTGCATGGTAGAGCATAAAAAGCTCTTTGTAAGCCGGGGCGTCGTCATACAGCGCTATCCGGTTAATCAGTTTGGCTACAAGGGAAGATTGAATCATGTGCAGCAATCGATAGCCAAATCTAATTGAAACTCTTGTCCTGACAAAGGATTTTAACGCCAGGAAAGAAGGGTCAGCCTACACTTAAGCTACCTGCTGGTAAAACGCCAGGAAATCTTGAAGAAAATTCGAATATCACTTTACTGTCAGAAAATTATGTCTCTAACTCCCTTTTGCCCCTTCTTTCCTGGCGGTAAAAACCCGAACCCGCAGTCTTACCCGAACCGAAAAAAACTTTTTCCCTTCTTAGGGGTACCAGCTCCCTTTTCTTGTCCTTACCCCACACTGCTATGCCACAAAACCGATTCTGGAACCTGCTTTCTAAAAAACTGGCCGGCGAAGCCCTGCCCGAAGAAATTTTGGAACTGGAGCAGCTCCTCAAAGAATACCCCGAACTGGCCTATTCGGCGGAACAGGTGGGCCAGCTCTGGCAACAGGATGCGCGGACGCTCGCCAATGAAGATGCGGAGTTGGCCTTCCAGCTTCACCTCAACACTATGGGCAAGGACGGCATTTATCTCCCTGAACTGGAATCTCCCCTGAGCATGTATTCCCTTCCGGCTGTGAAAAGAAGATCACGAACCAGGCTGGTGATCGCAGTTGTTGCGGCAGCTCTCCTGTTACTCACTTCCTATTTTCTCTACCAGGGAAAAGATGACAATCAGCAGGCCCTCGTGCTCAACCAGGAAAAATTCAAAGGTGAGGTTTCAACCCGCATGGGCGACCGTATCCAGATGGTACTGCCGGACAGTACCGTTGTCTGGCTGAATGCCGGCAGCAAGCTCACCTATAATGAACAGTTTGGTATCAGCAACCGGAGAACCACGCTCAGCGGTGAAGCATTTTTTGATGTGAAGAAAGGACGGCTGCCTTTCGAGATCCAGGCCAGTGGCGTACAGATCAAAGTGCTGGGAACAGCTTTCAATGTAAAATCTTATCCCAATGAAAAAACTACAGAAACCAGCCTGGTAAGAGGTGAGGTGGAGATCACCATGGACCGCAGGCCCGGTGAAAAATTCATTCTCAAACCCAACGAAAAACTGATCGTGGCCAACGAGGTTCCTTCTGCTGTGAGCAGCGTTTCTGATAAAAAAACACCCATAGTAGTATTGAGCAGCCTTACACAGCTGGAAGACAATACCATCATCGAAACTTCGTGGGTGGAAAACAAACTGGTATTCCAGGACGATTCATTTGAAGAGCTGGCTGTAAAGATGGAAAGATGGTACGGCGTGGACATCAGTTTCGCCAGTGAAAAAATTGCAGGAGAAAGACTGAGCGGCACTTTCACAAAGGAAACCATCCAGGAAGCGCTGGAGATCCTGCAGATGACCACACATTTCAAATTCATCAATAAATCAAATACCATTATTATAACTGAATAAAACCAGTCATTCTATGTTCACCAACACCTCGTAAAACAGGCCCGAGAAAAACAGAATATCGTTTACCATTATTAACCACATAACAAATAGTATGAAAAGAGAAAATGAAACTGCCAGTATCAAACAGCTCTTTTACCTGAAGGAGATCAGGATGATGAAGCTTACTTTCCTGTTCATCATTCTTGCCTGCCTGCAGGTAGCAGCCCGGACCTATTCACAGGACAGAATCACTGTGAATATCCAGTCGACCGAGCTGAAAAAAGCGCTGAACATTATCGAGAGAAAAACAAATTATCATTTCCTGTATAACGAATCGGTGATTGCCAACAAACCTAAGATTGATCTTAGTGTGAAGGATGCCGACATCACTACTGTACTGGAAAAGCTGCTTGCATCAAATGGCATCAGCTATAAAATCCTCAACAATAACCTGATCGTATTAAAAGCAGCAGGCAGCAATATGGAAGCCTTCCGCGATATCAGGGTTACAGGTCGCATCACGGGCCCCGCAGGTGAACCCCTCCAGGGTGTTTCCGTTGCCATACGCGGTACCAACACAGGTACCACCACAGACGCGGATGGAAATTTTGCGCTGAACGTTCCTGATGAGAACACGGTTCTTGTTATTTCTTCTATCGGTTATGCCACGCAGGAGATCACTGTGGGCAGCCAGACCAATCTCACTATCACCCTGCAAAGCTCTGCTTCGCAAATGGACAATATTGTTGTGGTAGGTTATGGTACACAGCGCAAGGTGGATGTTACCGGTTCCATCGGGCAGATCAAGGGTGAAGAGATCGCCAAGCAGGCTTCCATCAACCCTATCAGCGCCCTCCAGGGTAAGATCGCCGGTGTGCAGATCACGAACTCCGGCGCTCCCGGTGCTTCACCACAGATCCGCATCAGGGGTGTGGGTAGTGTGTACGGAAATCCCAATCCTTTGTATGTAGTGGATGGAGTTTGGTTTGATGATATCAGCTTCCTTAACCCGGCCGACATCGAATCCATCAGTGTATTGAAAGATGCTTCCAGTGAAGCGATCTATGGTGTGCGTGCCGCGAACGGTGTAGTACTCATCACCACTAAAAAAGGAAGGGGAAAAACAACGGTGAACTACAGTGGCTATGTGGGTGTGCAGCGTGTGACCAACCAGGTGGAAATGGCTAATGCCACTGAGTATGCAACACTGATCAATGAAATGAATGTGGCCAATGGTAATCCTGCTCCTTTCGGGGATCCTGCTTCTTTCGGTGAAGGCACCAACTGGTTCGATGTAATCCTGAGAAACGCGCTCATCACCAACCATCATATATCCATTGGCGGTGGTTCAGAGCGTTCAACATTTAATTTCTCTTTGGGTTACCTCAAACAGGAAGGCATCGTGAAAGGCCATGTGTATGACAGGATCACGGCCAGGCTGCAGAATGAATTCAACGTGGCCCGCTTCCTGAAACTGGGTTATACAACCGTGCTGGAAGGAAGTAAATCGAATGATATTCCAGGCGGACTTTTCTATAAAGCCTGGACAGCAGCTCCGGTTGTGCCTGTACGTTATGCTGACGGCACTTATGGTGATCCTGCAGATTACCCTATTGGTAACTCCACCAACAACCCGCAGATACAATTAGATTTCTTTGACCAGACCTCGAAGAATTACAGGGCAACAGGAAATGTTTTCGGAGAGATCCGTTTCCACAAGAACCTGAATTTCCGCAGCAGTTTTGGTGGTGAATTTGGAGAAGGTGAAGTGCTGAACTACAATCCTGTTTACACTTCCGCGCAGGGTAATACCATCCAGTTCAACAATATCAGCAAGCTTTCCGTGTCAAGAGCGCAGGTGCGCAACTGGATCCTGGAAAACACGCTGACTTTTGACCAGAATGTGGGAGATCACACTTTCAAATTCTTACTGGGCCAGTCAGCACAGCGTTATAAATCTTACAACATCAGCGCCACGGCGGATAATGTTCCAAGAACAAGCGATGGCGACCTTTACCTGAGCCTCGGTCCCAATACTACTACCAATCCAAGAACAGTATCTGATGGTGGTGCTTTGGCTACTTATGCTTCCTATTTCGGAAGACTGAACTATTCTTTCATGAACCGCTACCTGTTAACAGCTTCATTGAGAGCTGACGGTTCATCTAAATTCATAGGTGATGAGCGCTGGGGTTATTTCCCTTCCATCGGTGCCGGCTGGGTGATCTCTGATGAGAACTTCATGACTGACCAGGGTGTGTTTGATTACCTGAAACTGAGAGGTAGCTGGGGTAAGGTAGGAAATGCTGCCGTTCCCGCGAACCTCGCTGTTCAACTGGTTGACCGTAAGGCAGGATTCACTGCCATCTTTGGCGGACAGCCTGCACCAGGTGCGAGCATCACCAGCATTGTTCCACCGGTGATCTATTGGGAAAGAGGTGTTGGAACCAACATCGGTATCGAGGGTGACCTGATGCGCAGAAGACTTCATTTTGAAATTGACTGGTACAACAGGAAAACAGAACAGGCGATCTTCGACATTCCTGTAATTGGTTCTCTTGGACTAGCAGGAAGTTCGATCCGCGGCAACCAGGCAGATTTCGAGAACTCCGGTTGGGAATTCTCCCTGGGCTGGTCTGATAATATCAACAGCCGAGTGAATTATTCCATCAATGGTAATTTCAGTGCCAACAATAATAAAGTACTGAATGTTGTAACCGGTAACAACCCCATCTTCGGTGGTGGCGCTGCTGCAACAGGCGGACAGTTAAGTACAAGAACCATTGCCGGCCAGCCTATCGGCCAGTTCTTTGGACTGCAGGTGGACGGCATCTTCCAGACACCTGCGGAAGTTGCGGGATCCGCACAGCCAAATGCCAAGCCAGGTGATTTCAGGTATGTTGACACCAACAAGGATGGCATTATCGATGCGAAAGACAGGGTGGTATTGGGTAATCCAAATCCTAAATACAATTTCGGTCTGAACACCAATTTCACTTACCGCCAGTTTGATCTTACCCTCGACCTGCAGGGAGTTTCCGGCGTGGAAGTATACAATGCCAACAAAGGCCTTCGTTTCGGTTCTGAAAATTTCAGCAAGGATTTTTATGACAACCGCTGGAACGGGGCCAATTCTTCCAATGAATATCCTTCAGCCAACATTGGTGGTGGAACCAACTACATTCCCAATTCATGGTATGTGGAAGATGGAAGTTATTTCAGGATCAGGAACCTGCAGTTGGGTTACACTTTACCAACCAACCTTACGCAAAGGTGGAGCCTGAGCAGGGTGCGTTTCTACCTGAACGCGCAGAATGCCTTCAATTTCTTCAGCTATACCGGCTTCACTCCCGAGATCTCAGGTGGCAGCCCGATCAATGCTGGAATTGATAATGGCATCTACCCGCTTTCCGCTACTTATAATTTTGGTGTGAACGTTAGTTTTTAAACTATTGAAATATTAGATCATGAAAATTCATAAATACATAAAGAATACCGCGGCCATTGCGCTCACAGTGGCCCTGGTGTCGCAGACAGGTTGTAAAAAATCTTTCCTGGAAGTGCCGCCACAGGCACAACAACCCGGTCAACAGTTCTGGGCCACACAACAGGATGCAACCGAAGCAGTGAATGCCATGTATGGAAACCTGCGCTCCTGGGAAATGGTAGCATTTGCTCCTATCGCAGTTGAAAGCATGGGATCAGATGAAGTTGAAAAAGGAAGCAGCCCTGGTGACGCTACCTTCATGAACAACTTTGATAATTTCACCCATACTTCCACTGAGGGACAGGTGAATGATTTCTGGCTGGGACAGTATCGCTCCATTAACCTGGCCAACCAGGTGATCGACAACATCCCTGGAATCACCATGGATGCGACATTGAAAAACCGCTATATCGCTGAAGCGAAATTTATCAGGGCTTACAGTTATTTCAGGCTGGTACGCGCCTTTGGCGGAGTGCCACTAAGACTTAGACTTCCACAGTCACCGGAAGAATACAACCTGCCCAGGGCATCCAAAGAAGAAGTGTACGCTGCCATTGAACAGGATTTGACAGACGCGGCAGCAGTTTTACCACAGACCTATGGACCTGCCGATGTAGGCCGTGCCACTAAAGGTGCTGCACTTTCATTGCATGCGAAAGCTTCCATGTACCAGCAGAAATGGGCGCAGGTACTTGCGTTAACCAACCAGGTGATCGGCATGGGTTATTCACTCTTCCCAAGTTTTGAAGGGCAGTTCAGGGTTCCTAATGAAAATAACCAGGAATCCATCTTCGAGATCCAGGCACAGAAATTACCAAGCATCCCCGGTGCTTCCAACAGCCAGTACTCACAGGTGCAGGGTGTAAGAGGCATCAACTGGGGCGGATGGGGCTTCCATGTTCCAACTATTGAACTGGTAAATGCATTTGAAACAGATGATCCAAGAAGAGATGCCACGATCATCTTCAGAGGCGAGACCACACCACAGGGAGATGTTGTTCCACCAACCGGTGACAATCCCAGGTATAACCAGAAATCATACGTGCCTTCCACTTACTGGCAGTCTGGTTTTACTGAAGGTGCTGACCAGAACATCCGTGTGATCCGTTTCGCGGAAGTACTGCTCATGAACGCCGAAGCAGCCAATGAGTTAAATAATCCAACACAGGCAAAACTCTCTTTGAATAAAGTAAGGGAAAGAGCTAGAGGCGGCAATCCTGCTATTCTTCCTGACGTTACCACCAATGATCAGGCGCAGTTGCGTGCTGCCATCTGGCATGAAAGAAGAGTGGAGCTGGCCATGGAGTTCGACCGTTTCTTTGATGTGATCAGGCAGGGCCGCGGTGCGCAGGTATTCGGACCAAAAGGTTTCCAGGCAGGCAAAAATGAACTGATGCCCATCCCCCAGAACCAAATTGACCTGAGTGCTGGTGTACTTACACAAAACCCCGGTTATTAATAACAACTAAAAAAAGTTTTTATGAAACAATTCAATAATAAAATCCGGAGCGCCGTTGGTGCAGTGCTGCTAAGCGCTACATTATTTTCCTGCCAGGATAAAGATGGCATCAATGATTATGCTCCCATCAAACCCATTGGCGGATATTCCAGTTCCAGCGAGATTGCACCAGGCGCTCTTGTTGCAAAATGGTCTTTTGACGGAAGTCCCATTGACAGTGTCAACAGCCTGAATGGAACGGCAACCAATGTCACTTTCGTTCCCGGCCGTAAAGGCCAGGCTATGAAAGGCGCAACCAATGGTTTCATCTCCTATCCCACGCCAGGCACTGATATCACAGACCTGGAAAGTTTTACGGTTACCATGTGGATCAACACACAGAAACATGATGGTGGTGCTCAGTCAGTATTCATGCTGCCACGCACGAGTGACTTCTGGGGAAATATGTTCATGCTGATCGAAGGCAATAACACAGCATCAGATTCCATGCTGGTGAAATTTCATTTCAACGGTCAATGGGCTGAACTTACCAATACAAATCGTTTGCCCGATATGTATGGTGGATGGAAACACCTGGCATTCTCCTACAATGCCACAAATTCAAAATTCAATGTGTACCTGAATGGAGTAAAAAGAAGTCTGCCTGCCAGCATTGTTGACAGGGTTAGCGGCGGCAATCCATTAGGTGCTTTGAATTTCGTTGATGTTTCCAAGCTGATCATCGGTGGTTTCCAGCAACATCTTGGTACTCCATGGAGCAATCCTGATGGATGGATGCTGAACTATACAGGCATGCTCGATGAATTCAGGATCTTCAACAAGGCCTTAACAGATTCAGATATTAATTCTCTTTTCAAGCTCGAAGCGTTAGGCAGGTAAGCCCCGCTTCTTTCAAGGGGTTGCCAGCTGAGGTATGGCAACCCTTTTTTCTTTTTTCACATCACCCTTGCATACAAAGCCTTTTCGCATGAAAACATTTTATCCTTTTGCAATTCTCATCCTTGTTCTTGGGTTTTCATGTAAAAAATCCGCCCCCCCGGCACCACCACCGCCGCCTCCACCGGCCTCTTATAGTTTTATGGCACTGAAAGTGGATGGCGTTTTCAGTGGCTTTACTTATTACAATACCAGTTTCACTCCCCAGGTAAAATTATCTTTCTCCACAAAAATCGACCAGGCATCCATTGCAGGTGCGGTGACACTGAGACGCAGAACCGGTGGTGAAGTGAGTTATACCACATCAATGGAAAACAATGACAGCACCATCGTATTACAACCTTCTTCTCCTTTGGCCGCCCTTACCCAATACATTCTTTCCGTTTCCACCGCCTTAAAATCAAAAGAAGGCGGTGCCTTGCAAACGGCCATCAATATCAACCTCAATACAAAAATTGATTCTACAGATAAATTCCCGCAGATCTCTGATGAGGCCTTACTCACCAAAGTGCAGGAACAAACCTTTAAATATTTCTGGGATTTTGGTCACCCCGTTAGCGGTCTCGCAAGAGAAAGAAATACTTCGGGTGAAACGGTTACCACCGGCGGTTCTGGCTTTGGCATCATGGCCATCGTTACCGGCATCCACCGCAATTTTATAACAAGGCAGCAGGGGCTGGCACGCATGCAGACCATCGTCGGGTTTTTGAAAAATAATGCCCAGAGATTTCATGGTGCTTATTCGCACTGGCTCAACGGCACAACCGGTGCTGCTCTTCCCTTCAGCCAGAAAGATAACGGAGCTGATCTCGTAGAAACTTCTTTCCTGGTGCAGGGACTTCTCACAGCACGACAATATTTTAACGGAGCCGATGCCGCAGAAACCAACCTGAGAAATGACATCAACACGATCTGGCAGGGTGTGGAGTGGGACTGGTTCCGCAAGAATGGAGAGAACGTTTTGTACTGGCACTGGAGTCCTAATTATAACTGGGAAATGAACATGCAGATCCGTGGATGGAATGAAGCATTGATCACTTATGTACTGGCGGCCTCCTCTCCCACGCATTCCGTTCCAAAGATCGTTTACGATAATGGATGGGCAAGGAATGGCGGCATGGTCAATGGGAATACCTATTATGGATACCAGTTACCCCTGGGGCCTCAACTGGGCGGACCACTATTCTTCACACACTATTCTTTTCTTGGCATTGATCCCAATGATCTCGTTGATGCCTATGCGAACTATGAAACACAGAATACCCATCATACAAAAATCAATTATGAATATTGCAAGGCTAACCCCGCCGGTCATTTTGGATACAGCGACCAGTGCTGGGGACTCACTGCCAGTGATATTCCTAACGGATATACAGCCAGTTCTCCTACGAATGATCGTGGTGTGATCGCGCCAACTGCGGCTCTCTCCTCCTTTCCCTATACCCCGGCAGAGTCAATGAAAGCACTGAAATTCTTTTATTATAAGCTGGGTGACAAACTCTGGGGAGATTATGGTTTCAAAGATGCTTTTAGCCTGAAGGATGCCTGGTTCGCGGATTCTTACCTGGCCATCGACCAGGGTCCTATCATTGTGATGATGGAAAATTACCGGAGCGGACTGCTGTGGGATCTTTTTATGAGCTGTCCTGAAGTAAAAACCGGGATGCAGAACCTGGGTTTTCAAAGTCCTCATTTTTAAAAATCAGATCATGCGTACAAAACATTTTTTACCGGTAGTGATGTGCTGTTTTATCCTATCAGCCTGTGGTTCTTCAAAAAAAAACCAGGACAAAGCATTGCCTGATGCACAGACCCGCGAAGTATATGACCAGGTGATGCGCAGCACCTTCAATTATTTCTGGGAGGGGGCTG
Organism: uncultured Flavisolibacter sp.; assembly: GCA_964460925.1. Classification (GTDB taxonomy): domain Bacteria; phylum Bacteroidota; class Bacteroidia; order Chitinophagales; family Chitinophagaceae; genus Flavisolibacter. The sequence continues at coordinate 6,673 of CAYWSQ010000068.1, read as the reverse complement.
AACCCAACAGCGGTCTTGCCAGGGAAAGAGTGCACATGGATGGCGTATACCCGCAGAATGACCAGAGCGTGATCACCAGTGGTGGTGGTGGATTTGGAGTGATGGCCATACTCGTAGGCATCGAAAGAAATTACATTACAAGGGAGCAAGGTGTTGAACGGCTTGAAAGAATCACAAAATTTTTGGAAACGGCCGACCGTTTTCATGGCGCCTGGCCGCATTGGTGGTATGGTGAAACCGGGAAAGTAAAACCCTTCAGTAAAAAAGATGATGGAGGTGACCTGGTGGAAACTTCGTTCATGCTGCAGGGATTATTATGCGTAAGACAGTATTTCAAGGATGGCAATGCCAGGGAAAAAGCGCTTGCTGCAAAAGCAGATCAACTTTGGAAGGAAGTTGATTTTAACTGGTACCGTAATGGAAAAAATGTTTTGTACTGGCACTGGAGTCCTAATTACGGCTGGGAAATGAATTTTCCTGTGCGCGGATATAATGAATGCCTCATCATGTATGTATTGGCAGCCTCCTCCCCCACTCATGGTGTGCCCGCTGAAGTGTACCATGAAGGCTGGGCCGAAAATGGCGCAATCAAACAACAGCACGAAAAATTCGGTTATACCTTACAGTTAAAGCACCAGGGTGATGTACCCAACGGGGGACCTTTATTTTGGGCTCACTATTCCTACCTGGGACTTGACCCTAGAGGATTAAAGGACCGTTATGCCGATTACTGGCAGGAGAATGTAAACCAGTCCATGATCAATTACCAGTGGTGCGTCACCAATCCAAAAAAATTCAAAGGTTATGGCCCGGATAGCTGGGGACTCACTTCCAGTTATTCCGTGAAAGGTTATGCAGGTCATGCCCCGGCGGAAAACAGGGACCTGGGCGTGATCTCTCCCACTGCGGCTCTTTCTTCCATGCCCTATACACCAAAGGAGAGCATGCAGGCCATGAACAACTGGTACAATAATCACAAAGAAAAATTATTCGGTGCATACGGCTTTTATGATGCTTTCAGCGAAACCGACAACTGGTATCCTAAAAGGTATTTAGCCATTGACCAGGGACCCATTGTAGTGATGATGGAAAACCACCGTTCACAATTATTGTGGAAATTATTTACGAGTGCTCCTGAGATCCAGCAGGGATTGAAAAAGCTTGGATTCACTGCACCTTACCTGAAATGATCTAAATCCTTTCACTCATCATCTTCCCGGCCCTTGCCGCGGTTATGATTGTAAATGTTTTGCGGTTGGTAAGGATCACGGGCAAATATGGCTGGTATGTTTTCGATGAAGAGAAAGGAGCCAAAAAGCAAGAATGGAGAAAAGTGAGGAAATACATGTTTTATTTTTTCCTGGCCGGACTCAGTTTTGTTTTTTTCATTTTCCTGATGACCTATATACAGATCAGGGTCGAAGGACCAAAGATTCCTGCTTGATTAATAAAGCTCCTCAGGAAAATTTTTAAAATACCTGGAATGTTGAAATGGTCATTTATTTTTTTTGCTTTCATACTGCTATCCTGCAGTGCGTCGAAGCATACAGCCCGCTGGGTGCTGCTCCCCGATACGCAGGCTTATGCGGAAAGTTTCCCGGAAGTGCTGGATTCGCAGATCAATTATATCCTCCGTGAAAAAAAGAATATTGATCTCGTACTGCAACAGGGTGATCTCACCCAGAACAATAATCATAAAGAGTGGAAGGTCGTCCGCTCAGCCTTTCAAAAGCTGGATCATCAAATTCCGTACATCCTCGCCCTTGGCAACCATGATATGGGAAGTGCTGATGGCAAATTTGCGGATGTAAGGAATACTGAACTCTATAATCAATATTTTCCTTACAGCAGTCATGCTACCCTGCCTGCGTTTGCCGGGAGTTTTGATCCTGGCAAAACTGATAATTCATATTACAAGTTGAAAAAAGGTAAGTACAAATGGCTTATCCTCTCATTGGAATTCGGACCAAGGGATACCGTATTGAATTGGGCCAATGAAATCATACAGCGACATGCGGATCATACCGTGATCCTGAATACACATAGCTATATGTATTTCGACAGCACCAGGCAGGGACCGGGCGATAACTGGAGGCCGCAGGCTTATGGTGTGGGAAGAGACCGTGGTGACAGCAGCGTGAATGACGGTGAACAGATCTGGAACAAACTGGTCCGCATACATCCTAATGTGCGTTATGTATTCTCCGGCCATGTGCTCACTACAGGGGTGGGCAATCTTGTCAGCATCAACGATCATGGTTATCCTGTATACCAGATGCTTGCCAATTACCAGCCTGGTGTGAAAGGTTCGGTTAAAGGTGGTAATGGCTGGCTGCGGATTATTGACATCAACATGAAGAAGAATACAGTAAGAGTAAGAACTTACTCACCATTTATCAATGAATATAAACTGGAACCCGGTCATGATTTCCTGATCAATCATGCCATGACGGGTCCTGGTCAAACTCAATAATAAATTGTATGATGAACAGGATTCAATTGATCGTCATCTGCCTCATGTATTTTTTGCCGGCAACCATTCATGCCCAGCAAAAAAGATACAATATCATTTATATCCTTGCTGACGATCACCGGTATGACGCCATGGGATTCATGAATAAAATAGAAGGATTGAAAACACCGGGCATGGACCGATTGGCAAAGGAAGGCGCACATGTGAAAAATGCATTTGTATCAACAGCACTTTGTTCACCCAGCAGGGCCTCCATTCTCACCGGTCAATATGCACATTCGCATACCGTAGTGGATAATGATGCACCACTTCCAAAAAACCTGGTTTTCTTTCCTGAATACCTGCAAAAAAGCGGCTACCAGACAGCCTTCCTGGGTAAATGGCATATGGGTAATACCGGTGACCAGCCCCAGCCTGGTTTTGATTACTGGCTCAGTTTCCATGGCCAGGGCACTTATTATAATTCCACTTTCAACATCAATGGCAAACGGGTGAAGCAGCCTGCTGAAGGATATATTACTGATCAACTGACGGATCACGCGATCGGCTGGCTGAAAGAAAGAAATAAAAGCAAGCCGTTTTTCATGTATCTCTCCCATAAAGGCGTGCATGCGGAATTTCAACCGGCAAAAAGACATGAGGGTATGTACGCGGGTCTTGAGATCCGTACTCCTCCTTCCATGTACCTGACCGCAACCGACAGCAGCCGTGTTTATGGAATATCAAGTGCACCAACAACGAAAGTGAATTACCGCGATATCCCACAATGGGTCAGAAGGCAGCGCTACAGTTGGCATGGTGTAGATTATATGTATCATGGAACCATTCCATTTGACAGATTCTACCGTCAATACCTTGAAACATTAATGGCAGTGGACGAAAGCGTGGAAAGAGTCATGAACTGGGTTAAGGCTGAAGGACTCGAACAAAATACCATGATCGTTTACATGGGGGATAATGGATTTTCTTTTGGTGAACATGGATTGATTGACAAACGTCATGCTTACGAAGAATCCATGCGGGTACCTTTACTGGTATGGGCGCCGGGGATGGTGAAACCCAATTCAGTAATTGAACAGGTGATAATGAATGTGGACCTTGCGCCAACCTTCCTGGAACTCGCAGGCATTCAAAAGCCAGGGCAGATGCAGGGGTATTCATTCACACAGTTACTGAAAGGTTCTCCGCAGGGGTGGAAAAGAGATAAAGTCTTTTATGAATATTATTGGGAGTCAGCCTTCCCGCAAACGCCCACTACCTTTGCCGTACGGTCGGACCGTTACAAGTATATTTATTACAATGGTGTCTGGGACATCAATGAATTATTTGATCTGCAAGAGGATCCTTATGAAATGAATAATCTCATCAATGATACTGCGCACCGGAAGATCGGGCTGCAATTAAAATCCGAACTATTTAACTGGCTTGAGACCACCAATGGTTTACAGATCCCATTGAAACGTACTATTAACAGCAGGTTTGACAATTTATACCGTGGCAGTTATTGATCACCATAGAATAATGATTGCCGGCTTTATGGCACTCACCTTCACTGCCTGCAACCAGGCAGTTGAAAAAACCACAGCCCTTTCTGACAGTTCCCAGCATTGCACAGATGGAATACCAGGGAGGCTGGCAGGCATGAAAGACACCCTGGAGATTAATGAAGAAGGATCAGGATACGAAGGAATGCGTTTCATTGAAGGAGGCATTTTCAGAATGAATGGTGATGATGGGTATAATGTAGAACTGGGTCCATTCTGGATGGATGAAACCGAGGTTACTAATGCGCAGTTCAAAAAATTTGTTGATGCCACCGGTTATATCACTACAGCGGAAAAGGACGTGGATTGGGAAAGTATGAAAACACAATTACCGGAAGGGACACCAAAACCTGCGGATGAAATGCTGCGGGCCGCTTCTCTTGTATTCGCGCCACCGGCAACAGAAATTCCTTTGAATAATGCTTCACAATGGTGGACCTGGAAAACCGGTGCCAACTGGAAACATCCCCAGGGTCCGGGTTCGGATATTAATGGAAAAGAAAATCATCCTGTTGTACATATTTCATGGGATGATGCCCGGGCTTATTGTAAATGGGCAGGAAAAAGATTGCCAACGGAAGCAGAATGGGAATTTGCTGCCAGAGGAGGACAAGCAGGGAAAAATTATCCATGGGGCAATGAAGAAATCGAATCAGGAAAGGCAAAGGCCAATACCTGGCAGGGCAGATTTCCTGTAAGCAATACGGAATGGGATGGGTTCTATGGAACAGCTCCCGTGAGGTCTTTTCCTGCAAACGGGTATGGCTTATTTGATATGGCCGGTAATGTCTGGGAATGGTGCAGCGATTGGTTTGATGCAGGATATTATTCAAGGATGAAGAACCAGGCAGTAAAAAATCCGCAAGGACCGGAAAAAAGTTTTGATTCTGCTGAACCCACCATTGCCAAAAAACTGGTACGTGGAGGATCTTTCATGTGCCATGCATCCTATTGCCAGGGATACCGTCTTACCAGCAGAATGAAATCATCACCTGATACGGGATTGGAACATACAGGTTTCCGTTGTGTGAAAAATGTGCCTTCAACTTCCGGCCGAAAAAATAAATCAATTATTAAAACACCTGTTTCATGATCAGAATATTTATTCTCCTGTTCATTTCACTATTAAACTTTCTTCCTTCAGCGGATGCGCAACAGAAGACCTACTGTAACCCTCTCAACATTGATTATGGCTATACTCCTATCCCAAATTTTGCTAACTGGGGCAGGCACAGAGCTACCGCTGATCCTGTAATTGTGAATTACAAAGGAGATTTTTATCTCTTCAGCACCAACCAGTGGGGCTACTGGTGGAGCAGCGACCTGCTGAACTGGAAATTCATTTCGAAAAAATTCCTGCGTCCATGGAATACCGGCACTTACGATGAACTTTGCGCACCCGGAGTAGGCATCATTGGTGATACCATGATCGTTTTCGGTTCCACTTACACCGATAATTTCTCCATTTGGATGAGCACTAACCCGAAAGCCAATGAATGGAAACCGCTGGTGGATTCGTTTGAAATCGGCGGATGGGATCCCTCCTTTTTCACCGACAGCGACGGGAAATTTTATATGTACAATGGCAGCAGCAACCGCTATCCAATGTACGGAGTGGAGCTGGACAGGAGAACCATGCAGCCCAAGGGCACCCGCAAGGAAATGTATGTGCTGGAACACTGGCGCTATGGGTGGCAGCGCTTTGGTGAACACATGGATAATACTTTCCTCGATCCCTTTATTGAGGGCTCGCATATGACCAAGTACAAAGGGAAATATTACCTGCAGTATGGAGCGCCGGGCACGGAATTCAGCGGTTATGCTGATGGACTGCTTGTAGGCGATGGGCCATTGGGACCTTTCACGCCGCAATCTGATCCCTTGAGCATGAAGCTAGGTGGATTTGTACGCGGGGCGGGGCACGGTGCCACCTTTCACGATAATGATTACAACTGGTGGCATGTAGCTACAACAGTGGTTTCAGTGAAAAATACTTTTGAAAGAAGGATCGCCATGTGGCCTACAGGTTTCGATAAAGATGGCAATATGTGGTGCAATACCAGCTTTGGAGATTACCCGCATTTCATTCCTGCCGCGGTTGATAAAAGAAAGCCGAACGATTATAAAACCTCGAGGTATTTCACTGGCTGGATGCTGCTGAACTATAACAAACCTGTAAAGGTTTCATCCACATATGGCGGTTACCTTCCCAATGGAGCGGTTGATGAACTTACCAAGACCTACTGGAGCGCCGCTACAGGAAAGGCAGGCGAATGGATCGAAACTGACCTGGGGAATGTGTCAAGAGTGAATGCGGTTCAGATCAATTATGCCGACCAGGATGTAGATGCCAACAGGCTTGGAAAAATGAATGACCAGTATCATCAGTATGCACTTTATTATTCAGTGGATGGGAAAAAATGGACCCTGCTGGTTGACAAGAGCAAAAACAAGACTGATGTTCCGCATGATTATGTAGAACTGGCAAGGCCGGTGCAGGCAAGATATATCCGCCTGGAAAATGTTCAGATGCCAACCGGTAAATTTGCCATCAGCGGGCTTCGGGTATTTGGACATGGAAATGGGAAAAACCCGGATAAAGTGGAAGGTTTTGTGGTATTGCGCACCGAAAAGGACAAACGAAGTGCCTTTATCA
>CAYWSQ010000067.1:0-16361 GCA_964460925.1 uncultured Flavisolibacter sp. | reverse complement strand
AAGCTTTATTGAAAGAAGGCCGAAAATCGGAAAAATAGTTCAGCAAGCAAAAGAATGAGTCGGGAGTCGGCTTTGCCAGCCCAAGCTTTAGTGTAGGTTGGTAGTCTGTAGTCCAGTTCAAAATTCAAAGTTCAAAGTCGGTGGCTGTGGAAGTGATGTGGCTGAAAGATATCGTAATTAGTAGTTAGTAGTCGGCTTTGCCAGCTGACGTTGTGCGCCGAAGCTTTAGCGGTGGTGTAAGCTTTAGCGTAGGGCTGGTAGTCTGAGTCCAGTTCAAAATTCATAGTTCAAAGTCGGTGGCTGTGGAAGGGATGTGGCTGATTACGTGCCAGTTTAAAAATTGGTTTTTATAAATTATATGTCAGCGCAAGCAGATCAATTCCGTTCTTTAGTTCACTGACTTTGAACTTTGAACTCCCGACTACTGACTTCCGGCTCACGACTCACGTTGTGTAAAACATATACCATCCCAATTGAATTATTGTATTATTTTCCATGCTTTTAAAATTAGGCAGGGGATCCACCTCCCTCAAAAACATACAATGTCAGAACAAAAATCTTTCAAGCAATCGCTTGGCCTGGTAGATGCCACCATGATCGTAGCAGGCTCCATGATTGGTTCGGGAATCTTTATTGTGAGTTCAGAGATCACAAGGAACGTTGGCAGTGCAGGATGGATGATCGCTGTCTGGGTCATCACAGGTTTCATGACTATTACCGCTGCCCTGAGTTATGGTGAACTGAGCAGCATGTATCCAAAAGCAGGCGGACAGTATGTGTACCTGCGCGAAGCGTACAATCCCATGTTCGGGTTTTTGTACGGCTGGAGTTTTTTTTCCGTGATACAGACCGCCACTATCGCAGCCGTAGCCGTGGCATTTGCACGTTTTACAGCCTATATCATCCCGGGAGTGGGTGAGGATAATATTTTATGGCAATTCCAGACCGGTACCAACAAAGAAGGTGTTCCCTTATACTTCCGGCTGAATGCGGCCCAGCTACTGGGCATTGCTTCTATTCTCTTCCTCACATTTACCAATACCATGGGTGTAAAAGGAGGCAAGATCATTCAGACAACTTTCACTACAGCTAAACTACTCGCCTTATTCGGTTTAATCATACTTGGTTTTTTACTGGCTAAAGAAAATTTCTGGGACCAGAACTGGGCTACCGGTTTCAATGCGCAGCAGAACCTCGATGGCCAGGGCTGGGTGGGTATTGAAGGACTGGTACTGGCAGGCGCCGTTTCGGTTGCCATGGTGGGTTCCATTTTCAGTTCCGATGCTTGGAATAATGTAACCTTCATTGCAGCAGAGATCAAAAACCCCAAAAGAAATATTGGCCTCAGTTTATTCCTGGGCACTCTCATTGTAACCATCATCTATGTAGCTGCCAACCTGATGTACCTCTATGTTTTACCATTGAACGAGGGCGCCAGCAGTATTGCCTTTGCAGAAAATGACAGAGTTGGCGTGGCCGCGGCCGAACAATTCCTCGGCGATAGCGGCTCTCTTGTGATCGCGGTCCTTATCATGGTCAGCACCTTTGGCTGCAACAATGGACTGATCCTCGCCGGCGCCAGGGTTTATTATACGATGGCTAAAGACGGGTTGTTCTTCAAAAAAACAGGCACGCTTAATAAACACAGTGTCCCGGCGTACGCCTTATGGATCCAGGCCGTGGTGGCCTCCATTCTCTGTCTCAGCGGCAGATATGGCGACCTGCTCACGATGATCTCATTTGTAGTGGTGATCTTTTACGTGCTCACCCTTGCGGGCATCTTCATCCTTCGTAAAAAATTTCCTGATGCCGAAAGACCTTACAAGGCTTTCGGTTACCCTGTACTTCCCATCATTTACATTTTACTGGCCGTTGCTTTCTGCGCGGGACTGTTGTGGAAGTCCACCGAATATTCCCTTTACGGACTAATCATTGTACTGATCGGCATCCCTCTTTATTATATCGCCTTATCAAGAAAGAAGGAAGCGTAATCATTTTTATTGTTTATTTGAAAAATATTTGAAACCTAAACCATTATTGTTTTAAACGATCACTATGAGTTTATTCGCAAAAAAGCCTTTGGACCAGGTGTTGGCCCAGGCAGCCGACAATGAAAAAGGGCTGAAACGGACCCTGGGTGCCGCCAACCTTGTGGCATTGGGTATCGGTGCCATCATAGGCGCAGGTCTTTTTGTACGCACGGCTGCTGCCGCCGGTCAGGCTGCAGGTCCGGCTGTCACGATTTCATTTATTATTGCTGCCATTGGTTGCGCATTCGCCGGACTTTGCTATGCGGAGTTTGCCGCTATGATTCCAATCGCGGGCAGTGCTTACGCTTATTCTTATGTGACCATGGGTGAACTCGTGGCCTGGATCATCGGCTGGGCTCTGATCATGGAGTATGCCCTTGGTGCTGCCACGGTTTCCATTGCCTGGAGTGAATATTTAAACAAGCTTTTGGGAGGGGGCATTCCATACGAATGGTCGCACTCGCCTTTTGAAAGCTTCACCGATTCTAACGGTGTGGCTCACCAGGGTATCCTGAATGCTCCGGCTCTCATCATTCTTTTATTACTAACCCTTCTGCTGATCAGGGGTACACAGGAAAGTGCTTTTGTAAACGCCATTATCGTTTTCATCAAAGTCGCGATCGTTTTACTCTTCATCGTGATCGGCTGGCAATTTATCAGTCCGGAAAATCATACGCCCTATATGATTCCTGAGGGCACGCCTCCGGTACTGGATAGCGCCGGAAAGGAAATCGTGAATTATAACGGTGTGTTCAAGCATGGCTGGGGTGGTGTACTTGGCGGTGCTGCCATTGTATTCTTCGCCTTCATTGGTTTTGACGCGGTAAGTACGGCTGCCCAGGAAGCCAAGAATCCCAAAAGGGATATGCCTATCGGTATCCTTGGTTCGCTGGTAGTATGTACCATACTTTATATCCTGTTCGGGCACGTGCTTACGGGTGTGGCGCCATGGACGGATTTTGTTGATCCTGAAAAAGGAAGAGAATCATCAGTTGCCTATGCCATTTCCCAGTATATGACGGGTTATTCATGGCTTTCCACCGCAGTGACCATTGCCATCCTCGCAGGTTTCTCGTCTGTGATTCTCGTGATGCTAATGGGCCAGAGCCGTATCTTCTATACCATGAGTAATGACGGACTGATTCCAAAAGCTTTCGGTGTTATTCACCCCAGGTTCAAAACTCCTTACAAGGCCAATTGGATTCTCTTTGTTTTTGTAGGTTTATTCGCGGCTTTTGTACCCGGACACGTTGCCGGTGACCTCACCAGTTTCGGAACTTTGTTTGCCTTTGTACTGGTAAGTGTTGGTGTTTGGATCCTTCGTGTGAAAGCTCCCAACCTGCACCGTCCTTTCAGAACTCCGGCTGCACCCGTGGTTTCTGTATTGGGTGCTGTGATCTGTACTATGATGATCGTAGCCATCGATTCAAGAACCCTACTGGTTGCATTTATCTGGATGGTACTTGGCCTAATAGTGTATTTCCTCTACAGCCGTCATCACAGTCATCTCCGCAAGCCGGGAGATATCCTGCCTAAGGCTTCGGATTTTGAATCCACCAAGGATGATTACAAACCATTCTAAATAATTTTCAAAACCTTTCAACCCCGCCAACTGGCGGGGTTTTTTGTTGCCCCGTAAATCTTACATTTGCGGCCGTGAAACGAGTCCATAGACCATGGTCCATTGTCCATGGACTACTTCTAACAATCAAACATTCTTACGATGGGTCGCATATTCGAAGTCAGAAAATCTACCATGTTTGCCCGGTGGGATCGCATGGCAAAACAGTTCACCCGTGTGGGAAAAGAGATCGTGATCGCGGTAAAAGCGGGAGGTCCGGACCCTCATACCAACCCGGCCCTGCGCCGATGCCTGCAGAATGCCAAGGCGGTGAACATGCCAAAGGACCGCGTGGAAGCTGCCATCAAAAGAGCCCAGGGCAAGGAGATGCAGAATTACGAGGAAATCCTGTATGAAGGTTATGCTCCTCATGGTGTGGCTGTATTGGTTGAAACTGCAACCGACAATCATGTGCGTACCGTTGCCAATGTAAAATCGATTTTCAATAAAGGTGATGGCGCCCTTGGTAATAGCGGCAGCGTGAGTTTCCAGTTTAAAAAAATGGGCGTATTCAAATTGAAACCGGAAGGGATCAATACAGAAGAACTCGAATTTGAACTGATCGACCATGGCCTTGAAGAAATGGGTGAAGGCACAGGTGAAAATGATGAAGAAGTACTGGTATTGCGTTGCGCATTTTCCGATTTCGGCAATATGCAAAAAGCGCTTGAAGAAAAAAATCTGCCTACCATCAGCGCCGAAGTCGAATGGATTCCTACCACCACGGTTCAACTCAGCGAAGAACAGGCACAGGATGTATTGAAACTGATCGACAAGCTGGAACAGGACGAAGATGTACAGAAGGTATTTCACAATCTCCAGTAATCAATAATCATGGAGCACCCGGTGGTATTGTTTGACGGTGTCTGTAATTTCTGCAACGGGGCTGTCAACTTTATTATCCGCCACGATAAAAAAGATGTGTTCCGTTTTGCCGCCCTGCAATCGGAAGCAGGGCAGTTATTGCTGCAAAATTACCGGCTACCTACAGGTTATTTTGATTCTTTTATCTTACTGGAAAAAGGAAAAATCTACAAGGCTTCCGGCGCGGCATTGAAAGTTTGCAGCCACCTTCCCTGGTACTGGAAATGGACGCAGCTATTCTGGATCATACCGGCTTTTCTCCGTGATGCAGTCTATCATTTCATTGCACGCAACCGCTATAAATGGTTTGGGAAAAAAGAAAGCTGTATGATCCCCGGGCCTGAAGTCCGTAAAAAATTTCTCTGATATTTTCAACTCACCGTTTCGGGTATCTCGATAGAACCGGTAAGGTATAAAACACATTTGCCTCCCATCAGCACCCTGTCTCCTTTCTGTTCGCAGCTTAAAATGCCTCCTCTTGCCGACAACTGGTGGCAGACCAGTTTTTGCTGGTTGAGTTTAGCACTCCAGTAAGGCACAATATTACAATGGGCTGAACCTGTAACAGGATCTTCCTGTATGCCCAGGCCAGGATAGAAACATCGGGAGACCACATCGGCATCTTTTCCTTTCGCGGTTACAATTACCCCAATGGTATCAAGCTCCTTCATCATCGAAAAATCCGGTTCCACGTTACGGACCGCATTTTCATCAGGAAGCACCACGAAATAATCACGGGATTTCAAAACCTCAACAACTGCAGTCACACCAAGGCTTTTCAGTAAAAGTTCAGGCACTTCTGTGGTTGAAGGCACTCTTGCAGGAAGTTCAAGGGTATAAATACCTTCACCCATTGTTACTTTCAATGTTCCTGCCTTATCCGTAAAGAAAACGATTTCGTTGAGGTGGGGTTCGATAAAATTTTTGATCACATATGCAGAAGCAAGAGTTGCATGACCACAAAGATCGATTTCATATTCCGGCGTAAACCACCGGATGTGGAAACCCGCGTCAGACTTCACAAAAAAAGCGGTCTCGCTCAGGTTATTCTCCATAGCGATGTGCTGCATCAGCTTATCATCAATCCAGTGTTCGAGTGGTACAATGGCAGCAGGATTTCCTGTAAAAACTTTTTCAGCAAAGGCATCAACCTGGTAGATTGTGAGTTTCATTGTGGATTTTTGTGAATGGTCAATGGCGAATGTCGAAACTGCTTGAGTTTTATTTTAGATGGGTTAAGATCAAACTTTAAGGCCGGGAAGGCGGTAAGACAGTAAGTAGTAACTAATGTTCCGGTTTATCATCCATTAAACAACCGGTTCTTTAGTTCACCGACTTTGAACTTTGCACTTTTAACTTTGAACTGACTTTTACTCTTCCATCATCTCCTTCACCACATCCATAATTTCCTGGGCATTAGGCTTGCTGAAATAGTCGCCATCACTTCCATAGGGAGGCCTATGTGCTTTGGCGGTAATGGTACGGGGACCTGCATCCAGCCAGCGGTAACCACCCTGTTCTTCCATCACCTTATTAAACATAAAGGCAGCGGCGCCACCGGGAACATCTTCATCTATGAATAAGATCCTGCTGGTTTTTTTGAGTGATTCAAGTATGCGGTGCCCGAGGTCGAAAGGCAGTAGTGTCTGAACATCCACCACTTCACAACTGATCCCTTTTTTCTCCAGTTGCATGGCAGCATCCATCACAATGCGCAGGGTGGAGCCATAACTCACCAGCGTAATATCAGAACCTTCCCTGATCACTTCAGGTACTCCAAGGGGCACGGTAAATTCAAGTAAGTTGGATGGAAGTTTTTCTTTGAGCCTGTACCCGTTGAGGCATTCCACCACTATACCAGGATCATTACTTTTCAAAAGAGTATTGTACATGCCTGCAGCCTGGGTCATGTTGCGGGGCACGCAAACATGCATTCCTCTCAGTGCATTCAGCACTACTCCCATGGGTGAGCCGCTGTGCCAGATGCCTTCGAGCCTGTGACCACGTGTGCGAACGATCAAAGGACAACTCTGCTGCCCTTTGGTACGGAAATGCAGGGTGGCCACATCATCACTCAATGGCTGCAGGCCGTATAATAGGTAATCAAGGTATTGTATTTCGGCAATGGGTCGAAGTCCTCTTACCGCCATTCCTATTCCCTGGCCAATAATTGTATGTTCCCTGATACCGGTATCAAAGATCCTGTCTTCCCCATGTTTTGCCTGCAGGCCCGAAAATCCCTGGTTCACATCACCTATATAACCGAGGTCCTCACCAAAAGCATACACACCCGGATTGCCTGCAAAAAGTTGATCGAAATAATGATTGAGCACTTCAAAACCATTCACTACCGCCGCATCATCGGCATACGCGGCGGGACTGGCTTCCACTTTTACAGCGGCACGCGGACCTTCATTCAGCAGGTGTGAATTATATAGCTGCTTATTTTCTTTTTTAAGGTCCTGGTAATAATCGCGTAACCAGTGAGCAGATTCATCACTTCCTGCAAGTTCGAGGGCGGTATGCAAACTAAGCATGATGTCCCTGCGCATGGGTTCCCGTAAAGCCAGGAGTTGCTGGGCCAGTGCTTGTAACTCTGCTCCATGCCCTGATTTGGATGCAAGATCATTGAGAAGTTCTGCGGCCCTGCTTACCTGTTGCCTGATTGGCTGCAGGTATTCGTCCCAGGCCTGCTGCTTCTGCGCACGAACCTCTTCCCTGGTTTCAATTTCTATAGCTTCCAGTTCCTCGGCAGTGGCCAGCACATTGGAGATGATCCATTCTTTCATTTTCTTCAAACCATCCCACTCCCTTTCCCATTCCAGCCTTTCAGGAGATTTATACCGTTCATGGCTTCCGCTGGTGGAGTGCCCTTGCGGCTGCGTGATCTCTTCCACATGAAAAAGAACCGGGATGTGGTTTTCTCTTGCCAACCGGATGCCTTCTTCAAATATTTCGCACATGCCGGCATAGTCCCAGCCTTTTACATTATAGAAATGTATGCCATTGCTCCCATCTTCTTTTTCCATGCCGCGCAGGGCCTGTGAAATGGAGGACTTGGCTGTCTGGTATTTTTTTGGAACGGAGATGCCGTAACCATCATCCCATACAAATACAGCAAGCGGCACCTGCAAAACTGCGGCGGCATTCATGGTTTCCCAGAAGGGACCCTCGGAGGTGGATGCGTCACCGATGGTGCAGAAACAAACTTCATTACCATTATCTGTGAGGTGGGCAAACTGCTCTTTTGCAGCGGAACTCCTGAATGCTTTTGAAGCAAATGCCAGCCCCAGGCCCCGGCCCATTTGCCCGGCAGTAGGTGCAATGTCAGATGAAACATTTTTCCGGTTCACCAGGTCCAGCCATTCACCCTGCTCATCTACCAGCCGGCTGGCGAAGTGGGCATTCATCTGGCGGCCGGCACTGAAAGGTTCCCTATCCGGCGAAGGGTCGGCATACAACTGGGCGAAGAACTGCTGAACAGTAGCCAGACCGGAAGCGAACATAAAGGTCTGGTCGCGGTAATAACCCGAACGGAAATCGCCGGGCTGGAAAAACTTGGCCATAGCTACCTGGGCTACTTCTTTGCCATCTCCGAAAATCCCGAATTTGGCCTTGCCTGTGAGCACTTCCTTGCGGCCAAGGAGGCTTACCTCCCGGCTGGTGCATACCCACCGGTAATCCTGTAATACCTCCTGCCTGAAATGGTCAAAAGAAAGTTTCTCAAGGTGCTGGCCCGCCTCAGTAGTATTTTCCATGGGGCAAAAATAGGCTTTAGGCGCTATCGTTAAAAAAACCAAAAGCCATGGGGTTTTTGTTATGGTTTCCGGCAGGTTTGCCTTATTTTTGGAATCCAGGATTTGTATATGAAAAGAATGATTTTAATACTGCTTTGTGCTTCCGGGCTGCTGTCTGTTCAGGCGCAAACAACACATTCTGCCATTCCCGTACAGTCTCAGGCCTCCGATGTGCTTGAACTGGTTCAGTCGGAATACGATTTTGGAAAAATTCCCCAGAACAAGCCTGTTTATTATTCATTTGAGATCGTAAATAAGGGTAAAACCCCGCTGAAGCTCGACAATGTTGTAGCCACCTGTGGCTGTACCACCCCTGAATGGAGCCGTGAACCCATTGCTCCCGGGGCCAGCGAAAAGATCAAAGTGGGGTATAATGCCGCCAGCGATGGCTATTTTGAAAAATATATTACGGTCACATACAACGGAAATCAAACAAAACAGATCAAGATAAAGGGAACAGTCTGGAAGGCACCGGCCGGCGCTGCTCCTGCAAATCCTTCTGTTCAATTTTTAAAACAACAAATTCAATAAGTAACATGAAAAAATTATTCATCCTGGCTGCAGTACTGGTAGGCGGATTGTCCGCAATGGCTCAACAAAAAGCAAGTGAAATCCTCAAACCTGACACCCAGAATTACAGTTTTGGAAAAATCAAAGTGGGTGTTCCTGTAGTGGTGTATTTCACTGTTACCAATACCAGCGACAAACCTGCTGTGATCGAGAACGCATGGGCCGGTTGTGGTTGCACCACTCCCGAATATTCCAAATTACCTTTTGCTCCGGGTTCCAGCACACTCATTAAAGTGGGTTATAATGCTGCTGCCATGGGAAAATTTGATAAAGACGTTTCTGTGAAACTTGCCGGCGTGCAGGAACCACTGATCGTTAAGATCACAGGTGAAGTGATCGATGCTTCCGCATTTGATACTTACACAAAAACAGATGAATATAAGAAAGAGCAGAAAGTGAGGACAGCCAAGCTGATGAAAGATGAAAAAAGATTCAATGCACTAAAAACTTCTAAATAACCCCTGAGTCCCCCGGTTGATCCGGGGGATTTTTTTTTATTAGTATACGGTGATTCAATGGGGGCGTATTTTTGCCCCATGTTAACTATCTCTGACCGTGGACGGCTGATGCCGCCTTCTCCCATCCGCAAACTGGTACCATTCGCAGAAGCAGCCAAGAAAAAAGGCCTGAAAGTTTACCATCTTAATATCGGCCAGCCGGATATTGAAACTCCTCCATCCATCCTTGATGCTGTACGCAATGCGGATATCAGAGTGCTGGAATACAGCCACAGTGCGGGTAATGAATCCTACCGCCGCAAACTGGTGAAATATTATTCATCTGTTGGCATCAATGTGAGCCCCGACCAGATTATTATTACCACGGGTGGATCGGAAGCCATCATGTTTGGATTTTTCGCCTGTCTCAATCCCGGCGATGAAGTAATTATTCCTGAACCATTTTATGCCAATTACAATGGTTTTGCCGTGGCCGCAGGAGTGAAGGTTGTTCCAATTACTTCAAACATCGATGATGGTTTTGCTTTACCCCCGATTGCTGAATTCGAAAAGGTAATTACGGACAAAACAAAGGCCATCGTGGTTTGCAGTCCCAATAATCCAACAGGCTATCTCTATAGTCCTTCGGAAATGGAAGCATTGAAGACCATTTGCCTCAAACATCATCTTTACCTTTTTTCGGATGAGGCTTACCGTGAATTCTGCTATTCTGGTGAATATTACAGCGCCATGCATTTGAAGGATATGGATGAGCATGTGGTGCTGATGGATACAATCAGTAAAAGGTACAGTGCCTGCGGAGCAAGGCTGGGCGCTTTTGTTACCCGGAATAAAAAAGTATATGACGCAGCCATGAAATTCGCCCAGGCCCGCCTGAGCCCCCCGGGCCTCGCGCAGATCATGGGTGAAGCAGCGGTAGACCTGCCTGCTTCTTATTTCGATCAGCCCAAATCAGAATATATGGCCCGCCGCGACCTGCTGGTAAAAAGACTGAATGCCATGCCCGGCGTTTTCTGTCCCAATCCCGGGGGCGCTTTCTATGCCATGGCCAAATTACCGGTTGAAGATTCCGATCATTTCTGCCAGTGGCTTCTTGAATCATTCTCCCATAATAACAAAACAGTGATGCTGGCACCGGCCACAGGGTTTTATGGTACGCCCGGACTGGGAAGAAATGAAGTAAGACTGGCCTATGTGCTTAACCTGAAAGATCTTGATGAAGCAATGACCTGTCTCGAAAAAGCGCTGGAAGTTTACCCGGGCCGGGTGATGCCGGCAACTGCGGGAACGGCCATGGCTCAATGATCCTGATCTCTTATAATTATAAATGTCCGCAGGCTGTAAGTAATGTTACAGCCTGTTTCATTTTAAATCCTTTGCCCCTGGGTAAAATAATACTCATACCTCCCTGCCTCCCTGGTTTGGTTTGTATAAATGCAGGGCATAATAATTGCAAAAATTCCTGTGAACAAAAATCAATCACTCACCAGTAAATAATTTTTATGGCAAATGATCAATACGGAAGCTGGCATGCCGACAATGAATTCCAGTCGCAGTCAGGCAGCGGGGTAATCAACGTGGGACAGGGAGAAAGGATCGCGAGTGCAGCCATTGGCGCATTCCTCCTCTCATCTGGACTCAACAATCTTTTAAAACACCCCGTGGGTGGAGTGCTCAAAACCGCACTTGGCGGCTACCTTTTGTACCGCGGAGTTTCGGGGCATTGCAATCTGTATTCAAGTCTTGGTAAGACCAAGGGTGTTTCCCAAACTTCTAACATCAACATCCGTACTGGCCTGATCGTGAACAAACCCAAAGATGAGGTATATACTTTCTGGCGCAAGCTGGAGAACCTGCCGCTGTTCATGAAGCACCTCGCTTCCGTAACGGAGATCGACAGCAAACATTCCCATTGGGAAGCCGTGGTTCCCGGTAATATCGGCAAGATCAAATGGAACGCGGAGATCGTGAAGGAAGAACCAGGAAGCCTGATCGGGTGGCAGTCCATTCCAAATTCCATGATCAATAATGCGGGTAAAGTAACCTTCCATGATGCACTGGGCGGCCAGGGCACAGAACTGGAAGTGGTGATCAGCTATCATCCGCCTGCAGGAGAAATCGGCTCAGGCATTGCAAGAGTGCTGACACCTGTATTCGAAAAAATGATCCGCAAGGATGTGATGAGTTTCAAAGATTATATCGAGACCAAGTATACATCGGGCCATTCCGGTCATAACAATCCTAACATTGTAAGAACAGAAAGTGAAAGTGTGCAGGATGGACATGGAAATGCTTCAGGATACATGAACCCATAATGTTCAGCCTTCCTCCCTGCTGATTTTTTCAGCTACGAGAGAAGGTGACAGCATGGAAAATTTAAGGGGTGGCGGAGGATTCAGCTTGTAAGGTAAAAGCTGGAGCTTCCACCACCCTACTTTTTGCCAGGCACCCAGCTTATATCCCACATTTTCATAAACGGCAAAATGCTGGAACCCGCATTTTTCATGAAGCCTCACACTGGCTTCATTAGGGAGGCTGATGCCTGCATATACATTAAATAATCCCTGGCTTTTGAGCAGTTCAAACAATACTGTATAAAGTTTCCGGCCCAGGCCCCTGCCTTTCAGATCCGGGTGCACGTACACTGAACATTCACAGGTCCACTGGTAAGCTTCCCTTTCGCGGTGCGTGGATGCATAAACATAACCACCGATTCTATTGTTTTCTTCAAAAACGATCCATGGGAAACGGGACAGCCCTTTTTCGATCCGCCGGCTGAATTCCTCCCGGGAGGGAACAATGGTTTCAAATGTGCAGGTTCCGTAGCTCACATGAGGTGCATAAATCTCCAGCATGCCTGCTGCGTCTTCTGCCCTTGCCACCCGGATTAACATAATTATTTTGGATCAAAATTATTTTGAGGGAGTTAAAGCGCAAAAATCATTTCCGACATCAACCCTGAATTCTTATTTTTGCAGCCCTTTCAGTGAAACTGAAGGAAAAAGCCGAGGTAGCTCAGTTGGTTAGAGCACAGGATTCATAACCCTGAGGTCGGCAGTTCAAATCTGCTCCTCGGTACTAAAAAGCCTTCTGTTTTCAGGAGGCTTTTTCATATTCTACTGGTTTATGCCTCTTGTTTTTGAAAAGGCATAGCCGGGGAGGCGGGAAGGACGGTAAGTAGCGGCTTCATAGCATGAGTCATTCAATTACTCAACTGACTTTAATTCCTTTATGGTCATTGTTTTGCTTGCAGAAACTTCAAGGAACGCCGGGATTTGCTAATAGCAAACAAATATTCTCCTGAAATTTCCATTAGATTTAATTTTTATACAATTCATACCCGCTTTTCCTCAATTCATTCGCCCCATACCGGGCCCGGTTATGGGCTTTAATAATCTGTTAACGAAAGCCCTTAATTTACAAAGGCATGTCCATCAGGCTTCACATACCAACCTATACCAACAAGGATATACCTATCCTGGTAGCCAGTATGTTGCCCATGACCATGCTGCTTTGTTACTTCCTGTATGGTAACAGGTATTTTAATGAAGGTGATACGTTTACCTGGGGCACACTGGTCACTTTTATTTTTCTGGCTAAGGCCTTTATCACTTATGGCCTGGTAGCTATATCACTGCGTAACCGTTTTCCTGTTGACAACCAGACCTTCAAAAGGCTGTCAATTTGCATCATGATCTTTTTCCTGATGTCAGCAGTGTACATTTCATTGCTATTACTTGCTTATGATCATTTTTCTTTTTTGGGTTATGAATACAACGAACAGGATTTTGTGAAGGCCTATGTATCCTTCATGGTCGTTAATGTATTTCTCACCTTCCTGAATGAAGGTGTGTACAGGTATGATAAATACAAGGCAACCATTACAGAAACAGAGCAGCTCAAAAAAGAATACGTGCAAAGCCAGCTGCTTGGATTGAAGAGCCAGATGAATCCGCATTTTCTTTTCAACAGCCTCAATACACTTTCAAGCCTCATACAGGAAGATGCGGAAACAGCAGAAGATTTCCTGGATCATATGAGCAAGGTTTACCGCTACCTGCTACGTAATAATGAAGAACAACTGGTTACCCTGGGTACCGAACTCAATTTCATCCGCTCCTACAATTACCTGCTCAAGGCTCGTTATGGATCAGCATTGAATATAGAAACGCTGGTACCGGAGGATCAAAAAGATTACCTGATACCGCCGCTCACTATTCAGATGGTGATTGAAAACATACTGGGCCAGCATTCAATCAGCAGGTCCATGCCTCTGAATATTGTGATCACAATACACCAGAACTGGATCGACGTAAAACATAATGTACAGTTGAAGATCAATGGCAGTGATAACAGCATGGAAGTGCTGGAAAACATCGCTAACAAATACCGCCTGCTTTGCCAGCGGGAAATTATTATCAGGCAGGATGAAAGGGAGAAACTGATCAGGATGCCATTGATTGAAAACAAAGAAATGAGTGTAGCATGATCAGGCTGATAAAACCATCCAGGCTCGAGTGGGTATCCTTCATTGCACTGATGCCTTTTCTTGCCATCCTGCTGAATTATTTATTATTCGGCGATGAGTTTTTCAGCAATGGCCGTATCTGGCTTTTTTCATTTCCGGTTGTTTTTTTACTGGGTTATTTTTCATGGCATGCGCAGATCGCCATGATGCACTGGCTCCGTGCCCGCTTTCCTGATATCAGGCAAACCAGCCTTAGGCTCACCATCCTGGCTGTGGCCCAGATCTCATTGGTTTACCTTACCAACCGGGCCCTGTTTCATGGTTATGATGCATTTGAGTTCCTGGATTACCAGTTGAACCTTCAGAATTTCCGCATAGCTCTATACCTCGGTATTGGCCTCACCATGGTAGCCACTGCCATGTGGGAAGCTGACTACATACTTAAACAATGGAAGGACAGCCTGGCGGAGAAAGAAAAACTGGAACAGCTCACCATCCGCCACGAATTTGAAACATTGAAAAGCCAGGTCAACCCTCACTTCCTTTTCAACTGTTTCAATACGCTTTCCTCCCTGATTTCTGAAGACCGTAAACAGGCTGAGATCTTTCTTGATGAACTTAGTAAAGTGTACCGGTACCTTTTGAGGAACAATGAAGACGGGCTCACCACCCTTCAGACCGAGATCCGTTTCATTGAAAGTTATTACCGCCTGCTGCGCACCCGCCATGGTGAAGCCGTTCAGCTCAAAACGGAAATAGATAAAAAATACAATGGTTATCTCCTGCCTTCCCTCAGCCTCCAGATGCTGGTGGAAAATGCTGTAAAACATAACGTACTTTCAAAAAATAAACCGCTGATGATTGATATCTTCACTACATCGGGAAACCAGCTTGTAGTAAGCAACAATCTCCAGGCAAGAACAGTGAAGGGCCCTTCCAATAAGATCGGCCTGGATAATATCCGTTCCAAGTATGAACTGCTCAACCGGCAGGGATTCCAGGTATTGCAGGATAAGAAAAATTTCAGCGTGGTATTGCCACTGATCTGGAGTAAAGTGGCTGACCAGAAATTATTGAACATCGAAACATCATAAACAAAGCCATCATGAAAATCTTTATTGTAGAAGACGAAGATCTTGCTGTAAAAAAGCTGAAGAAAACGCTGCAAAGTGTTGACGAAACCGCCACCGTAGTGGGTGAAGCCGACAGCATCAAAAATACGGTGAGCTGGTTGCAGAACAATCCATCACCTGACCTGATCCTGATGGACATTGAGCTGGCCGATGGACAGAGTTTTGAGATCTTCAACCATGTGCAGGTCAAAAGCCCTGTGATCTTCATCACTTCCTACGATGAATATGCCTTGAAAGCATTTAAGGTGA
Organism: uncultured Flavisolibacter sp.; assembly: GCA_964460925.1. Taxonomy (GTDB): domain Bacteria; phylum Bacteroidota; class Bacteroidia; order Chitinophagales; family Chitinophagaceae; genus Flavisolibacter. Next base: position 1,171 of record CAYWSQ010000067.1, on the reverse strand, counting down.
ACAGTGTTGACTACCTGCTTAAACCCGTACAGAAAGAGGATCTTGCCGCGGCACTGGAAAAATACAGGCAGATGAAAAAGATGTATAATTCCGAAGCACCTGCCACTTCCCAGATCAGCATCGATGAAATTGTAAAAGAGCTTCAGCAAAAACTCCAGACAAAAGAATACCGCAAACGTTTCCTGGTAAAACATGGCCAGAAGCTGGTATCAGTGGAAGTAGAGGAGATCGCCTATTTTTTCAGCGATGGCCGCCTCAACTTCTTCAAAACTTTTGACAACAGGAAATTCGTGGTGGACTATACCATGGATGAACTGAATGACATGCTGGACCCTGATAAATATTTCCGCATCTCCCGTTCCTTCTTCATTTCTGTTGACAGTGTAGCCCAGATCCACGACTATTTCGGTAACCGTTTATTGTTACACCTTAAACCCGAAACAGATAAGGAAGCGATCGTGAGCAGGGAGAAGGTTACTGATTTCAAGACCTGGCTGGGAAAATAATAAGGATCAAGTGGCAAGGTTCAAGGTGCAAGACCATATGCGTACATTTTTTTGAATGGCATCTAGCATAATAACTTCCATTTGTTTTATTAATCTCTAACCAAAATACGGTTGCATAGGCACTAGGTCTTGCAGCTTGAACCTTGCAGCTTGTGGCTTTTCCCTCACTTCACCTCCACATACAGCACCACCGAAAAACTCTTGTTGTCCGAGATCACATCAATGGTGGAAGGAATGGCGCTGGCGCGTCGGCTGATCTCTTCGCGGAAGACGGTTTCACAACCTGCCGTATTATCACTGCACTCAGACAGGATCTCGATCATTAACCGGGAACGCACCCGGTTGATATTCACAAATGCCTGGCGGCATTTCAAATTCTTTACAATGAACTGCATCGATTCCTTGTAAAAGAAATACAATTCGTGGCGGATCTTCATGTCAAGGACCATAGATTGGACCCTGTTATCCAAGATCAGGTCAATCTCTACTCCGTCCGAAGCCCTGATGCCTTCTGTAAGTTCCTTGATGCGCAGAATGGTCTGCTTCATGCTGTCGTTCCGCGGATCAATACTCCATAGCGTATCATCCATGGCCTCTATCATGTAACGGCTCTTGTCGCTGATCTGGTCAATAAAATCCTTGGACTGCTCAATATTCTTATCCGC
>CAYWSQ010000066.1:0-16908 GCA_964460925.1 uncultured Flavisolibacter sp. | reverse complement strand
TGCAGATTTCACAAAGACTTTTTCAAAGCACCCGAAAGTTTTTTGAAGAATGAATTTCACATTGATAAAATGCTCACCGCCCCTTCTTGGCGATCATGGCAGTTACATTTTTTTAACCGCAGAGTTCGAAAAGTTTTTCGCAATGCACGCAAAGAGTTTTTGACTTCATTTTACTATGCGTTAAATGCGCTTAGCGCCCTCCGCGCATTCTTAGCGTCCTTCGCGGTTAAATTATCAAACCGAATTTTTAATGATATACTAGGTGTGGGCTTTTTCTTTAATGATCATTCTTGCATATTGAAAATCCCCACCCTATCTTGCGCAGTCAAAAATCAATTTCAATCAACCCCTTATGAAAAGAATCTTTACACTAGCCCTGTTGGTTTTAGCCACCCAGGCCTCTTTTGCGCAGGTAGGAAGAGGACAGTTCCTTTTAGGCGGCAATGCATCTTATGCTTCAAGAACAGAAGAAATTCCTAACGGCGACGGACAAACCGTTTCAACGCTCACCCTTTCACCCAACTTCGGATATTTTTTCCTGAAGAAACTGGCTTTGGGTGCCCGGTTCAATTCTACCACCACCAAATATACCAGTGGTAAGAATGAAAGACATTCTGTTGCCCCTTTTCTCCGTTATTATGTATTGCCAAGGTATGGCAAGGTCAACTTTTTTGTAGATGCCAGTTATTCAAAAGGCCTCTATAAAAGCGGAACTGTTGAGCGCGACCTCGAAGGTTATGGAGTAATGGGTGGCCCGGTAGTATTCCTGGGAAGAAATGTAGGGCTTGAATTTACCGTTAGCTACCTCGCTGATAAAATGGAAGGCCTCAACTGGTACAAAACAGTACAGGGTGGTGTTGGCCTGCAGATACACCTGGGAAATGAAAAGTATAAAAAGTCAAAGAAGAAGAAAGACGACGAAGATGAGGATTGGTGGTTTTAAAAATACCGGCCGGGCTTGTCCCGGCTTTTTTTTACCCATGATTGAAACCTGACCAAATAGTGTTAACTTAAAGACACGTATTCCTCTCCAAACGATTGCATCCTTTCCTCTGAACGGCTTCCTGCCCGCTGGAAGATTAATAACCTTCAAAATCTTTTTATGCACGAAGTATCGGAGTTAACGGCACAACACCTGGCTGAACAAAACATGCTTGCCTATTACGAAAGCCACGACATCAGTTATGTAGCGGAAGATGCGGTATTCCGAAATCTCAGTACCGGTGAAGTTTATACCGGACGCGCGGAGATTGGCGCCATGCTGCATTATATCTATCATGTGGCCTTTGATGCGAAAGTTGAAAAAATCAATTACCCGTTTCGGAGGACAAGGCATTTGTTGAAGGCTATTTCAAGGGCCGGCATATTGGCGAAATAGCAGGAATCAAGGCTACTGAAAAAGAAGTGGATGTTCCTATCTGTGTAACCTATGATCTCAGGAACGGCCTTATACAGGAAGCCCGCATCTATATGTTAACTGGAGTACTGATGAAACAATTGGGTGTATCAGCCCAGTAATGGCGGTCTGCCACCATGCGGACCAGTTGTTAACGGAGCCATGGACTTTCAAGTCCGTGGCTTTTTTATAAACCGTAACCTGGGCCATGCAATACCTTGCCGCTGCGCACACCCAGGTGCTTTTCATTTTCAGCGACCACCTGCCCGTTCACCATCACAAACCGGAATCCTTTTGAATAAGCATGCGGCTTTTCAAACGTGGACATATCCAATACTTCATCTTCGTGAAAGATCACAATGTCCGCTGCATATCCTTCCTTCAGTAAGCCGCGGTCAGCCAGCCTGAATTTTTGCGCGGGCAGCGAGGTCATTCTCCTGATGCCCTCCTCCAGGCTCAACACATTTTGTTCTCTAACATAACGGCTCAATACCCTTGCATTGGTGCCATAACCCCGAGGATGGGGGGCACCCTGTCCGTAAATACGGATAGAAGCATCCGAAGCAAACATGTTGAAAGGATACTGCATGATTTGTTTAACATCCTTATCGCTCATGCCATGAAAGACCATTCCAGCGCCACCTTTCAGCATCATGTCAACAATGGTATGCGCTTCTTCCTTCGCTTTATGCTTCCGGCCCATCAGCCGATTGATCTCTTCAATGCTTTTACCGTTATAGCTGGTATCTGCACGGTAGTAAGCCACCTTGGCATAACTGAAATGTTTTAGTTTTCTTTTCTTGAGTCTCTGTAACAAATAATCCACCACATATTTTCTTATTTCAGGCCTTTGCAGCCTGGCCCTGATGGAATCATTTCCGTCGGCCAGGATTTCATCCGGCATCATGATACTGAGACTGGTACTGCTGGCAGTATAAGGATACTGGTCAATGGTGACTTCAATGCCTGCTTCCCTTGCAAGCCTGACCATGTCAAGCGCTTCAAGGCTCCGTCCCCAGTTTTGTTGCCCGCTTAATTTGAAATGCGAGATCTGCACCGGTATCGATGCCTCCCTTCCAATGGTAAGCGTTTCGTTGATGGAGGCAACGATCTGGTCTCCTTCGTCACGCATATGAGATGCATAAACTCCATTGTATTGTGCAGCTACCCTGGCCAGGCTAACAATTTCATTTGTTTTGGAATACGCACCCGGGATATACTGAAGGCCGGTGCTCAGTCCCACTGCGCCAGCCTTCATTGACTGTCGTACCAGTTCTTCCATCCTTTGCATTTCCTCGCTTGTTGGATTACGGTTGGCAGTACCCATAATGGTTCTGCGCACGGTATTATGTCCAAGCAGGGATGCCACGTTCACGGAAAGCTTCACTGAATCCAGTTGGCGGAAGTAGCGCTGCAGGTCAGAAGCGGAAGAGCCGCAATTACCTGTTACAACAGTGGTAACACCATCAAGAATAAAATTATCGGCGGTAGGATTCTGCATCTCATCACCCTCAATATGAGTGTGCACATCAATAAAGCCGGGTGCTACGATCAATCCCTTCGCGTCAATGATTTTAGGAGCTGTATAGGTTTCAAGCTTTCCTATTTTCAGGATCTTTCCATCTTTAATGGCGATATCGGCATAGTACCAGGAATTTCCTGTGCCGTCGAGGATCTTTCCATTCCTGACCAGGATGTCGGCCTGCTGCGTGGATGCATCAAAGCAACAAAGAATGGAGAATAGGATAAATAGAGGCTTCATGCTTTAAAGATAGCAGCAATCAACCTGCTAGAGGTAACTGAGCCACCACTGTTTATTCTTTCTTTTGTATTCACCAAACCATTTGCACACCGGGTAAAGCGCCGCAACAATCAGGATCCATACCAGGTAAACGATACCCAGTGAATAACCTTCCCCTGGAAAAACAAACTTGAATGGAAAACCCGGGATACCATTCCAGCCTTCGGAAAATGAATGCCCCCTGCTAAGGAAAAGCAGGGAAGACACCAGGTGGATCAGGTAAAAATGAAGAACATAATACAGGAAAGGCACACGGCCGTAAACAGTGATGATCCTCGCCAGCCTGCTGCTGCCATTACCTGCAAGGGCAAGAAAGATCAGTGCTGGTCCAATGGTCATACAGAGATAAAGAAGGGATGGCGGGTATTTGGTGGTATTGAGGAATGACATGAATGTGAAAAGTGCATTTTTTTGCTGCGACCACTTGAAAGGTTCCCCGTAAATATCAATGGCACGTAATACAATGAACAATCCAATAATGAGCAGGCCCAGGGAAAGTAAACGTTTTTTTCTCAGCCCTTCATCATCCTGGAAAAGGCGGCCAAGGCAATATCCCAGCATCATCAGGCCTGTCCATGGAAGAAAGGGATAGAGAAATCCTACTGTCCGTCCCTCACCAACAGTATAAAATGCAGTGCGGTGGAGGATACTGTAGATCACACCAAACTGCTGTTTCCCCGCCTCATAATAATCAAGAAGGTTATGACCGAAAACGATTAAAGCGCCAATTATTAAAATGGCTGTATAAGGCATCCAGATTGCTGCTCCAAGTAGCACCATGCTGATGCCTATGGCCCAGATGGTCTGCAGGAAAATATTGGAAAAATAAATATCGAAGCTGATACCCAGGCTCATAATAAAAATTTCAACCAGTATGAGCCAGAGTCCACGTTTTATGAGGAAGCTGCTGAGTTCAGCTTTTGACTTGCGCAGACTTTGCAGGTAAGCGGAGGTTCCGGCAAGGAAAAACGGGAGCACAGAAATGAGTGATCCACCTGGTAAAAAAAAGAAAAGGCGTGGTGGTTTGCATATTTGTTGGGTCGCCCGTAAATGCATCAATGTGAAAAAAATCGCGTGTATGATCCAGGGCCATGATGATCATGATGAGTCCACGTAAAAGATCAATTGAATTGATGCGATAGGCGGTTCTGCCAATGGGACGTGCCTCCTGGGGCAGTACTGGTGCAACGAGTTCCATGATGAGGTTTTGGAACCGGTAAGTTTTAGCACTCCCGGTATCATTAAAACTAAAATAATAGAACCGGATTCCCTATCACCTATTTTGGTGAGCGGCCAGCCCGGGAAGAATGGACAATGGTGATGATGAATGTCAGTACATCAGTTCCCAGGCACTGATATAGGAATCATTGGCTTCGGCATAAGCTACCAGGTCGGCATAGAATGAAAACTGGGAAAGCGTGGCACTGTCACCTGTGATCACAAGTTTTTTCCTTGCTCTTGTCATGGCCACATTGGTGCGCCGGATCTCCGATAAAAATCCAATGACCGCATCCGCATTGCTGCGGGCCAGGCTAATGAAGATCATATTCCTTTCCTGCCCCTGGAAACTGTCAATGGTATTGATGGTGATGGCATGGGCGTGGGATTGCAGCAAAGGGTAAGCCGGAAGAAATTCTTTCAGCAGTTCCACCTGGTGGCGGTAGGGTGAAATGATCCCGGTTGAAGGGAAAGATATAATCCCGTTCTCTTCAAGATCCCGGGCGAATTTTTCAAGCTGCTTCAGTAAGAACCGGCCTTCTTCAGGATTGCTTATTTTGTTTCCCTCCCTCATTTCTTCAAAACCGCAACCTGCAGTATCTATAAAAAGAAAGGGTTTGTCGCCGGGAAACAACACATGGCTGGCAACGGAAGGATGTGCTTTCAGCCTATTGCCATAAAATTCACGGGAAGAGAAACCCATAATGGTTTCATGCATGCGGTATTGTTCTTCCAGCAATATCACGGATTGCGGGTGCAGGGCCACCAGTTTTTCCATCAGGGTGGTATTGAAATCCTTTGCTGCTTCGGGAGATTTAACGGTGGGTGGAAGCTGGAAATGATCACCGGCCATCACCAGTTTCCTGGCTTTGAGAATGGGTACCCAGCAGGCAGGCTCGATGGATTGCCCGGCTTCGTCAATCACCACGGTATGAAAATTCATTTTACGGATAGTATAATGATTGGCGCCAATGAGCGTTGCGGTGATCACATCCGCTTTTGAGATCACATCATCAATGATATACTGCTCGGTTTTTTCCACTTCTGCTGCGATCTGCCTGGCTTCATTGAACAGGGCCTTCCTTTGTTCTCTTTCCGCGGCCCCAAAACTTCTCTTGTATTTATGCGCCAGGTCGCGGTATTCACTGGCCTGCTTTTTCAGTCTTTTAATTTCTTTTGACTGTGGATGCGCCGAGACCCGGCTGTCAAGTGTCAGGTTCAATTGTTTTTCCTGGACCCTTGCCGGGTTGCCAATGCGCACAACATTCAGTCCTTTGTCGAAAAGTTTTTCACTAAGCAGATCCACCGCGGCATTGCTGGGTGCCACCACCAGCAATTTTTCTTTTGATGAATGCAGCATCGCCCTGATGGCTTCCACCAGCGTGGTGGTTTTGCCAGTGCCGGGAGGTCCGTGTACAATTGCGAGGTCACCTGCTTCCAGGATCAGTTGCACTGCTTCCTGTTGAAGGGTATTCAGGCCTGGAAAAGTTTTTGTTTCAGTTCTTTCATCAAATGAGGGTTCCTGCTGGCCTGTGAGTATTCTGGTAAGTTTTCCTTCTTCTTTTTTTTCCGCGAGCTGTGGTGCTAGTTTCAGCGCGGCTTCCATTTCATAATAACTGTTCTCATCAAAAACTGCATCTACCCCTAGTTTTCCCCTGCGTGACCAGTCAGGCAGTTCATCAGTGCGCAGGGAAAGTTTGAGCCGGTTGCCGCTGATATGTGTGATCGTTCCTTCGATGCGGTCTTCTTTGGCATCGTGATTGGAAAAAAGGGCGGCGGTCATGCCAAAGCGCAACTGGTGGATAATGTCTGTATGCGTTGTGCGCTCAATTTCAACGGTAAGGTAATCACCTCTTCCTGTTTCTGTTCCCCTGATGGCAATGGGATTCCAGGTCATGCCGTTCTCCCGGCGGTCCTGGATGGAGAGCGTTGCCGTCAGCAATTCAAATGAACGGCGGTCTGTTTCTTTTTCAAGCTTCAATAAATCCGATAGCTTCTTGAAATATTCCATGAACTGCTAAGGTAAGAGCAGCAGGCTTCTTGCAGATACTGGACGGATGAACACAAGGTTGAAAATTTTAATAGTTGAAAGGCATAGCCGGTAAGGCGGCAAGGCGGTAAGTAGCGTCTGATAATCGAATATTGATCAACGATATCAGCAAGATTATTTTTCTATGATGACTTTATTTACCGCCTTGCCGCCTTCCCGGCCATTTCTTATAAAATATTTACAATTCAGATAGCAATCAGCCTGTATGCATAAGGTCTTGCAGCTTGCCGCTTGAAGCTTGTAGCTTGCCGCATACACTTGCAGCTCGAACCTCTTTCGCGCCGTTCACAAAAAACATTTTCCCCTTCGCACGGCATCCTTTACCTTAAAACCATCAAAACGCTTCATATGTTTAAAAATTACCTGCCGCTGCTGCTTGCCGGCTGCCTGCTTGTGCTGCAAACCACAGCACAAAAAAAAGACCTTACTCCCGAAGATTACGGTAAATGGCAAACCCTGGCTACCACAGGGCTCTCACCAAATGGTGAATGGATGATGTACCATGTAATGGTGCAGGAGGATAATGACACCTTGTTTGTTGTGAACAGGAATACCAACAAACTACATAAACTTCCTTTTGCGTCCACACCTGAATTTTCAGGTGATAACCAATGGCTGGCTTACCGCATCGGTGTTTCCTACAAAGAGGCTGAAAAAGCAAGAGAGCAGATGAAGACCATCGATTTCAAACTGGGTCTTCTTAACCTGGCTACAGGAAAAAAAGAAGAGATCAAGAACATCAACCGCTTTGCGTTTTCGCGTAATGGAAAATTCCTGGCTGCTTACCTCATGCCACCCAAGGACAATAAGGACAAAGGTGCTGTGTTGCTTGTTAAAAACCTCGTTGACGGCACTACGCGTACCATTGGTAATGTGACAGAATTCGCCTTCAATAAAAAAAGCGATAACCTGGCATATATTGTTGAATCAGCCAATACAGCAGGCAACTCTATTGAGTTGTATAATCTCAACAGCACTACGCTCAAAGTACTCGCCAGCGATACCGCCCGTTTCTCCAAACTTACCTGGGCAAAAGAAGGTGATGGCCTGGCTTTTTTCAGGGCTTACCGGAAAGACAGGTACGAGGAAGACAACGCGGTGGTGTACACTTATACCAATCTGTCTAAAACACCGGTGATGAAAATTTTTGATCCGGAAAATGAAAAGGATTTTCCTAAGGACATGCGTGTATTTGCCAACAGTGGTGTCGGTATCAGCGATGATTTGACCACGGTTTTCTTCGGACTGAAACCTTGGACTTATAATGAGCTGGCTAAAAAAGATGACCGCAGGCCAGGTGACAGCATGACCAAAAAAGATACATTAAGAATAGACAGTACAAGGGCTGTCATCGCCGCAAAAAAAGGTACTTCATCTACCAAGCTCGCGGGACTGGACATCTGGCACTGGAATGACCCGGAGATCCAGCCAAGGCAAAAGATCACACTCGGCCAGGATACGCTTATGAGTTCCCTGAGCGCCTGGAATCTTGACAACGGAAAGTTCTTTACACTGACTACTGAAGAAGCACCGCTGGCACAGCTTACAGGCAACCAGAAATACGCGGTGGTTTATACCAATAAAAAATACAAGCCTGCTTTTAAAGAGGATTATGCCGATGCATGGATCGTGAATGTTAAGACCGGCGAAAGAAAGCTTGCTTTTGAAAAAATTCTCGCGGGATTTTTCACTTTCCCACGCACTTCACCCGATGGCAAATACCTGGTTTATTTTAAAGACAAGAACTGGCATACCTATAATATCGCCAACGGCCAGAATACCAACCTCACTGCGAAACTTGGTTCCGATTTCTGGGATGTAAGAGATGATGGTCCTGCACCTAACCGTCCCCCTGTTGGCATGGCCGGCTGGTTCAAAGGCGATAAGGAAGTGCTGCTGTATGATGAATATGATGTGTGGGCTGTGAAGCCGGATGGAAAAGGCGCAAGAAAGCTCACTGATGGAAAAAACAGCGAGACGATCTACCGCATGCAACGCCTGGATTTTGAAGAACCCTACATTGATGACAGCAAACCGCTCTTCTTCAGCATGTATGGCGATAAGACCAAAAAATTTGGTTATGCCAAAATGGAAAAAGGAAAACTGCAGCCTGTAGTGTATGAAGACAAGCTGGTGAACCGTCTTCTCAAAGCCAAAGATGCTAACCAGTATTTGTTTGTGAAGCAGGATTATCATATCTCCCCCACACTCTATACAACTTCTAACTTCAGTGATGTAAAAGAAGTGGCTGCCACCAACCCACAGCAGTCCCAGTACAACTGGGGAAGAAGTGAGCTTGTGAATTATGTGAATAAGGATGGCAAAAAAATGCAGGGTGCCTTGTTCTACCCGGCCAACTATGAGCCAGGCAAACAATATCCCATGATCACTTATATCTACGAAGATCTTTCGCAGACCGTTCATAATTATGTGAACCCAAGTGAAAGAGGCGCTTACAATACCACCAACTTCACCACCAACGGGTATTTTGTTTTTCGTCCCGATATCACCTACAAGATCAATGACCCGGGCATGAGCGCCGTAAACTGCGTGGTGCCTGCAGTAGAAGAAGTGCTGAAGACGGGCATGATCGATAAGGATAAAGTTGGTTTGATGGGACATAGCTGGGGAGCGTACCAGACTTCCTTCATCATCAGCCAGACTAATATATTCAAAGCTGCAATTGCAGGTGCGCCGCTCACCAACCTGATCTCGATGAGTAACAGCATTTATTGGAATACAGGTACACCGGACAGCAAGATCTTTGAAACCAGCCAGGGCAGGTTTGATGGTCCCTGGTACGAGCGTATGGAAGAGCATATGCGCAACTCACCCATGTACCAGGCTGCCAATATCAAAACGCCATTGCTGGTAGCTTTTGGTGACAAGGACGGAGCGGTTGACTGGCACCAGGGAATTGAAATGTACAGCACCATGAGAAGAATGCAGAAGCCGCATATCATGCTGGTATATGCAGGCGAGAATCATGGACTGGCTAAAAAAGAAAACCAGATCGATTACCAGAGAAGGCAGAAAGAATTCTTTGATCATTACCTCCTCGGCAAGGCACCGCAGAAATGGATCACCAGCGGCATGAGCCAGACGGAGAAGGCTGATAAGAAGCCGGAGGCGCCGGCGGGGAAAGTGTTTTGAGAACGTGAGGCGTGAATCGTGAAAGGTGAATCGTGAGACGTCCGCGATTCATGGTATCAAAGTAGGGACATGCCAACGGCATGTCCGGCATTACACAATCAAAAAGTATACAATGAAAGCGGAACTAAGGTTCCGCTTTTTTTATTTCCATTTCAGAATTTAAACAGCTCATGAATCGATGCATCTACTCTGACATACCCGAGGGAGAATCAGGATTTTCAGGATTTAAGGATGGGCAGGATTATACCGTGGATTGAGACTGTTCAAAAAAATAAATGAGCAAGCCAACAGCAAGATCGTAAGTCACAAATAAAGGATTGCTTATGCATTCAGAATTTGAACAGCTCATGAATCTGTACACCAACACTGACCCTGTCATCCCGCAGGGATCAGGACCTGGCAAAAGAAACCAGCAAGGGGAGTATAACTGATTCATTAAATTATTTACTTCATACCGTTGAGTGAATCAGGATTTTCAGGATTTAAGGATGAGCAGGATGAGTTGTTGAATCGCAATGAGAATTTAATCAAATTAACATGGTGAAAACATCAGGGATTATGTAAATGATGATTGTAATGTGCATGTTCATTCAATCCTTATTTCAGATGCTGCAAAAAAATGACTGCACTTACAAAATACTAGGATGTGCAATGCGGGTACATAATACCTTGGGTAATGGCTTCCAGGAAGTGATTTACCAACGCTGTCTTGCCATTGAGTTCAGAAACATATGTCTTCACTATGAAAGAGAAAAGGAACAGGAAATTTTTTACAAGGGTTTTAATGTAGGTACCCGCCGTGCAGATTTCATTGTTGAAAAAACCATAATGGTCGAATTGAAAGCTTTAATCAACCTGGAAGATGTTCACCTTGCACAAGCAAAAAATTATTTGGTCGCTTACAATCTTCCTGAAGGATTGCTGATAAATTTCGGTTCAAACAGCCTTCAATATAAAAAAGTATTCAATCCACGGTATAATCCTGCTCATCCTTAAATCCTGAAAATCCTGATCCTCACCATTATGCCCGCAACCCACTCCGCCTACTTTAATTAGCTTTGCTTCAATTCTATACCATGGCAAAAACAATCATTCCAGGAGAAAAATTCCCAACAAAAGACAGCATCGAATATTCAGAAGGTTCAGTGGTAAGTAAGACCATCATCAAAAAACCCGGAGGTAACGTAACCCTGTTTGCTTTTGATAAAGACCAGGAATTATCAGAACACAGTTCTCCTCATGAAGCCCTGGTGCAGGTGCTTGACGGCAGGGTGGAGATCACGATCGGCGGGCATCCTCACACAATTTCAGAGGGTGAATCCATAATTCTTCCTGCGAATATTCCTCATGCGCTTAAAGCGGTAGAGGCGTTCAAGATGGTTTTGGTGATGATTAAGAATTGAAAGAGGCCCTGGAATCAGCCAAATTCTAACATTCCCCTCACCAATTGCGGCACGAATCTTTCTGCATTAAGGGAAAGATTCCGCTTCATTGAAAATCTTATTTACCATATTATTTTTCGCCTTTACCTTACTGGCAGATGCACAGTCTGTTCAAAGGGTAAGTAATGACCGTACAGACCCTTATTGCTCCGGACTTTTCTGTTCAGTTGAAGGAACGTTTTTCAATATGGAGGATGAACCTAATGCCAGTACAGTTCTGGGTTATCTCAATATTCTTGACTGGCTTCATGGGCGGGTGGCCGGACTGCAGGTGTACACCACCAGGACGGGGCGTATACCCATTATGAGAAATCAACTGGCAACGGTTTATCTCGATGAAATGCGTGTGGATCCATCCATTCTTAATGCGATTCCTGTAATGGATATCGGGGCGATCAAAATCATCAGGCAACCTTATGTACTAGGTGGTCCGGGTGGGGTGATTGCAGTGTATACAAAGAGGGGCGAGGAAGAAGAGGAGTGATCTCCCCGCCACGCAATATTTCAATCTACAAGTCAACATTAGTAAGCAGATCTTGCCGGTAATTCTTCCGCTTCTGAAAATGAATAGAGATATAATTTTTTCAGCTTATCCAGTTCACGTGTTTTTTTCTGTGCAGACAATGCCTGGTAAAGTCCCAATAATGACCATCCATTACCCGGATTCCAGGCAAGATCTTCACGGTACACTTTTTCTGCTTCCGCAGGCCGCTTCAACTGCATTAGAAATGCACCATGGTATTGTCTTGCCGGCAGCATCCAGGTCTTGGGTTCAGAATATACAAGGCTGTCCTCGGCAAGAATCGCTTTTTGAATCGAACTTAATGCTTCATGATAATTTTTTTGAGTGAAAAGGATATTCGCTTCCAGTATATGTCCGGCTACTACAGCACATTCATATGGACTGCTGGTATGCGGAACAAATCTTTTCATAAGTAGCGGAGTTTTCATGCTTTTTCGGAGTGAGGCCAGGTGTTCTTTCGCTTTATCCGGTTTGCCTGTTTTGGTTAATGCCATTCCCTTCGCAAAGTCTTTGAGGATGGACGCATAGGTCCAATCATCATCCAGCCGGCTTTCATCGTTAATGATATCCTCCCATTTTCCCATTCGCACCATGGCCAGTTGCGGGAACATATACAGGTACTGGAAATAAGTCATCTCCGGGCTGGGCTGGATACTGTTGCGGACCATCACTGATTTTTCAATACCTTTTTTTTGCATGGCTCCACTCAAAGCGCAGTATGCATCTACTGCATAATAATGCGGAACATGAACCTGCGGAAATAAACCTTTGGCCAGTGAATCATAAACTACCAGGCTTCGGTCGGCCAGTTCATTGGCGCGAACACCCTGCGCGTAATATCCAATGCGTTCATATTCGTGACTCGACATGTGCACCATATGAGCAACACCGGGAAAAAGTTTCAGTAAGGAATCGGCAGCAGGCAGTGCCACTTCCGGCTTGCGAGAAGCTTCCGTTACATGAATGTAATAATGAAGACCTGCGGGGTGCTGCGGATCCTCTTTCAGGATCTTTTCACAATGGGCTACCAGTTCAGGTGTCCAATCTTTCGCTATCCCGTTATTATACCAGAAATCCCAGGGATGCACCAGCATCATGGCATCAACATAGAGCGCCCTGATCTCAAGGTCTTCCGGGTATTTATTCACCAGCTCTTTCATGGCTGCAGCATAGCCCAGGTTCAGCTCCTTCCTGTTGCGGTCTGCCGTATCACCGCTATCATAGCGCTGGTTCATGGCCAGGATCAGGTCCTTTTCCTTTGCTGTTGCAGTGGCGGAAAGCCGGTTCATGTTCTGCACCACCCAGGGAACAGCAGCTCCCATTTTATACAGGTAACCCAGATTATAACTGGGTCCCATGGCAAGAGCCTGGGCCCAGTAAAGAAAGGCATTGGTGCTATCGAACCTCGCCGCCTCCCTGAATGATGCCAGCGCCTCTCTTGCATGATAGCTGTAGTACATGCTCAGACCCTGGTTGAAATAGATCTGTGCACTGTCCGACCTTGTTGAAATGGTATAGGAATGATCGCCCCAGCCAGGCAGGAGCCTGATGAATTTTCCTTTAATGTCAGCATAATCTGCCTCTCCCGGTGCACATCCCAAAGCGGTTTCTCTTTTTGCTTCCGTAAATTCCCATGAAACATTTTCGTCTGTAGTCTTTTTCAGCATAACCAGGCTGATACTTCCTGCAAGAATGGGATAGAAGAACAATAAAAGCTTTTTCATTGTTTTGGTATGAAGCAGCAACAATAATGAAGGCCTTACTAAATATATCAAAAAGGGTGGACATATTCATTGGTGAGGCTGGCTCGGGTTTGGGTTTGCCTTCCTCGGACCCTTCCTGCTTTTCCAAATCGATTTGCCGGGTTATATTTACAATACAAAAATCTGATAGTTATGGCTTTACCAGTAAACGACAAGAAGAACAACAACAAAAAATCAGGTGGCAATAAAGCCAATGCCGGCAGCTCCAAGTTCATCAAGACCTCTTCCAAATCAGCCAATGTAACCAAGAAGATCCGGAGTACAGGGGCGAATAGGGGTAGCTAGGTAAGCGTCTATAGTCCATAGACCATGGTCCATGGATCTCAAAAGATCCTGCTGCTGAAGGGAAGACCTACACTAAAGCCTACAGACAATCTTTTACCGAAAGATTTTTTCGTGTCTACTGACCTGTTGATATCCGTTCCGCGGAATTGCAGTTCAAAATTCACGGCCGGATCTCCGCGTTTGTCATTGAAGCGGATGGGCATGCCCAGCTTTCCGTTGAGTGCATGATATTTTCCGAAATTCTTTTCCATTGAGATGCTAAGGCCGGCATTGGAGGCTTTGGGAAACCATACAAACTGCATCCTGACCTGGGGCGTCACAAATTTTTCATAGCTGCCCACATAGGCTTCTGAAGTTCCCAGCTCAGCGAAACGAAGGGTATCCGTTCCGCCACGATTCTTATAATCCAGCAGCTTTACCTTCCTGATGGTTTTGGTGTTGACCGTATTATTCTGGAACACGCCTCCTTCAAAAATCAAAAAGAACCTGCCTCCTGCATTACTTTCCAGGATCTCGTTATAAGAAAGATTGAGCTTCCAGGCATACAGTTCCTCGTCAGCAAAGTTTTCTCCAAACGAAGGCGCAACGCTGAATTGCTGCTGGGTAAGCGGTATGTACAATGTCAGTGAGGTCCAGCTTGTACCCATGCGTTCAAAACTGCCGTTTGCCGACAGGGCACGGGCTTCCATTTCAGCAAACTTTGATTCGTATTCTTTCTTCAGGTTTTTAAAAAAACCTTCTCTCAGTTCTTTTTTTGCCGGCTCAAGATCTCCAGGGTTTTCAAACTCGTTTTCCTGCATCTTCTCCAGCACCGCTTCAAACTCCCTCGTTTTGTTTTCCATTTCCTGCTGCAGGCTGTGAAGAATAAAAGAACGTTTGCTGTTCATCACAGCTTTTTGTGAAGGACCCAGCGTGTTAAAAGGAGGGGTGTTGCAATGATTGCTAAAAATGGCCGTGCCATTTCCAAACCAAGTACGCTTGACAGAAAAACCAAGATCGTTGCGGAATTTCTTATCAGAAAAAACAGTGGCAAAACCGTCCGACATTCTTGCACGGAACCCGATCGTGGTCAGCGGGTGACGGCCCGTGATCTTTTCCATTTTTCCCAGGTTATGATTGATGGAAAGCTCACCCCCCGAGGTGTTAATGGTCGCATAATTTTTAAACAGCGACACATCACCGCCTTCGGATAGATAACTGCCGATTTTGTCAGTGAAAAAACGGTTGATGCCCCTGTTGGAAATGATCATTCCCTGTCCCTCACTACCGCATTTGGATGCAACTACTTTCTGGTTTTCAAGGCTCAGCCCTTCCATGATCTTATTGACCTCTGGGTGCTGCGCATAAACGGCCAGGGGCAAAAAAGCCGGCAATAGCAAAGCAGTTGTTTTGATGAAACGGTATTTCATTACCTGCTTACATCGTGTAGGTGGAGAAAGATCATCATGAAGCATTAGTGAGAGCATTGCGCCGGGCCGACCGTCCATAAACTTCACCCCCGGTTCATATGAGCTTTTTTCGTAAGTTCCATCAACAAAATTTTGCTTTATGAGAAAGCTGATCCTCACGCTTGCTGCCTTCGTATCCCTTTCGGCCACACGGGCTCAGATAGATGCGGGTTTGTTTCGTTTTCCCGATGTATCAAAAGACCAGGTGGTGTTCACCTATGCCAACGATATCTGGGTAATGCCCAAAAATGGCGGAACGGCCATCAAACTGAGTTCTCCATCCGGAGTGGAGAGTTATCCCAAATTCTCACCCGACGGTAAAAGCATTGCCTTCACCGGCAATTATGATGGTAACAGTGATGTGTACGTGATTCCATCAGCAGGAGGAGTGCCGCAGCGGCTTACTTCACATGGATATCCCGACCGCGTGGTTGACTGGAGCAATGACGGGAAAAAAGTTTTGTTTGCTTCCCAGCGTGAGAGCGGTAAGGCAAGGTTCAACCAGTTCTTTACCGTTAGCGCCAACGGCGGTCCGACAGAAAAGCTGCCCCTTGCTTATGCGGAGTTCGGATCGTATTCTCCGGACGGCAAACAAATGGCCGTTGTTTTCCGCACCCAGGTGGGCCGCAACTGGAAACGCTACCGCGGCGGTACCAAGGCCGATATTCATATTTATAATTTCGCCACCAATAGCGATGTCAATATTTCGGCTTCCGAAGATGCAGGAAATGAATTCCCAATGTGGCATGGCAATACCCTCTATTTCCTTTCCGACCGGGGTAAGGAGATGCGTATGAACATCTGGAAATATGATTTTAATACCAAACAATATGCACAGGTCACCAATTTTAAGGATCATGATATTCACTATCCTTCCATGGGCCCCGAGGATATCGTGTATGAAGCGGGTGGTAAATTATACCTGTACAATTTCGCTTCCGCGCAGCAGAAAGAGATCAAAGTGAACGTGGTTACAGACCGCGCCATGGTAAAACCCAAACTGGAGACCGCGCAGAACCTGGTGCAGTACATCAACCTGAGTCCTGATGGCAACCGCGTGGTACTGCAGGCCAGGGGTGAAATGTTTTCCGTGCCCGCGGAAAACGGGTTTGTAAAAAACCTCACCCGTACCTCAAGCGCGGCCGAAAGATATCCTGTATGGTCACCCGATGGAAAGCATATAGCCTATTGGAGTGATGCTTCAGGGGAATACGAACTCTATATCATGCAACCTGATAAAGAGGGGTCCGCAAAAAAACTGACCAACTATGGGGCAGGCTTCCGGTATGATGCAGTGTGGTCGCCGGACAGTAAAAAACTTTCTTTCATTGATAAAGCCATGCGCATCCAGGTGTATGATCTTTCCACAGGCCAGACCACCCAGGTCGATAAAGCCCTGAGATGGATGCACGGGCAGTTGCAGGGTTTCACCTCAAGTTGGTCGCCCGACAGCCGCTACCTGGCCTATCACCGCGACCTTGAAAATTATCATAACGCTATTTTCATTTACGACCACGATTCCAAAAAAACGAAGCAGGTCACTTCCGGTTTTTACAATACCACCAACCCGGTGTTTGACCCTGAAGGAAAATATCTCTACGTGTTCACCAGCCAGAGCTTCAATCCTGTTTACAGCGATCTTGATAACACTTTCGTGTATAACAATACGAGAGGAATCGCTGCTATCGCGTTGAAAAAAACAACACCTTCACTGCTTGCTGTAAAGAATGATGCTGTAGCCATTACGGAAGGAGAAGTAAAACCAGTGCCGCCTGCAGATAATAAAAAAACAAAGCAGGATTCAGTGGCGCTGGCAAAAAAACCGGCAG
>CAYWSQ010000065.1:0-16931 GCA_964460925.1 uncultured Flavisolibacter sp. | reverse complement strand
CGGCTGGATGGGGACCAGTTAGCCATCACCTTTAATGGCGAGATCTATAATTTCAAAGAAGTAAGGCAGGAATTGATAGAGGCAGGACACAGTTTTTATTCTGAATCAGACACCGAAGTAATCCTGAAAGGTTACAGGCACTGGGGTATTGACATGGTACACCGTTTCATTGGAATGTTTGCCATTGCCCTCTATGATACCGAAGCCCAGAAGGTGATTTTTATCCGGGACCGCGCAGGGGTGAAGCCCTTATACTATTACTGGAATAACAACCTGCTGATTTTCGGGTCGGAACTGAAAGCATTTTACAGGCATCCTTCATTTGAAAAAAATATTGACACAAACGCTTTGGCATTGTACCTGCAATTCAGCTACATTCCGGCACCTCACACCATTTTCAAAAACACTTACAAATTATTACCTGGTCATTTCCTGGAAATCGACCTGAAAAATAAAGAGCAGCAACTAAAAAAATACTGGGATGTTAATGATTATTACAACAGGCCCAGGCTCAATATCTCCGAAGCTGAGGCTATTAACGAAACAGAGAGACTGTTGAAGAAAGCTTATGAGTACCGCATGGTTGCCGATGTTCCTGTTGGGCTTTTCCTCAGTGGCGGATATGACAGTTCAAGTGTTGCTGCGCTGCTGCAAACAGGGCGTGCGGAAAAAATAAAATCCTTCACAATCGGATTTCATGAAAATGAATTCAACGAAGCCCCGGAAGCAAAAAAGATTGCCGATTATTTGGGAACAGATCATACGGAATGGTATATCACCTCAAAAGAAGCCGCAGGCGTATTAGGTCAGCTTCCTGAGATCTATGATGAGCCTTTTGCCGATAATTCAACTGTACCCACAGTGCTGGTAAGCAAACTTGCCAGGCAACAGGTAAAAGTAGCTTTGAGTGCTGATGGTGGTGATGAGATTTTCGGAGGGTATCATAAATTCAGGCAGGCAGAAAAATATACCTCGATGCCGCAGGGTTTCCAGGCAGTTATCAGTGGAGCCATGTCCCTCATCAATCCGGAATACATTCCTTATTTCAACCGGCAGTATAATTTTACTACACGGTATGAAAAAATGAAACTGATCTGGAAGAGCAAGGAACCCGTGAGCGCTGTTAAATATATCAGTCAGTACATCACTGAAACCGAAGCGGCATCATTCCTGGGCAAACCATTTGATTCCTACCATACATTTTTTGAAGACGGGGACAAACTTGATACCAGTGGTGGAGTCATCAACCGTTTGCTTGCGGTGGATTACAAAACCTTCCTGGTTGATAATAATCTTGTGAAAGTTGACAGGGCTACGATGTCTGTTGGCCTTGAAGGCAGGGAACCCATGCTAGATCATCATGTAATTGAATTCCTCGCCCAGCTTCCCTCCTCCTACAAAATCAAGGATGGCGTAAACAAATGGATGCTGAAAGAAATTGTGCACAGGTACATTCCCAAAGAATTGATGGAGCGCCCCAAAAGACCCTTCATTGCCCCGCTGATGGTTTGGTTCCGCAAAGATCTCCAGGAACAATTGAAGTATTATCTCAGCGAATCATCACTCAACAAAACAAAGGTGTTCAGTCATGAACCCATCATAAAGCTCAGAGACCAGTACCTCAGTGGTAAAAAGGTAAATTACCAGAAGCTTTGGCAGGTGCTGATCTTCCAGCTCTGGTACGACAAATGGATTGAAAAAATCTAGTTGTAAAAAATGATCCCGACTTATGCAAAATAAAATCACAGTGCTGGAATGTATCCGGCAGGGCCAGATTGGCGGGGGTGAATCTCACCTGCTGAGCCTTGTTGAAAACCTGGACAGGTCCAGGTTCAGCCCCGTGGTTTTATCTTTTACCGACGGCCCCATGATCAGCCGCCTGAAGGAAATGAATGTGGAGACCCATATCATTCCCACGGTAAAGCCCTTTGATGTAAGAGTGTGGCGCCAGGTAAAACAACTTCTTTCTCGTAAAAATATCGGGCTGATACATGCACATGGAACCAGAGCCAATTCCAATGTTTTATGGGCAGCAAGATCCCTGGGCATTCCAGTTATCTATACCGTGCATGGATGGTCTTTCCATCCCGACCAGAAAGCCCTAACAAGAAGGATAAGGATTATGGGTGAAAAATACCTTACCTCCAGATCCTCGCTTAATATTTCCGTGTCCAGCTCCAACCAGCAGACCGGCAAAGATGTGATTCCTGGTTTCAAATCAGTGGTCATCAATAACGGGATCGACCACCAGAAATTTGATCCTGAAAGACAGCTTAAAAATATAAGGATGGAACTGGGCATCCCTGCTGATGCAGTGCTGGCCGTTTTCATAGCCCGCTTTACAGGACATAAACAACCTCTTACCCTTATCAGATCCTTTGCCAGAGCCCTGCAATCCGATCCGGGACTTTATTTACTGATGGTGGGTGATGGGGATCAGAAAACCGAAGCACATGCTCTGGTTAACCAGCTTAGTATTGGTCACAGGGTGAAATTCGAGTCCTTCAGGCAGGATGTTCCAGATGTGCTTGCTGCTGCCGATCTGTTCATCCTGCCCTCTTTATGGGAAGGATTACCAATAGGTTTGCTGGAAGCCATGTCGATGGGTAAGGCGATCATTGCCTCGGAAGTTGACGGCACCCGTGAGATTATTAATCACGGTATCAATGGGTTATTGGTTAAAACCGGCAACCTGGAAGCTGATCTCGCCCAAGCGATAGTAGCATTGAGCCAGGATAAAAATAAAAGAAATGAGCTGGCGAGTGAGGCTAGAAAAACTGTTATCCGGAAATACGACGCAGGTGAGATGACCAGGAAGATAGAGGAGCAATACCTGAAAGTTTTTGTGGAATCCGGGCAACTGGTCAACTCTTAATCCTTTGATTACGTATATTCTGTAAAACGGCCTTTTTCATAGACGAAATTGTTGTGCACAGGGTATATGAAATTAAAAAAAAACGTTTACTTTGTGCCTTATTCAGAATACCCCCTATCTCCATTGATCTAACCACCCCGCTTCACAAATCCTCTTGAATTTCCATAACTACTGATTTAACCCTTTTGAAGTGTTGAATTATTCCATCCTACGATTGACTACTAAATCGAAGTAGCAGTTTTTTATCGACCATATACATTCAATTACAAATTTTAATCACAGTTATGAAAACGATCACCAGGATTATTGCTTTTTTAGTAGCGATTATCGGGATGGCTTATAACACAGACGTGAAAGCCCAATCTGTTCTTGACCCGGCAGACCCGGTTATCACCTACAGTTCAGCAAACCCGCCAGCACAGCCAGCCTATGGCCAGATTGGTAAATGGGTCCGTACCAAAAGATTGAACTGGAACACAGATGCCTATAAGGCATATTTCTACAAGGGTTCTCCTTTCAGGCTCAAGTTCCCCAAGAGTTATGTACATGGAGTATCGGATGGTAAAACCTACCCGATGATCATCATGTTCCATGGCCGTGGTGAAGCCGGAACTATTTATGACAATGAATATTCACTGTATCATGGAGGACAAACACATCTGAATGCTGTCAACAATGACAAATTCGATGGTTTTGTCTTTTACATGCAGAACCAGGGTGGTTCCTGGGGTGAAGGTCATTACAATATCATAGCCGAGCTTATTGATTACATGATCGCCAACAACAAGCTCGATCCATTTCGTGTTAGTGTGCATGGTCTTTCGTTTGGTGGAGAAGGTGCCTGGAAAATGACTATCAGGAAACCAACTTACGTTGCCTCTTCTCTCCCCATGTCTAATGCATCTATTTATTACCGCGATGAAAGAGAAACACTGAAATGGATTCCCATGTGGGTTTTCCAGGGTGGTCTCGATGGTAATCCCGCTCCAGCCACAACCATCCAGGTTCGGGATGCGATTTTAGCGGTTGGTGGTAATTTCAAATACACATTATATCCTAACCTGGGGCACGGTACCTGGAATACCGCTTATGCGGAAGCTGATTTCTTCCCTTATATGTTAAGGGCGCATAAGGCGAATCCATGGCCTCTGTTTGGCAGGGCTGAATTCTGCCCTGGTGATCCTATCAACATTACCATTGGTGTTTCTCCCGGTTTCAATGAATACCGCTGGAGAAAAAATGGTGTAATGTTACCCAATACCGGCAACCAGATCCAGGTAACCTCTGTTGGTATTTACGAATGCCAGGTGCGCAGGGGAAGTATATGGTCTCCCTGGTCTCCCCAGCCACTCGAAGTAAAAGTAAAAGGTGTAACAGTGTCTCCAACTCCAACCGTTGCAGGTCTTGCAAGTAAAGTATTGCCGGCAACAGATGGTAAAACAACTACTGTACTGGAAGTGCCCGATAACTATACAAGTTATGTATGGCAAAGGGTAGGAAATAATACAACATTAAGTACTACAAACACCCTCACAGCAGGTCCCGGAAGCTACCGGTTACGTGTAACCGAACAATTCGGCTGTTCAAGCGAATGGTCAAGCCCGTTCACTATAGTTGATGCCAATGGCCCCAATAAGCCCGACCCGGCTATCAACCTGATCGCAAGCACCATTTCCAAGACCTCTTTGAGGCTTGACTGGAGTGACAACCCCAGCCCTGCCTATAATGAAACTAATTTCGAGATCTACATGGCCAATTCGGCCGGCGGCAGCTACCAGCTTGTTGCCATTGTGGGAGCTGATGTGCTTAACTATACTGTTACAGGTCTTGACGCCAACACCCCATATTTCTTTAAAGTAAGGGCAGTGAATGAAACAGGTGCAGCAGTTCCGTCAAACGAAGCAACAGGCACCACTGCAGCGGATACGCAGGCGCCAACGGCTCCAACCAACCTGGTGGTGATTGGTACTACCAAGAATTCAATAACACTTGACTGGACAGCAGCCACAGATGATGTTGGAGTTGTGCAGTATGATGTATTTGTGAATGGTGTTAAAGCTTTTGTTACCAATGAAACACAATACACCGTTTTCAACCTCACACATGGCCAGTCCTATAATTTTGCCATCAAGGCAAGAGATTTTGCAGGCAATGTATCACCATTCAGCAACCAGGTAACAGGCCAGGCTTTGCTGAGCGGTCTTACTTTCAAACATTACCTGTTCGAAGGCACCTGGAACAATCTGCCTGATTTCAATGCTTTAACTCCGGCACTGGTAGGAACCACTCCAAATATTTCCATCACCAACAGGCTGGCAAATGACAACTTCGCCTACCTCTGGGAAGGATTTATTGCAATCCCTGCAACCGGAACTTACTATTTCAGAACACGTTCTGATGACGGAAGCAGGTTGTACCTGGGTCCAAAAGACGGAGTAAATTCTCCTTATAGTTTTTCAGCCGTGCCTACGGTTGATAATGACGGCCTTCATGGAGCTCAGGACAGGACCAGCGTAGCGCTGAACCTTGAAGCGGGCTTATACCCGATCGCTATTAGTTTTTATGAGCAGGGCGGCGGTGAAAGCATGTCAATTTCCTGGAGAACACCTTCTACAGGTACCAGTTTTGTTACGATCCCGAATTCTGCTTTCAATGAGCCTCCACAGGATAACGGTGATGCACCAGCAACTCCTGCCAACCTGAAAGCGTCAACCAACACGTATGACAGGATTGACCTGAGCTGGGAAGATCTCAGTGATAATGAAACCGGTTTCGAGATCTGGAGGTCAACCAACAGAACTACAGGATTTGCAACAGTAGGACTGGCTCCTGCCAATACCACATTCTATGTGGATACAGCCCTGGCTGCCAATACTACTTACTACTACCGTTTGAGAGCCGTTGGCCAGTATGGAGAATCTGGTTTTACATATAGCTATACAGAAGCTCAGTGGCTATTCAACAATACTTATACTGATGCTACTGGCAACGGTTACAACGTATCTCAAAATGGAGGAGTTACTTTCAATACAGTAGAGAAGGCTGAAGGATCCCATTCCATTTTCATGAGCGGCACCAACAACCGGTATATCAACCTACCAACTACCAACAATTTTCTCAGAACTGCATATAGTGAAAAGACTATTGCCTTCTGGATGAAATCTATGGCCAACAATGGTAGCAGGATCGTGTTTGACGTTGGTGGAAATGATGATGGTATCGCCCTTGGCATTAATAATAATATTCTGGCGGCCGGTATCGTCAGCAACAACGTTGCCGCTAACAGGATTGCAATCACAACACCATATACAAGCACAGCATGGAACCATATTGCCGTGGTATACAAAGTGAATTCGTTCAAGTTGTATGTTAATGGTGTTGAAGTAGCTGCCAATAATAATCTGCCTTTTACAGCACTTACTACTACTTCCAACAGTTCAAGGATCGGTGCCAACAACGGAAACAATGCGTTTAATGTAACATCAGGACTGACACTGTTTAATGGTTATATTGACAACTTCGTAATCAGCGAAACGGCAATGACACCTTCGGCGATCATTGAACTGATGAATACAAACCAGGCAGGCCAGTCCAATGCTACAACAACCGCTCTGCCGCCTGTGCCTGAAACACCAGCAAATCTTGTGGCCAGCGCCTATTCTACTTCCAAAGTGAGTGTGAACTGGGATGATGTAACTGGTGAAACAGGATTTGAGGTTTTCCGTTCCAGCAACAACAATTCCAATTATGTGCTGATGGCAACCCTGCCTGCAGACCAGAATAGCTATGCTGATACAGCACTCTTTGCAAATGCGGTTTATTACTATAAGGTAAGGGCCATCAATGTTGGTGGAGCCTCAGGATACAGCAATGAGGACAGTGCTAAGGTCTGGAATAATGTTCCGGCGCTGAACAGCATTACCAACCATGTAATGCGTCACAGTTCTTCTCTTGAACTGGCGATCCAGGCAACTGATCTTGATCCTGAAACACTGAACATCAGCTTCACCAACCTGCCTTCCTTTGCAACGTTTAATTCTACAGGTAACGGAGCCGGTAACCTTGTATTCGCACCAGCACAAACAGACCAGGGCACATATAACAATATCACAGTGCAGGTTACTGACCAGAATAATGGTACCACCTCAGTTTCATTTGATCTTATCGTAAACGACAATTACGTTCCGGTACTTTCTGGTGTGACTAATGTTACGGTGAAAGAAAAGCTGACAGCTCAACTGAATCTTACAGCAACTGATCAGAATCCTGGTGACCAGCTTACCTGGACCATTACAGGACTGCCTTCATTTGCCACACTTACAACCAATGGCGGAACTGCACAGATCCAGTTTGCACCGGGTTATGCAGATAACGGAAATTACCCTGTAGTGGTTACCGTAGAAGATGGAAGCACAGGATCGGTTACGTCAAACTTTGTTCTGACTGTTACGGATGTGAATCCTAACAAAAAGATCTTTGTGAACTTCACTGATGGTACTTATCAGGGAGCAGCTCCATGGAACAATACCAACAAAGTGCCTGCGCTGAATGATCTGTTCGCTAATCTGAACGATGAATCTGGAACCAATTCCGGCATCAGCCTGCTGGTTACCAGCTCATGGCAGAATATTGGAAACGGTACGAATGTGCTGGGTGTAAATACCGGTAACAATTCAGGTGTTTATCCTGATGCAGTTATGAGGTCAGCTTATTTCAGCAATTCCATGGTTCAGTCCATCCGCATCCAGGGTCTTGACCTAAACAGCAAATACAAGATCACTTTCTTCGGCAGCCGCACCAGTGTGAGCGACGACAGGAATACGGTTTATACAATCAATGGAAACAGTGTGATGCTGAATGCAGCAGGTAATTCAACCAATACGGTTAACCTTGCCAACCTTCAGCCAAATGCTGACGGTACGCTTGACCTTACCGTGCAGAGAGGTGGAGCTTCACAATATGCTTACCTGAATGCGATGGTAATCGAGTCCATTTTTGATGATGCAACAGTTCCGGCAAAACCAAGAGCACTCACAGCTTCCAATTTGGCTAATTCAATTGGATTGAACTGGGTAGATGCAGCCTATAACGAAACCTCTTACCAGGTTTACAGGGCTACAAGTGCAGCCGGACCTTACACTCTTCTGAATCCAGGTGGAAATAATGCAGGTCTTGAGAATTACAGTGACGAGTCCATCTCACCAAATTCAATCTACTATTACTATGTAACGGCAACCAATGCTTATGGTGTATCACCATCCAGCGATACGGTAGTAGCAGAAACAGGTAATACCAGTCCTGTACTTGCCTCATTGGCCGACGTTACCATGGAAACTTACCAGACGCTGAATATCAACGTAACAGCTTCTGACGAACCTGGTGACGTAATCACACTTTCGGCAAGCAACCTGCCTTCATTTGCTACATTCACCGACAATGGAAATGGAACAGGTGTTTTGAAATTGAAACCACAGGCAACAACGGGTACATTCAATAACATAGTTGTTACTGCAACAGATAATAAGGGTGCCAGTTCTTCCAAAACATTCAACCTTTTAGTACAGTTGAATGGTCTTACCAGGGTCCAGGTAAATTTCAACCAGGTCACCCCGGTAGGAGCTCCCTGGAACAGTTTCAATGCTTCACCAACTGCAGGCCGTTCACTTTCTAATATGGTAACAACCGATGGAACAGTCACCACAACAGGAATTGCACTGGTAGAAGGATGGGATGCTGCAAATAACGTAGGTGCTGTTACTGGTAATAATTCTGGTGTTTATCCTGATGCAGTTATGAGTACCTCATATTACCATAGCTCCAGCATCACAAAAACGGTACGTCTCTCCGGTCTTTCACCAGCAAGAAGGTATAATCTTATATTCTTCGGAAGCAGGTCTGGTGTTACTGACAACAGGACCACCATGTATAGTGCATCTGGACAGAGTGTAACGCTTAATGCAGCCAGCAACACAAGCAATACAGTACAGATCAACGGTCTTGTGCCAAACAGCCAGGGCAACCTTGAATTCACAGTATCCAAAGGTTCCGGTAGTGCTTTCGCTTACCTGAATGCCCTGGTTATTGAATCCTATGTGGAAGGCAGCGGATCAGGAACCGGAATCAACCTCCAGGCTTCCGGAATCTCCAAAACACAGATCCAGTTGAACTGGAGTACGGATGCCCTCAACCAAACGGCAGTGGAAGTTTACCGCTCCACTACACAGGATGGCACTTACTCACTGCTCACCACACTGGCAGGTACTGCTACGAGCTACACCGATGCCGGACTTTCACCAAATACACAGTTCTACTATAAAGTAAGAACAGTAGCAGCCGGACCTGTTTACTCAGAGTACAGCAACACAGCAACTGCAGCTACATTGGCTTACGTAGTGTATATCAACTTCAATTCTGATATGCCTGCCCCGGCACCATGGAATAACACCAACAGCCTGCCACAGGAAGGAAATGTGTATTCCAACATGATCAATGATGCCGGCAATCCAACTGGTATCAATATGACAGTCCAGAGTTCTGCATTCAATGGTGTAAATACACTTGGTTCCGTAACTGGTAACAATAGTGGTGTTTATCCTGACAATGTAACAAGAAGCACATGGTGGCTTGACAGGGGTAATGTGGTGAGACTGAAAATTGATGGTCTGAGCCAGGCAATGGCATACAACTTTACCTTCTTTGCTTCACGTGATGGTGGTGGTAATTACGCTGACAGGACTACGTTATATACAATCGGCAGCAAGAGCACTTCACTCAATGCCATCAATAACGTTTCCCAGACAGCAACTATTTACAATGTAAGGGCTGACAACAACGGTGCGGTCTATATCGACATCCAGGCTGGTGGTGCTTCACCTTATGCTTATATCGGAGCATTGGTAATATCCGCAGCTTCAGTAACTGAACTGGTTGAAGAAGGACAATTCCTGAGAAGAGGTTACGGAGAAACCACTGAGGAGTTTGTGTCACCTTATGCAGTAGCTGAAAAAGATGTTCCATCTGCATTCCCGAATCCGTTCACAGATGATGTGACATTGAACCTTTCCCTTTCACAGCCGGTAAAACAACTGAAGGTCCAGGTACTGGATGTTTCAGGCAGGGTTCTCTTCACAAAAGAACTGAGAGAGCTGAACCAGGGAATCAGCAGGCATAAACTGGGCATGAATGGCAGCAACTGGGCACCGGGTATCTATATGATCCAGGTATCAGGTTTACCAGGTCAGGCCTCAGGTACAATTCAATTGATTAAGAAATAAGAACAACCATCAACCATTCCAAGAGGCTGTCAGCAATGACAGCCTCTTTTTGTATTACTAGCACCGGCTATTATAATTGAAAGCTTTTTTTAGCTTTGTACTTTCTATGTCATCAACCAAAACGACTTCCGCTTACCCTTTGCACCCAAAAGAGAAACTATTCTTTCCGAACCTGGATGCCCTTAGGTTTTTTTCATTCCTCGGGGTGTTTTTATACCATAGCTATAAGATCGTTTTCAATTACCTTGAAAATACCCATCCCCGATTTTATGAAACCATGCAGTTTTTGTTTCAGAACGGAAACCTGGGAGTTAACTTTTTTTTCGTACTAAGCGGATTTTTGATCACTTATCTTTTACTGAAAGAAAAAAAGAAGAACGGTGACATCCATCTCCGGAATTTTTACATGAGAAGAATTCTCAGGATCTGGCCCCTGTTTTATTTATGCGTGTTTACAGGATTTGTCATCTTTCCAATTTTCAAATCCCTGGCCGGGGCTACGCCTTCAGAATCGGCCAATTTGGTTTACTACCTTTTGTTTATCAATAATTTTGATTTCATAAACAACTGGCCGCAGGTTCCGGATGCCTTGATCCTGGTAGTGCTATGGTCCGTTGCGGTTGAAGAACAATTTTACCTGGTATGGCCGGTGATCGTAAAAAAGATAAGGCAGGCTGTATTGCCTGCTGCATTTATTCTGGTTGTATTGTCTTCACTAATCTTTCGCTATTTCCACAGTAGTGATACAGACGAGGATTATGGCATCCGGTATTTTCATACACTTTCCGTGATTGGAGACATGGCAATTGGGGGTTTGCTTGCCTATTATACATCATTTGACAATAAATTCCTGGCCTGGATCAAGAACCTGGGCAAACCAATGATTGTTTTGATATATAGTGTTGCCATCGTATTGAGCCTCGCAAAATCTTACCTATTCAGCAATGAAATTCTCGTGATATTTGAAAGACTCGTTATTGCTTTGGTCTATGGGTTAATCATACTTGAACAGGCATTTACAGCCCAGCCGTTATTTGCTATGGCAAAGCTAAAACGGATCAGCAAACTGGGAATTTATACTTATGGCCTCTATTGCATTCATTTTATGATCCTTTCGGTAGTACTGGCTCTGGCAGGCAAACTCAAATTGAATATTTTTTCAACCACTGTTTCTATCGCAATTGTTATTACCTCCCTGGGGGCTTGCGTTGTGATCAGTTGGTTGCTTTACAGGTATTTCGAAAAACCATTTCTTAAATTAAAAGACAGGTTTGCTTTCATCACGAAATAGAAGCATCCGGATAATAATATACGCACCTGGGAAGAATAAAAAAAATTGCTTCTACCTGCAAGGTTCTATTTATAAAACTATAACCTGTGATTACTCAAATGGCAGGACTATTTCATTAAATAAAAACAGGCTGCGTCCCCATCATTAATCCTGTTAAGCCTTGCCGCTTCCTGCTTATAACAGGCAACCTGCTCATCCGAGAAAAAGTGGTGATCATCATGCGTCAGGGGAATGCCACGCAGGTATAATTCACTGCCGATAAATTGAAGATCATAAGAATCATAAACAATATCATCAAGTACGAATCCAGCCATTTTACTCAACCTTTGCATGCTTTGGGTAGTATGCAAAAAAAAGTGACGTGGTGCATCAAGCTGAACCCAGTTCACCCCATATTTTCTCCATGCATGGCCTTTCGATACGGGTATTCTTATCACTACCAGTCCATGATCACCCAAAAGGGAATAAATTCTTTTCAATACCTGCAGTGGTTCATCCATATGTTCGAATGAATGATGCAGCATGATGAAGTCGAACCTGTCCTCTATCTCCTCCAATTGCTTTTTATAAATGGTGATTCCGCATTTATAGTGAATTTCCTCCTGGATGTACGGATCTACACCGGTCAGGTTAAGAAAACCGTCATTACACATTCTCAAAAGCAATTCTCCTGTGCCGCAGCCAATATCAAGAATCCTGGAATCATTGCTAATGGAATTCTTTTTAATCCAGGGATAATACTGTTCAAGCCTGGATAATAAGCGGGCGGGTATGCGCTTGTTGTGAAGGTAACCGTTCAAAAATTTTTTCTTGAACGTCCTTTTGACTGTTTTGGCGAAGCCAACCTGTATATAATCTGATTCTGAAAGCGACTGGTAGGAATAATAATTTGGCGGGTAATATTTTATGAGATCCAGGGGAATGGTAATCAGTTGCAGGCAACCACATTCATCACATTCAAGGTAGTCAAATTCATCCCGAAAGCCAAACATCATCTCCCTTGCTGTAAATATTTTATTATTGTTTACATTACCGCAGATTTTACAGGCTTCCATTATATTAATTTTCTTTTACATGATTTAAAACTAATAGCTATTACCGAGGAATGCAATAGCATTATTGCATTTTTTCTCTGTAGCAACTATATTAGCCCCCATTCGCTCCACTAGTGTATTTGTACTTCCAAAATGAACAATACTTCAAGAATAAATGGCTTCGACGCGCTGAGAACCATTGCCATGTGGCTGGGCATCGTACTTCACGGGATCATTCTTTACAAAGTGGTTCCGGAAGTGAACTGGCCAAAGGATCCGAGTTTCAGTACCAGGGTCTATGACTGGATGTACCATTTCATTCACAGTTTCCGTATGCCTTTGTTTTTTATGGTCGCCGGCTTTTTTGCCCATATGGTGATCAGCCGTTCAGGTAAAAAGTATTTTATCTCCCAAAGGGTAAAAAGAATAGGAGTGCCATTTGTAATAGGAGTGTTGCTTTTAGTGCCCCTGACACTCTGGCCATTCCATTTCTATAATTTTCATTATGTCCAGCAATTACCCCTGGAAGCAGCCATTAAAAGAAGTACGGGTCAGATGCTCAAATGGAATGGGCTGGCCCATCTCTGGTTCCTTTATTATCTTTTGTTTTTTTATGCGGCTTCAGTACTGTTTAGCAGACTAACAGAAAAATTCTCCCCGGCAGTTCCAAAAAAGGAAAAGCATCTTAGCTGGCTGATGCTATTGGCCGCATTATTTGTTTTTACCGGGATACTTTTGTTGTTCCGCATAGAATCTCCCGCTGTTTATACAGGTATCAAACCTGATCTTATTTATATCTGCTATTATGGATTCTTTTACTGCGGAGGATGGATGATGCAACCACATCCGAAAACAATTCCCTCGCTGGCAGCCAAATCATGGCCACTCTTCCTCACCGGTTTTTTACTTTCCTTCATATTCCTGCTTGATGCAATGGTAGGGGAAGAAGTAAAATTCATCCTGGCAGCTATCCAGACCTTTACCCTCACTGCGGGCATCACTGGTTTATTTATCAGGCATTTCAGTAAGCCAAGCAAAACCTGGAGATATTTATCCGATGCTGCTTATTGGGTGTATCTTGTCCACCTGGTGATTGTAAGCTCCCTACAGGTCTACCTGTTATCTACTGACATACCGGGCTGGCTGCGTTTCCCGGTTATTCTCGTGGTAACAGTTGTATTGAGCATTGTTTCCTACCACTACCTGGTAAGGTTTACCGTGATTGGCACTTTCCTTCATGGAAAGCGTGAAAAAGATAAGATCATGGTTAATCAAAACCCCTCAGTGAAAATCTGATCCTTAGTTCATTTCTGAATAAGCAAGATTGGTTTGTTTTACAGGCGCTGAACGCTGGTCTGCAGCACTGATGTGCCTTTCCACCAGCCATAAAATCATTGGCATGATGATCATGACCAGGGGAACCATAAAAAGGCGGGTCTGGTAGGCGACCACGGAATAAAAATGAACGGCAAGCCATACCGGAACAATGCCAAGAAACCAGATCCTTAAAAGCTGGGGAATGGATTTGAATTTGTAGAGGATCACGAAAGGAAGTATGCTGAATACTCCAAGTATTTCAAAATATGTTTTGACAGCCATCCCACTGAATAAATTCAGTTTGAGCATAGGCAAACCGGCAGGAACTTTCCATACCTGCTGTGGCTTATATCCATAATACATTCTCAAAGCAATGAACACGGCAAAAAACAAAAGGTACATGCCTGCGGTAAGGAACCAGGTATTTTTCGAAGGGAATGACACAGAACGGAGGTTGAATTTCCTGATGGTGAAACCAGTGAAATCCATTTGGGATATAAAAAAGAGAAAGGGGATAAGCATGGAGGTTTCCCTGTTCAGCGCGGCAACAGGCACCATTAATAATAACCACCTGGGATCTTTCTTGTAAACAATAATCAAAGCTGCAGAAAGGTAAAAGATCACATCAAGATAGGTATTGAATGTAAGATCACTGGCAATCACAGCATTGCCCATGGCAAGGGATACAAATCCAAGCCCGAAAAGAATGAGCCACACATTACTTACAAAATATTTCCAGAGCCGGTAGGCAAGCAGAAATACAAAAACATTGAGGAGTAAACGAAACATCACAAGTACAATAGAATACTTAAGTGCTCTTTTATCATTCAGCAATTTCAAAAACTCCTGCGTTTCTTCTGTTGGTGTTGATGTTTGCTGGTAATTGAAATTCAGCTTTTCTATGGGATAAACCTGATTAACGGTTCTGTCGTAAACCCACATGATACCTTCAATCATCAAAGGGGCCAGCATACGGTACTGCCAGGGATTATAAAAATCTGACCGGCCTTCCATTAATGCTACATGACGCTCATAGCTGAGCACCGCTTTACCATTATAAAAATTCTTATAGACAGGATAAACCGATAACAACACAATGCAAAAGGCAAAAAACCAGGAATTAATCTTATGGCTTTTTTGCAATGATGGTGTAATGCGGGTAGACATACATTCTTTTTTTAGTGTGCTCCAGAACTTTCAGGCCAAGGGCTTCCAGCCAGGTTCTTGTTTGTTCAAATTTTAATTCATTACCGATCTCTCCTGCAAAAACCAGGTCGTGCATCTTATTGCAGTAAACAAGAAGGCTCTCCCTGTTGATGTCCTTAATGATCAGTCTTGCACCTGGCTTCATGATGGTCACCAGGTTTTTGAGAAAATCGTGCTGGTTATTTTTAGGCACATGATGCAGTACATCGTTCAGGAAAATAAGATCGAGCTCGCGTATTTTTTCTGGAAAAACAATACCGTCAAACGTTTCAAAGTCAAATGGCACTTTGGAATTCTGCTGGAAAAGCTGGTGGGCATTCTGAACCAGTCTTTCGCTGATCTCAATGCCATAGATGTAAGAAGGTTGGGCAAATTCTCCTAAAAGCAGGCAGAACTGGCCAGAACCACATCCTATGTCACCGATTTTTTCCCCGGGCTTAACCTGTTGTATCAGTTCAACAAAAGGACAAACAACAGGCCTGTAGTAAACTTTGAGGCGATCGAGCAGGCCCCCCTCAAAATTTATTTTTTTAAGGTAAGCCAACAGGTCCCTATTAGATAAAGCAGTATTCATCGGGTGGCAATAAGGCGCTAAACTAATATTTATTCATTTGAAGTCCTAACAACTGCACATTAATTAAACTTATTTGATAATCGTCTCCAGTTCAACACCAATGATCCTTTCAATCTCGAATTCAAGCAGGTCTTTCTGCATTTCAAGATTCATTTTCTTCTCGATCTCGTTGTTATAACTTTTTGAAGCGGCATTATGCAGCTCGAAACTGGTTTGCCCGTTTTCAAATTTTTTCTTCATCTGGAGATAGATGGCTTCTTCATCATCAACCACCAGGGTTTGAGCCAGGATGCGGGCTTCCAGGTTCCTGTATTGCCTGTATTTTGAAAGAATATCAGCTTTGATATTCCTGGTCAACTGGGCCTGGTTATTTTTTGACAACTCCACACCTGCCCTTGCGCTTTTGATATCAAGACCTTTGGAAAATATGATCCCCAAGGGCACACTGACCCCGAAATTATACCTGGGGAATACATAAGTAGTTGATCCACCTGGATCATCTTTGGCGAATGTCTGTTCATTGAAGGTTCCTGATATGCTCAAGAGGTTCAACCAAGAACTTTTTGCCTTTCTCAACTGGAATTCGTTGATCTTGTTCTGGTATTCTGCCGAATTATACTGTGGACCCTCAAGGGCGAGTTCCACCAGCCTTTTTTCAATCAGTGCAACCGAATCTTTTGGGATAAGTGAATCCTGCACAGCCTGCGCTTTAACGGATAATGTTGAAAAGATCAATAAGAATAGCAGAAAAAACAAGGAAAGCATTTTTAAAAAAGACTGCGGCATTTTGGCAGAGAGCATAGAGCTTGTCATACAGGTTCGTTTTGTGGATTATTAAGTGTTTTAAGCTTAAGTATAATGGCAATGAATGGATAATATACAAATATGTCTGAGAGTTGGCCCATAGCAACCTGTGAAAAATCAGCCACGTAAAAACAAAAGATGGCGCAGGTGCATCCAGCATAAATTGCCTGGTGTGTTGGATCCTTGCAGGAAAAATAACCCCGTATACCGCTGCGAAGAATCAGGAAATAAAGGACACAGAAAATACCAAGGCCTACCCAGCCTGTTTCAAGGGCTTTTTTAAGATAACCACTATCAGGATGAAACCCAGCCAGGTAGTGACCAGGGTGAAATGTGGCACCAAAAGAACCAGTCGTACCAAGCCCTCCGCCAATTGGCTGTGAATGTATGTAAGGTTGCATCCGCTTGCGGCTTTCCTCCCGTACATTGAAGGAAGCATCTTCAGAAGGACTGAAAGTAGTACGAAACCTGTTGATAGTGGAGTTGCTGTAAGGGCCGTACATGATTACTGCAAACAACAATGCTGCGAAAATGGCAAACAATTGAGTGCTTTTCT
>CAYWSQ010000064.1:0-16987 GCA_964460925.1 uncultured Flavisolibacter sp. | reverse complement strand
TTTCTGTATCGGTTTCAGATTTTGCCGGAGTGCTGGCATATTCA
This sequence comes from uncultured Flavisolibacter sp., assembly GCA_964460925.1. Taxonomy (GTDB): domain Bacteria; phylum Bacteroidota; class Bacteroidia; order Chitinophagales; family Chitinophagaceae; genus Flavisolibacter. The sequence goes on along the minus strand of CAYWSQ010000064.1, from coordinate 16,943 downwards.
TTAAGCCGCTATTGTTTGCCGGCTGTGAGGAGGAGGGCTGGGAATATTCCTGTCCGTGGAGCATAACAAACAGGTTCATCGCCATAATTAGCATTAGCAGTTTCATATTCGCCATGTTTGATGATCAATAGTGTTGTGAAGGAGCAATGCCTTTGTGGAATTGAATTGCATGGAAGTGGCAGTTTTGGTTAAATGATGTTTTAAATCAATACAACAATTTAGTGTTTCGGCAGATCGGGAAGGACCGGTATTAATCCGGTAAGAGCACCCGTATTTATACGGGTATAGCCAGTTGAATTATAAGTTGTTTCAGGTTTCACGTAAAGACGCGAAAAACGCCAGCGAAGGAAGTTTCTAATTCCAATGTAGAGAAATTGACATGTCGCCCCGCTGGGGCTCAGCGTCTCAATTGCATGGTTTGTTCTACTGATATGTTGGCCCTCTGGGCCTTGCAGTTTTAAAGAACAGTGAATCTTCTCTGAAACAATCATCATCCTGAAAATCGTATCATCCTGAAAATCCTGATTCAGACAAAGGGAATTGACATGCCGGCCAAAGGTTTCACGCAAAAACGCGAAGAACGCCAAAACGCAAAAGGTCAATTCAATTACAAAGTAGAGACATTGACATGTCGCCCCGATGGGGCTCAGCTCCATCATTTCCTTATACTGCTACTGACATGCCGGCCCGCTGGGCCTTGCAGTTTTAAAGAACGGTGAATCTTCTCTGAAACAATCATCATCCTGCTCATCCTATCATCCTGAAAATTCTGATTCAGACAATAGAGGAGACTGATATGCCGCCCCTACGGGGCTTGTCCTAGATGCTTACATTCCTTCGTTTTTCTACTGATAAGACGGCCCGCTGGGCCTGGCAGTTTTAAAGAACAGAGAATCATTTCTGAAACAATCATCATCCTGCTCATCCTCTCATCCTGTAAATCCTGATTCAGACAATGAAGGAGACTGACATGCCGGCCCGCTGGGCCTGGCAGTTTTAAAGAACAGAGAATCCTCTCTAAAACAAGCATCCTGCTCATCTTCTCATCCTGAAAATCCTGATCCAGACAATTCATCCTGCAAAATCCTGATCCAGACTTCTTATCTTGATCTAAATTCCAGCTTATGAACATGCGCTCTTTATTGTTGGTTTCTTTTCTTTTTTTACAAACCATTTCGCAGGCACAGGATGATGCCAGCTATAAACTGCCTCCAAAAGCTATTGCCGATATGCTGCTGGCCAAACCCACGCCCAATGTTAGCATTGATGACCGCGGGGAATGGATGCTGCTGACAGAAAGCAACAGTTACCCTTCTGTTGAAGAACTGGCCAGGCCTGAATTGCGGATCGCGGGATTACGCATCAACCCAAAAAACTTTGCGCCGAGCAGGCAGAATTTTATCAATAACATTTACCTGAAAAATATCAGGTCAGGCACTGAATCAAAGATCAGCGGACTGCCTGCTTCTCTTGCCGCCGCTAATGTGAGCTGGAGCCCTGATCAAAAAAAGATCGCCTTCACCCATACCACCGCCGACCGCGTGGATCTTTACATGGTGGACCTGGCTACCAAAAAAGCAGTGAAGGTGAATAAGACCGCCCTCAATACAGTGTATGGCAGCTATTCCTGGTTCGACAACAACAGCCTGCTCTACCGCACCATATTGAAACCTGCGTCTGCAGCGCCTGTGAAACCTGCCACTCCTTCGGGTCCCACCGAACAGGAAAACTATGGCAAGGCCTCACCGCGGCCTACTTACCAGGACATGATCAAAAATCCTTTTGATGAAAAACTTTTTGAATTCTATGCCACCACCCAGCTTGTAAAGAATACGGGAGGCGTTGAAAGCAAGATCGGCAAACCTGCCATCTACAACATGGTGAGTGTTTCCCCGGATAAAAAATACCTGCTGCTGCGCACCCTCAATAAACCATTTTCCTACCTCGTACCTGCTTCAGGATTTCCTTCCACCATCAGCATTGCTGATATGAATGGTAAAACCATCCGGAGCATCGTGGACCTTCCTTCTTCTGAAACCGCACCTTCTGGAAATGATAACGTGATGAATGTGCAACGCGGTTTTGAATGGAGGGATGACCAACCTTCCACCCTTATATGGTGCCAGCCGCTCGACAGTGGATTGATCCGCAACAAGGCCGAATACCGGGATGCTGTTTTTGCCTTGTCAGCGCCTTTCAATAGCCAGCCGCAGCTCCTCTTCAAAACCACCATGCGTTTCAATAATATCAGTTGGGGTAATGGAACACTAGCTTTGGTTACAGAAGGCCTGAGAGGCAGGCAGACCACCCAGCTCAGTCATTTTAATCCAGCCACCGGTGAACTGAAACCGCTCATCACCCGCAATACTACCAATGCTTACGCCAACCCAGGCTTTCCACTTACCACGAACAACCAGTATGGCCGCGATGTGATCATGACAATCGACAATGGCAACAGGATCCTGTTCAATAACACCACGGGCAGTTCACCACGCGGTGACCTTCCTTTCCTGATGTCGTATGAACTGGCCACCGGGAAGGCTGATACCATCTGGCGCAGCCAGCCTGGAAGTTTTGAACTGGTAAATAAAGTGGTAGATCCACAAAACCTGGTGCTGATCACACGCAGGGAAACTGAAAATGAAATGCCTAATTACTGGCTGAAAAACCTGAAGCGCAGGATCGCGGACCAGCAGCTTACTTTTTTCAAAAATCCTTACCCGCAACTGGAAGGCGTGAGCAAGGAAAAGATCCGGTACAAAAGAGCGGATGGTGTGGACCTGACCGGAGATCTTTACCTGCCGAAGGGTTATGATGCCAAACGTGATGGCCCGTTGCCGGTATTGATCTGGGCTTACCCGGCAGAATATAATTCAGCAGCCGATGCCGCGCAAGTGAGAGGCAGTGAACATAAATTCACCCTGCTAAGCTGGGGATCACCGGTGTATTATGTAACACAAGGATACGCGGTGCTGAACAATGCGGAGATGCCTATTGTTGCTGCAGCAAAGGACAGCAGCTCCAAAAAAGAAGTGAAACCCAATGATAATTTTATTGACCAGTTAAAGATGAACGCGGAAGCCGCTATCAATAAACTGGCTGACATGGGTGTGGGTGACCGCAACAGGGTTGCTGTAGGCGGACATAGTTATGGTGCCTTCATGACCGCCAACCTGCTGGCACATACCAATCTTTTCAAAGCCGGCCTTGCGCGCAGCGGTGCCTATAACCGGACACTCACACCATTTGGATTTCAGAACGAGGACCGCACTTACTGGCAGGCTCCTGAACTGTATAATGCCATGAGTCCTTTCAGCCATGCCGACAAGATCAAAACACCGATCCTGCTGATCCATGGTGAAATGGATAATAATACCGGCACTTATCCCATCCAGAGAGAAAGAATGTTCAATGCCATCAAAGGTCATGGTGGTACGGTGAAATATATCAGTCTTCCTTATGAAAGTCATGGTTATGCAGGCAGGGAAAATATCCTGCATACGCTTGCTGAACAGTTCAACTGGCTGGAGAAGTACGTGAAGGGGGAGAAAGAGAAACAGAAACAGGAACAGAAAGAGAAAGAGACGAAACCACTTTAAGTCAGAACCTTGATTTTAGGAATTTTTGGATTGGGAAGAAAGATTTTTAATGGAAGAATTATCCTTTTTCGACCTAATCTAAAAATCACCAAAATCAAGGTTCAGATTAATATGCTCTTGCGAATAACACCCTCTCTTTTGAAGGTTTGCCTGTAAGAATGCATTTGCCTTCTTCCTGCTCATTATTGAGTGGAATGCAGCGGATGGTGGCTTTGGTTTTTACCTTGATGGCTTCTTCTGTTTCGGCGGTGCCATCCCAATGTGCTGACACAAAGCCGCCTTTTTCATCAAGCAGTTTTACAAAATCATCCCAGTTATCAGCTTTTGTAGTGTGCGACTGCCGGAAAGCATTGGCGCGGTCATATAGATTCTGCTGGATCTCTTCCAGTAAATTTTTGATATGATCCGCAATTCCATCAAGAGAAACATTCTGTTTTTCCTTCGTATCGCGGCGGGCAACTTCCACCAGGTTGTTGGCGAGGTCGCGTGCACCGAGAGCAAGTCGCACCGGAACACCTTTCAGTTCGTATTCGGCAAACTTCCATCCGGGGCGGTTGTTATCGTTATCATCATACTTCACACTGATGCCGAGGGCCTTCAGTTGCTGCATGATCTCTTTGGCCTTGCTGCCCACCAGCTCTTTCTGTTCGTCGCCTTTGTAGATAGGAACGATCACCACCTGCAGCGGTGCGATACGGGGTGGCAGCACCAGCCCGTCATCATCGCTGTGCGCCATTACGAGAGCACCGATCAAACGGGTGCTCACACCCCAACTGGTGGCCCATACATATTCCTGCTTGTTTTCCTTACTCAGGAATTTTACTTCAAATGCTTTTGCGAAATTCTGTCCCAAAAAATGCGAGGTGCCCGCCTGGAGGGCCTTGCCATCCTGCATCAGCGCTTCAATGCAATAGGTGTTCTCAGCGCCCGCGAATCTTTCACCCGGTGTTTTCACTCCTCTCACCACGGGGAGGGCCATATACTTTTCCGCGAACTCGGCATACACTTCCAGCATTTTTTCTGTTTCCTCAACCGCTTCCTCTGCAGTGGAATGCGCGGTATGGCCTTCCTGCCAGAGAAATTCTGCCGTACGTAAAAACAACCGCGTACGCATTTCCCAACGCACCACGTTGGCCCACTGGTTTACGAGAATGGGCAGGTCGCGGTAACTCTGGATCCAATCCTTATAGGTATTCCAGATAATGGCTTCACTGGTGGGACGCACCACCAGTTCTTCTTCGAGTTTTGCTTCAGGATCCACGATCAGTTTCCCCTGGTTATTAGGATCGGTCTTCAGGCGGTAGTGTGTAACAACCGCGCATTCCTTGGCGAAACCTTCGGCATTTTTTTCTTCTGCCTCAAAAAGGCTTTTCGGAACAAAGAGGGGGAAATAAGCATTCTGGTGACCAGTATCCTTGAACATTTTGTCCAGCACATCACGCATGTTTTCCCAGAGGGCATAGCCATAAGGTTTGATGACCATGCAACCCCTCACGGCTGAATAGTCAGCCAGGCTGCCTTTGATCACAAGGTCGTTGTACCACTGGCTATAATCTTCCGATCTGGAAGTGAGTTCTTTTCCCATTGTATCTTCTTATTCTATTTTGATTGCAACTTCCCGCCATCAGAGGTTTTGTGGGGGTTTTTGCTGACCTTTACCACAACATAAAAACGACCGGAAACACCGGTTCAGTATTATCTTTTACTTAACAGCAAATTGCAGAAATTTACTACCGGATGGCAAAAGTAACATTAACCTCTAAAACAAATGCCATGAAATCTATTTTACCTCTTCTCGCTCTCGTTATAGTTTTCTCCAGTTGCACCACAGCATACAAATCCGGACAAACACCCGACGATGTGTATTATTCTCCCGCAAGGCCCACAGATGAATATGTGCGCACGGAAAGAAGGGATGACCGCCAGTACCGTTATGACGCGGAAGCTTACCGCGACGACCGTTACCTGCGGATGAAGATCCGGAACAGCCGTTACATAGGTTTGTATGATGACTATTATTCTTACAACCCTTATTACTATCATTATTACCATGGCTCGCTTCCTTATGTGAACAGCCCCTGGTCAAACTACAATTACTGGAACTACCATTACAATCCCTATTGTAACCGCCCCGTGATCATCAGGAATCCAACACAGAACCATACTTACAACAGGCCCCGCACGTTTGACCTGAGTGTATACACACCCGGACAGGGTAACAATCCTCCTGTAACCGGCACCAAAGGCAGGTACGGAACCAGTAATTCTTACGGAACCAACAACCGTAATAATAACAGGAACAACAATAATTACAGGGGCAGTGGAACCAATGCCGGTAATTTCCTGAGAGATGCTTTCAATAATTCGGGAAATTCAGGTTCCAATTCCAACTCAGGTTCCAACGCAGGTTCCAGGAGTTCATCGAGCAGCAGCAGCTCAGGAAGTAATTCTTCCAGCAGCGGCAGCAGCAAGGGAAGCACCAATGCGCCTGCAAGGAAATTCTAATTTGAGCATGATGACAGTAAAATATTTTGGGTGAATGGTTGCCCTGGAATAGGTATGTGTGAGGTGAAAAGTCAAAAGTCAAAAGTCAAAAATTTTAAATTCCTGATTCTATAATCTGATTTGGAAGTTCTGACTACCGACTGCCGACCTTTGCCTTTTGACTTTTGACTTTTGAATTTTGACTTTCGACTTCGCTTTCTCTCCAACAAAACTTACTATATGAAATCAATTCTATTCATAACATTTTCCATACTGGGACTGCAAGCCCTCAGGGCCCAGGAACCCGCAGATGCTCTTCGTTATTCCTGGTACGTACCCGGAGGTAGTGCCCGGGTGAAAGCCATCGGTGGTGCAATGGGTTCACTGGGTGGTGACCTTACCGCAACTTTTATGAACCCTGCCGGACTTGCTTTTTACCGGACCGGTGATTTTGTGATCAGTCCTGCCTACCAGTTTGGCCGCACCAGAGCCAATTACCTTGGCAACCAGGAAAGAGCGGAGAATAATAAGTTCAACTGGGGCACTACAGGTTTTGTGATCGGCGGTGGCGACGGTACGGGCAACGTGCGCAATTCAGCGCTCAGCATCGCTTACAACCGCACGGCAGATTTCAACAGCAATTTCATGTACCGCGGGCTCAATAACCAGAGTTCCTACTCACAGAAATACCTGGAAGAGATCCAGCGCAATAATATCAGGGACGGCAATGTGCTTTCTTCTGAGTTTCCTTTTGGTTCCAGCCTGGCCTTTAATACTTACCTGATTGATACGGTAGGCGGATCCACCAATGGAAATTTCCAGTTCCAGAGCCGTGCAGCTAATCTTTTATCCACCGGCCTGATCCAGGAAAGCATGGTGTCCAGCAGGGGCGGTATTGATGAACTGGCACTGGGACTTGCCGTGAATGTAAAAGATAAATGGATGTTTGGTGGTACGATTGGTGTTCCAATCCTGCATTATAAAAGAACCTCCAATTTTCTCGAAGCTGATGCCACCGCCAATGAAAATAACCAGTTCAATTTTGCGGAAGCAAATGAAGAACTTGCAACTACAGGTGTAGGTTTTAATGTGAAAGCGGGCATGATCTTCAAACCAACAGAGTTCTGGCGCCTCGGGCTTGCCGTACACTCTCCTACTTTCTTCGGGCTGACCGATAGAACTGAAGCACGGGTCACGGCGGATGTAGAATCACCCCGGGGTATTCTCGATGATTATTCTATTGATTACACCGGTGGTGAACCTTCAGAATTCAGGTATAATTATGTAACACCATACAGGGTCATGGGTAGCATTTCCTATGTGCTCAGGGAAATCCAGGACGTGACCAAACAACGTGGTTTCCTTACCGCGGATGTTGAATACGTAAATTACAAAGCCTCTTCCTTCAAACCCAATGATGAATATGGAGTGGCAGTATCAACACAGGAATACCTCGACCAGTTGAACAGGGCCATTGACAAGGCGTACAGGGGGGCTTTCAATTTCCGCGCAGGTGGTGAATTAAAATTTACTACGGTTATGGTACGCCTGGGGGCCGCTTATTATGGCAATCCCTATAAAAATATCAATGGTGAAAAAGGCAGTAAGCTCAACCTGAGCGGGGGACTGGGATACCGCAACAAAGGATTTTTTGTTGACCTGACCTATGTGCACGCTATCAACAAGGATGTTCATTTCGCTTACAGGCTGGCCAATAGTCCTTACAGCGGCGCAGCCATTAAAAATACCAATGGGAATGTGTTGTTGACATTAGGCGTGAAGATATAAATACTGCTATTGGCTGATGGCTTTCTCCGACCGGTCGCAACCTGCTCATGCTTTGAGTTTTACTTACCGTCTTCACGTTTTATAAATATTATATACGCGAAGACGGTAAGTTGTTTTCACGCCCGGATATAACTCATCATTCAACATTATGCGACTTGGCTACAACACAGTCGTGAATCGTGAGTCGTGAGTCGTGAGTCGTGAAGTTGTCACGAGATTGGCGGCCGACTTTGAACTTTTAACTTTGAACTTTTCGACTACTGACTACTGACTTCCGACTACTGACTGAATTCCTCTAATTTCGTAAAAACACAAACTGGATTGATTTTAGCTGGGTACTATCAGAACTCAAGATGATTCATGAGCAAAAAAAATCTTTACGCTTTCCTGATCTCATTTATTTTACTGCTGGCGGTAATCGTTCTTAACCGGCTTAGCTTCAAGAATGTTAGAAATTATTCAGAGGAAGTTGATCATACCCGGCAGGTTATTACCGTACTTGGAAATATTTCCAATCATTTCAAAAGCGCCCAGATTTATACCCCTACCTATAAAAATATTCTGCAGAAGGATTATTATGATCTCTACTTCCAGGAAGCCAACAAGATAAGGAACGAGTTGGTCACATTAAAAATGCTGGTGAATGACAACCCGGACCAACAGGTGATTGTGGATTCGATCGACCTGATGATCAACCAGGAGATCGATACGCTGATGACGAACAACATATCAGAACTTTTGCAAAAGGATCAGGGCTGGAGACTCTTCCGGTTTTTCACGATCCACCAATTGATCAACAAGGCCATCAAAACTGAGGAAGCTCTCCTGGTGGAACGTGAAGAAAAACTGACCGCATCCACACGCGCCAATAACAATCTGACCACCGCTTTTGGCGTGGTGGGTGTTGGCATTCTCATCTATACGTTCATTTCCATTTTCTTTCTTTCCAAAAAAAGCCGCTGGCTGGAGGGTTTCCTGGAAACGGTGCTGGATACTTCCCGAAACGGTATTGCCTATTATAAACCCGTTTGGGAAAATGATATACTGGTTGATTTCAAACTGGATTTTGCCAATAATGCCACGGGCCTGTTTTATGGAAAGGATCCCGGGCAGATGATCGGCAGCCATTTATCCGATCTAAAATCAAAAGGATCTGCTGTGCTTATGGACCAATTCATGGAAGTGGCCGGAACAGGAAAGAACCTGGAATTTGAATTCCTCAATGATCAATCCACTCCAAAATGGTTCCTGGTTTCACTTGCAAAGATGGAGGATGGTGTTACGGCTTCCTTCCAGGATATATCAGAGATTAAAAAGTATGAAGGTGAACTGAAGGAAAAAATTATTGAACTGGAACGTTCCAATGTGGAACTGGAACAATATGCCTATGCTGCCAGTCATGACCTGCAGGAGCCCCTTAGAAAGATACGGGCCTTTGGCAGTTACCTGCAGGATTCACAGGCGGAGAAACTGGATGAAAAAGGAAGACAGCAGTTGCACAAGATCATGGATGCGGCGGAAAGGATGTCGGTACTGATTACAGATATCCTTGGATTTTCAAGCATCCGTAAGGAATCTGATTTTTGTAAAACGAATCTCAACGAAATCCTGGACGGTGTATTGCAGGACCTTGACCTCGTGATCACGCAGAAGCAGGCGATCATCCGGAAAGAAAACCTCCCGGTGGTGGAGGCCATTCCACTGCAGATGACCCAACTGTTTTACAACCTGGTGAACAACTCGCTCAAATTTGTAAAGGAAGGAAGGATACCGCTGATCGAGATCAGTTGCCGGCCTGCCAATGAGAATGAATTACCTGCCGACCTGGATGGCAACCTCACCTATGTTGAGATTATAGTGAAGGATAATGGAATTGGTTTCCGCCAGGATTATGTGGACCAGATCTTCGGGTTGTTCAAAAGGCTGAATGATAAACAATTTTACCCGGGTTCAGGTATTGGCCTTGCGCTTTGTAAAAAGGTGGTGGATAATCATCATGGATTTATCAGGGCAGTAGGTGAAGAAGACCAGGGGGCGATGTTTGTGATTTATTTGCCTTTGAAGCAATGATAATAAAACTTTGAGTTGGTAGCTTAACCGCAAAGAACGCCAAGGAACGCAGAGAAACCGCAAAGAAGGTTCGACTCTAATTTTATCGCATAAACAGATGATACTTTGGTGAGTTCTCCCCTTCGCGTCTTCTTTGCGCAGTAACAGCTCAACGTCTATCTGGGGATTGCCCTTTGCGTTCTTTGCGGTTAAAAAAACCTATAAGCAATTACCTCACCGATAATTCCCCAATACATAATCAATCACAAAGTCAGCATCCGGTTCCTTCCATTCAAAAGTTTCATCTTTTTTGAACCAGGTGATCTGTCTTTTTGCATATTGCCGCGTGTTGATCTTGATTCTTTCAATAGCTGCTTCCTTTGACATGATCCCATTGAAATGATCAAACCATTCACGATAGCCCACCGTTTGCAGGGCATTCAGATGCTGGTAAGGATACAGTGACCTTGCTTCTGCTTCCAGCCCTGCAACAACCATCTGGTCAACCCTCGCATTGATATTCCTTTGCAGTTCTTCCTTTGGAAGATTCAGGCCGATCTTAATGATGTTAAAATCACGAATGGCTTTATTGCCTTTCCTGAAATGAAGGATTGATTTACCCGTTGCCCTGAAAACTTCGAGGGCTCTCATCAGCCTTTGCGGGTTCTTATTTTCTGAACTCTCATAAAATAGCGGGTCAAGCTTCTGCACTTCCTGCTGCAGCCATTCGAGTCCCTGTGCTTTATAATTCGCGATCACTTCTTCATGTACCTGTGCCGGTACTTCAGGAATCTCATCAAGCCCTTCACAAAATGCTTTGATGTATAGGCCTGTCCCGCCACTCATCACCACCACATCATGTTTTGTGAAGAGTTCCTGCACCTTCTCCAGCGCATATTTTTCAAAATCTGCAGCGGTGATCTTATCATGTATGGAATGAGAAGCAATGAAATGATGCGGTACCATGGCCAGTTCCTCATCTGAAGGACGCGCGACTCCGATCTTCATTTCTCTATAACACTGCCGGCTGTCTGCCGATATGATCTCTGTTTGAAAATATTTGGCGAGAGCAATTGCCACTGAAGTTTTTCCTACAGCAGTTGGACCTGCGATGATGATAACGGTTTTATTCAAATTAAGAAGATATGAACCGCAAAGTTCGCGATGGAGCGCAAAGGAACGCGAAGGCGGTCAAAAATTTATAATTTCAGACGGGATGAAGTGGATAAACATTTCCATCTTTCCTGGCGGTGCCCCATTATAACTCATCCGTTCCGTCTCCATCGGACCCCCCTACTTCGTCTCCCCCCGCTTCCTCCCCTTCTCCTTCTTCACCAAAACCTTCAGCGCCCTGGCTCAGGTCATACTTCTCTTCCACATCAGCGAAGCGTTCACCCAGTAAACTTTTAGTTCCATACTGGCTGGGTGCAATGCCTTCCTTACGCGTCATAGCGGGATAAGTGATCTTGGGATTTTCTTCTTTGGAAACATTAATGAGTTCCACCATAAAGGCCCAGTTCTTATTGAAATCGTAGGTGTAAATAAATTTCTGGTTAGGGTCTTTGATCTCGGAACCGATGGTGGTATCCTTCATCATGAGCGGTGCGGCTTTGTAGGCCTTATCGTACTGTTCAAGCGAGATCTCGCGGCCTCTCTGCCAGTGGTCATTGCTGCGGTAAAAAGTAGCCTGGTGTTTATTGTCGAATTCAAAAGCTTTCAGGATCACCTCGTGCAACTCAAAAAAGCTTTGTGTATGCCTGATGGCAACATCCCGGTACACACTATCGTCCTCCTCCAGATAAACCCTGAATTTCAATATAGCCATGTAAGCGTTTTCAAATAGAATAAACGTCAAATATAATTAAAACCCTCTTAGTTCAAAGCCGTGAGGCCGGCCTCTTTTCCCTTCTGAAGCATGAACTCGTAAGCAGCTTCATAATTATTGGGAATGGCCCCGTCCAATATGGCTTCCCTGATGGCATCCTTGATGATACCCACGTTACGCCCGGGCGGGATGCCGAAGGTCTGCATGATGAGCTCTCCTGAAACGGGCGGCTGCCAGTTGCGCAGGTTGTCTTTTTCCTCCACCTCGCGGCACCTTTCCCTTACCATCTCAAAATTGGCCAGGAAACGTTTCACCTTCATTTTGTTTTTGCTGGTGATATCGCTCTCGCAAAGGATCATCAGGTCATCTATATGTTCACCTGCATCGAAAAGCAAACGGCGGACCGCGGAATCGGTAATATTTTCTTTAGTGAGACTGATAGGCCGGAGGTGCAATTCCACCAGTTTGCGCACATATTTCATTTCCTCACCCAGCGGCAGTTTCAATTGTCCGAAAATGCGCGGCACCATGCGCCCTCCCACTACCTCATGACCATGGAAGGTCCAGCCATGACCTTCTTCAAATTTTTTGGTGGCCGGTTTGGCAATATCATGCAGGATGGCAGCCCACCGCAACCATAGATCACCTGATCTTTCGGCAACATTGTCCAGCACCTGCAGGGTATGAAAAAAATTATCCTTGTGGCCGTGACCATCCACGTATTCAGCGCCTGCCAGTTCCACCATCTGCGGAAAGATGAATTTAAGCAAACCGGTTTCATACAGGATCCTGAAACCAATGGAGGGTTTCTCACTCAGGATGATCTTATTGAGTTCATCGGTGATCCTTTCTTTGGAGATGATCCTGATTCTTTCAGCATGCGTGCTAATAGCCTCCAGTGTTTCCGGATAGATCCTGAATTGCAGTTGGGTGGCAAAACGGATGGCCCTCATCATTCGCAGCGGATCATCGCTGAAAGTTTGTTCCGGCGGCAATGGCGTGCGGATCAGTTGCTGCTTCAGGTCATCCATCCCGTTGAAAGGATCGATCAGTTTACCATAGTCTGTTTCATTGAGACTGATGGCAAGCGCATTGATGGTAAAATCCCTGCGATTCTGGTCATCTTCAATAGTGCCCGGAGCTACATCAGGGTTCCGTGAATGTGTGCGGTAACTTTCCTTGCGGGCACCCACAAATTCCAGATCAAAACCATCTGCCAGCCTGAAATGTGCAGTGCCAAAATTTTTAAAAAAATTTACACGGGGTGCAGGTTTGAACTGCCTCGATGCCGCTTCCGCCAGTTGCAAAGCATCACCCACGCATACAAAATCAACATCCTTTGTAGGTCGCGATAATAATTTATCCCGCACAAACCCGCCCACCAGGTAACAGGGCACATTTAGTTGCCTGGCTGTGGTAGCAATAGTCTTGAACAATAGCGCTTCCTGGTCTGTACAAATGATATCCATGAATGCGCAAAGTTAATCCCGGCAGCTTTCATAATCTCCAACCACGACTATCTTTATCCTTCAATTGCTTAAAGTGAAAAAGATCCTCTTCATTTTACTTTGCCTTCCCCTCCTGGTTCCTGCTCAAGGTCACCGCATGCCGCAATACCCCGAAATACTGCGGACATTTTTTATGAATTACAGTTACAATGGAAGCAGTAATCATACAGAAGTGCGATTCGCGAAAAAAGAGAACGCCTGGTATGTGAACATTGAAGACCTGCAAACGGAAAAGATCATCAAACAGCAAATGTTCTGGTCCGCTGCCAATGGACAATACAGAAAACTGGAAGGTTTTGATAAGGCTTTGTATGATCCGGAAACTGAGATCACCAGGAGACTCACTGGCTGGCCGGCCTTTTACGGTTACAGCCGAAGCTCCTATTATGGATACCCGGGCTGGAATCATGATGTGATCAGGACATATGGAAAGAAAGACCTGCAAACTTTAAATGATACCCTGCTCGATGGATTGGCACGCGCTTATTCTGCTTATGCCGACCAGTTCCTGTGGCATCAGTATGGGGGAGCCCAGTATCAGGAGGATACAATGAAAACTCAATTGCGCCCGGGACAAATGCCTTCGGCCAAAAGAGTTGACAGTGTGAGATTTTATCTCGACAAAGCCATCGAGGTATTTACAGTGCTTGCGAAAAGATACCCGGCTTACGAAACGCTTGTGGGCAACTCCGGTATGAAAATGTACAATGAGGTGGTGCATGCCTACCTGCAGATGCTGCTTAGCGGGAAAAAAGAACTGGCATCGCAGTATTTGAAAAGACTGGATCCGGATCCCGCATATGGACAACTCGCGAAAAATTATCTTTCCGGCCTACCGGCAAACAGCATATTGATCACTATTGGAGATAATGACACCTATCCTTTATGGTTCCTTCAGGAAACTGAAAATTTCAGGAAAGATGTAACTGTCATCAATGCCAGCCTGCTTGGCTTTATTCCATTCATCAACCACCTTGACAAAAACAAAACGGTAAAATTCAGTGTACCGGCATCCGTTTACCTGGATTCATCCTTCATTTATGCCTTTCAAAATGAAGAAAAGAATTCGAGGGAGGGTCAGTCCATCCGCGATTTCATTCAGCAGATTTCAGCACAGGTGAGAAATGAAAAAGAAACGCCGTTGTATGAAGCAGGATGGCTGCAACTTGAAGTGAATGTTGCTGCAATGGAAAAAATGAGCGGACAGAAAAAGCTGAACAGGCAACTCGTTATTCCACTGAATAATTATGTCACCATAGACCAGCTCATGATACTGGATATTGTGGATCAGAATATTCATTCACGGCCCATTTATTTCAGTTTTGAATCTGAGTTGTTCACCAATTACCTGCAAAGGGAGGGGCTGGTTAACCGCCTGTTGCCACTGAATCCTGAAGAAGAAGAACAGAATGTTTCTTATTCCATTGTAAAAATGGAAACTTTTCTCAACCATCATTTTCGTCCTTTGCTGGCCAACAATAAAGGCTCGATCATGCCAGCGTCCAACACCGCGTATGAGACCATCAGCCTCTATCACGACCTTGTCCTGTACTACTATGAGCGGGGTATGGCCGAATATGCACAAAACTGGTTTGGTAAAATGCAAAAAGTTTTTGCCAAGGGGGTGCCCTTTACCATAATGAACAATAGCCTGGGAAAACTGTATGCTTTAATGGGAGAAAAACAACAGGCCGCTGAAATCATCAATGCCTGGGCAGATCAGATTTTTTCAAATTACCGCCAGCCCGATGCATTGCAACCTGTCCTTTCGAAAGAATACCTGCTGGATTATCTTACCACTACACGTAACTGGATGGAGGATCTTAAGCTTCCTACGGAAAAGCTGGACCAGGTAATCAGGCAACTGGAGAATTGACCGGCTGCTCACGTTCATTATCGCCTGATGAAATCAGGCTCCCCATTGTTCCACCTGATGATCTGCGAAGGCAGTGCTTTAGAAAGATCATCCTGCCTCCATTGTACAATATGGTCAACCTGTGATTTTACAGCAGGTGAAACTTCCTGGAAATTCGCGGGCGAAGCTTCTCCGCTGATATTAGCGGAAGTGGACACGATGGGTTTTTGCAATCGTTTTACCAAATGACGGCAGAAAGCATCCCTCACCAGGCGGATGCCAATGGATCCATCCGCTGCCGTGAGATTATCGGGTAATCCCACTGCATGTTCGAAAATAACGGTGGTAGGCCTTTCCTGTTCTTCCAAAAAATCAAAGACGGCAAGGTCAGGTGCCGCCACGTATTGTAGCACTTCCCTTTCATCTGCCAATAAAATGATGAGACTTTTGCTGTCGGCTCTTTGTTTGATCTGGTAAATCCGCGCAATGGCCTGTTCATTGGTAGCATCGCAGCCTAGACCCCAGATGGTATCTGTAGGATAAAGGATGATACCACCTTCGCGCAAAACTTTTAAAGCTGATTCTACTTCAGTTTCAAAACTGTTTTCCATTATCGAAAAAACTTTGAGCGGTTTGAATGATTTTTTTATTATCCAGTCTTGCCAGGCATTGGGGAATGCCATAGCGGACGCATACATTTTTTTCACAGGGTTCACAGGAAAGTTCGCCAAGCCTGATGGTTTTACCCCAATCGCCATGATAGGGAGCGGTGTTGGATTCTCTTCCGGCTCCAAATAAACTCACAGTGGGTGTACCCAATGCATTGGCCAGGTGTGCCGGACCGGAGTCAGTGCTTATGACCAATCTTGCTGCTGCCAGTATCTCTGTTAATTCAGGCAGCGAGGTCTTACAAACGTTTTCGATACCGGAGCGGTTGTCAAGTTTGTTGATCACGCCATTCACGAAATCGTATTCCCAGGGACCGCCGGACATCAGGATGCGGTGCGGCCATGTGGCCCTGATCTCGTTAAGTAACGAGACCGCTTTTTCTTCGGGCAGGCGCCTGGAAGCTGCTTCCGAATTGATATTCACGACGAGGTAATCTTCCTTAGGTTTTGAATAAGACAACCGCACATTGAGCGGCTGCGCGATTTTGCCGGTGAATAATTCCAGCAGGCGAAGGTATTCTTCTGCCCGGTGAAGATCTGTTGGTTTGGCAAAGGAATCTGTAAGCAGCCATTGCCGGAAGTCGTTTTTATACCCGATGGTTTTATGGGCACCGCTATGAAAGGCCATCCATGCGGAAGAGAAGGAATCGGGCAGCACAAAAAAAAGATCAAATTTTTCTGTCTGCCTGATCTCTTTTCCAAAACGGCTCAGTCCTTTCAGTCCGTCCTGTTCTTTTTTATTGAAGATGAATGCATGTTGATGTGAGGGAAAAAACGGGAGGATGGTATGCAGTCCTTTTTTAGCAATGAAACTGATCTCCGCTCCCGGGAAATAAACCGGCAACTGGTTCAGAAATCCCAGTGACATCACCATATCTCCGAGCCAGTTGGGAAGGCGGACGAGAATTTTCATGTTATAACGGGTTATATGCTGCAAGCTGCAAGTTGCAAGCTTCAAGCTACAAGACCTACAGACACAAAATCATTTTAAATTCAAAAATTATTAATCGACTATTTCCATCTTCATCAGTCTGATCTGTGCTACAGAAAAAATTAGCCGTTTAGGCGGGAAGGCAACCTTCGCTAAAGCTACGGCTGCCGAAGACGGTAAGTAGCGTTTGAGATTCATAACAACTTTATGAGATCAGTAAAGCAATTCATCCTGTA
>CAYWSQ010000063.1:0-17129 GCA_964460925.1 uncultured Flavisolibacter sp. | reverse complement strand
AATCAGGTCAACTCCTGGCAAGAAAGGTCAATGTATGCCTGGAGCACCAGGTTACACCGATCTTTTGTTGCGGCGAGCCCCTGCGTGTTCGTGAGGAGAACAGCCAGAACCAGTATGTTCAGCAGCAACTGGAAGAATCGCTTTTCCACCTGTCTCCGGAGCAAATGGCAGGACTGATCATAGCTTATGAGCCTATTTGGGCAATAGGTACAGGCAAAACAGCAAGCACGGAACAGGCACAAGAAATGCATGCCCATATTCGTTCCATAATCAGCCAGAAGTATGGTGAGGAGGTGGCAGCGCAGGTACCCATCCTGTATGGTGGAAGTGTAAAGGCATCCAATGCTGTGGAATTGTTCAGCAGTCCGGATGTTGACGGCGGACTTGTAGGTGGAGCCTCCCTGGTGGGGAAGGAATTCATTGAGATCATCAAAGCATTAAAAAAATAAAACCGCTACAGAAATACCAGATTGTGGTCCAACAGAAGAACCAGTTCCTGTTGCGGTTTTTGAAATTACGCCTGGTGGTGAATGGACACATCATTTATTTCCTGGTTAAAAACAAACCGGTAGTGATTGAAATGCCTACCAATCCTTCAAGGCTGGTAATCACTGATGGCTATCATATCACCCCGCCATTTGAATTAACTTTTACACCCAGGCGGATCAACTATTACCAGGCTGTTTGTATCATTGAAGACGACCAGTTGCTGGTTGGTCTTGTCATAACCCTGCTGGTATATTTTATGGGTGCCACTTCAAATACCTTATTGTTGCAGGTATTGAGTATTGGTCCCATTTTGTACTTCCTGTTTTTATACTATATCAAAAGAAAGGAATTCATCCAGTTGCGACCGGCATCATGAACTGAAAAAAAATGTCTGCAAGAAAAAAGATCCTCTGGCTGGTTAGCTGGTATCCCAACAGGGATGACCGGTTCGATGGTGATTTTATTCAAAGGCATGCAAGGGCTGCTGCGCTAGTGCATGACATACATGTGATTTTTGTAAAGGATTCTCTTATTGATTCACCCCTTGAAGAAGAATGGAACCATGCCACAGGTTTGACGGAACAATTACTCTATTTCAAATCAATCAATGGCTTATTTGCAAAGGCCAGGAAACAACTGACCTGGCAATCACTGATAAGAGGTGCTATCAAAAAATATATTAAGGCTCATGGTCTTCCTGCGCTGGTTCATGTGCATATTCCCTGGAAAGCCGGCCTTATAGCCTTATGGTCCAGGAAGAACCTGGGTCTGCCATATGTAATCACCGAACACTGGGGAATTTATAACCGGCAGGTCGATCATAATTTTTATAGCTGGCCATTTTATAAAAGGTCATCGGTGATTAAAATATTTGCCCATTCAACAAGAACCAGTGCTGTGAGTAAATACCTGGCTTCACAAATCCAGGAGGCAACAGGACATACAGTACATCACATCATTCCAAATGTGGTAGATACCAGCCTGTTTTTTCCCAGGATGGAAAAATATTCCCGCTTCAGCTTTGTGCATGTTTCCAACATGGCTGCTTCTAAAAATGCAGGCCTCATTCTCCAGGCTTTCAAGGAATGCATGGAGGAGTTAGGAGGCAATGTGCAACTGGTGATGATCGGCAACCGTGACCAGCAATATGTAAAGCAGGCCAGCGATTTGGGATTGCTTAATGATTCCGTTTTTTTCCGGGGTGAACTGATTTACAGGGAAGTGGCGGCAGAAATGCAGCGATGCCATTGCCATGTGCTGTTCGGGTTAGAAACTTTCAGTTGTGTTACGGCTGAGAGTCTGGCCACCGGACTCCCGGTGATAGTTCCTGATTCGGGTGCTTTGCCTGAACTGGTAGATCAGTCGAATAGTATCATCGTGCCAAAGGACGATATAGGTCAGCTCAGAAATGCCATGATCCAAATGTTCAGGAATTACCGGCAGTTCGACAGCCAAACCATAGGCAAGGAAGCTGCAGCCAGGTTCAGTTATGCTGCCATTGCAGGTCATTTTGATGAATTTTACCGGAAAACAGGTATTTGAAAAGGCTTATTAGACAGGGATTAACAAAAAATGGCGCGCTTTGCCCTTATTAATTACTCATTAGCTATTATCTTTGCGACCCCAAACCGGGCAACCGGCAGGGACATTGCCTGAAGAGGCCCCCTAAGTTTTCTGCCTGTGCGGAAACGCCTCAAGGGTTTCACTCAAACATTGAGTTGGTTATGCCAAAAGTAAAAACGAATTCCAGTGCCAAAAAACGTTTCAAAGTAACGGGCACAGGTAAGATCACACACCAGAAAGCCTTCAAACGTCACATCCTGACAAAAAAATCAACGAAGCGTAAGCGTAACATGAGAAAAATGGGCGAGGTTTCACAAGCCAATTTGGACTTTGTAAAACGCCTGTTAGCATTGAAGTAAGCTCTCAGCTAAGAGCTCGCAGTCGAAGCTTTCATTTAATCATTTAACATTAAACTCATTGTAATATGCCTCGTTCAAAAAATGCAGTTGCTTCAAGAGCACGCAGAAAAAGAATTCTGAAACAAGCCAAAGGCTTTTATGGCAAACGTAAAAACGTTTATACCGTTGCCAAAAACATTGTAGAAAAAGGTATGACCTATTCTTATGTAGGTCGTAAGCTGAAGAAAAGAGAATACCGCCGCCTTTGGATCGCACGTATCAACGCTGCTGTTCGTGCAGAAGGTATGACCTATTCCCAGTTCATCAATGCCCTGAACAATAAAGGAATCACACTTGACAGGAAAGTGCTTGCCGATCTCGCCATGAATAATGCCGAGTCCTTTAAAGCTCTTGTTGCACAGGTTAAATAATTTCTTTCCTGCAATTTCTTATAGACCCCCTGGATCATCCAGGGGGTTTTTTTAACCTCGGAGGTCAACCTCGGAGGTTGACCTCCGAGGTTGGGGCAACATCGAACTATTCCTATATTTTTGTACCAAACCAGTAAACATAAGTGAACAACTCATTAAATACCATGATGAACAATTCCTATATGGATCTTGTTCAGCAAACGTTCAATTTTCCGCAGGAAGGCTTAGAAGTTAAAGAAGGTTATCTCAGGTTCAATGGGTTGGACCTTAAAGCAATCATCGAAAAACACGGAACCCCGCTCAAACTCACTTACCTGCCCAAGATCGGCATGCAGATCAACAAGGCAAAGGATATGTTTGCCAAGGCATTTAAAAAACACAAATACGAAGGCGAATATTTTTATTGCTATTGTACCAAAAGCTCCCATTTTTCATTCGTGGTACAGGAGGCGCTGCAACATAACATCCACCTGGAAACTTCCTATGCTTATGACATAGAGATCATCAAAAAACTATACGAGAAAAGAAGGATCAACAAAGACATCTATATCATCTGTAACGGGTTCAAGCAAAAAGGATACACCCGGCGCATTGCGCAACTTATTAATACGGGTTTCAAGAACGTGATTCCCATTCTTGATAATAAGGATGAACTGAATGCCTATAAAAGATCAGTAAAACAACCATTCAAATTAGGCATCAGGGTGGCTGCTGAAGAAGAACCCACATTCCCTTTTTATACTTCAAGGCTTGGTATCAGGGCTAAGGATATTCTTGAGTTTTATGTTGATAATATCGAAGGGTACGAGGATAAGTTCCAGCTAAAGATGCTGCACATATTTTTGAACAAAGGCATCAAGGATGATATCTATTACTGGTCAGAACTTAACAAGATCATTAACCTGTACTGCCAGCTAAAAAAGATCTGTCCCGAATTGGATTCCATCAATATTGGCGGAGGTTTCCCGATCAAGCACTCGCTGGGTTTTGAGTACGATTACCAGTTCATGATCAATGAGATCGTTTCAAATATCAAGGCTGCCTGTAAAAGAAACAAGGTGCCCATGCCCAATATCTTCACAGAATTCGGCAGTTATACCGTTGGTGAAAGCATGGCCCATATTTACAGCGTTATCGGTACCAAATCGCAGAACGACCGCGAAACCTGGTATATGATCGATTCATCATTTATCACCACGCTTCCCGATACCTGGGGTATTGGTGAAAAATTCCTGATGCTCCCTATCAATAAATGGGACCAGGAATACCAGCGTGTGGTGCTGGGCGGCATCACCTGCGACAGTCATGATTACTACGATTCAGAAGAGCATATCAATGAAGTGTTCCTTCCCAAACCCAATGGTGAAGAACCATTGTATGTAGGATTCTTTCACACGGGCGCTTACCAGGACCAGATCAGCGGGTATGGGGGCATCAAGCACTGCCTGATTCCTTCACCAAAGCATGTGATCATTGAAGAAGATAAGAATGGAAAGCTGGTGGACTGGGTTTATGCCAAAGAGCAGACGGCCCAGAGCATGCTGAAGATCCTGGGATATATCCGTTAAAAAAAATGTCACCTGCCGCTTGATGCAGCCGGTGACATATGGAATGACCAGGTGAATCTTAGTTACCTAAAACTTTCCTGCGTGCTTCATTCCTGTTTTTTTCTGTTTCCTGCCTTTGCTGCTCCGTAGGTCTTGGCTGGGTTACAGTACCTCCCCTGTAAATACGGGTATGGTTTCTTCTTCCGTAATATGGGTCGCCATACCTTCCGCCCCTGTAATACCCGTTATTGTAGATACTGCGTGAATTCACTTCATAATATCTTCCGCTCCACGGGTCCCTTTCAAGGATCACCAGTCCGCGGTATGGATCATCCACATAGATACGGTCAGTACCCTGCGTTCTTGCATAACGGTCGTCCTGAGTTTCCGAAAGCGTGGTACAACCAACAGCAACAACCATCAGGATCGCAGCAACAGCCATTGATAAAAAATTGAATCGTTTCATTGCTTGTATTTAATAGTTTTAATGCCAATAATTCAGCCAGAATATGATAAAGAATTACTATAAACCCTTGTTAGTCTTAATCTTAACATTTGCCTCAGCCCGCTCTGTGGCACAATCTGAAGAGGCTGCCGTAAAGGAGGTGGTGAACCGGCTTTTTGATGGCATGAGAAAATCAGATACCAGCATGATCCGTTCTGCTTTTTCCGATAAACCCATCCTTCAGACCATTGTCAAAAACAGGGAAGGTGAAACGAGGATCATGAGTGAAGTTGTGGACTCATTTATTGTATCTGTGGCAAGGCCGCGCAAGGAAATCCTGGATGAAAGGATCGTATTTGAAAAAGTGCTGGTGGATGGCGACCTGGCCATTGCCTGGACACCTTACCAGTTCTACTTCGGCGAAAATTTCAGCCATTGCGGGGTGAATTCATTCCAGCTTGTGAAACTCAGAGGCCAGTGGAAGATCCAGTACCTGATCGACACAAGGAGGAAGCAGGATTGCAAATGATCAGCGGCTTTTGAGCCTGTATTTTTTATTGACCTTGGGACTGTTGAAATACCGGTTCAGTTCTTCTTCCGTGAAATCACTTGTAAGTTCCAGCGGTATTTCGATCATCTGGATCTGCACCTGTTTCAATTCTTCTTTCAGCTTGTTGGTTTTACGCACTACATCCGGGTCCTTTTCACCAACCACCTGGTTATCCTGCAGCATATATTCCAGCCTTTTGATGGAAGTGCGGATCAGGGCTGCCTGGTTCTGGTCCACCACCTTGCTGGGCACCGAGGCTTCCTTAATGGGAACTAATGCAAGACCCACGCTTGGAAGAATCTTTCCATTTCGCTGGGTGCTGGGATCACCGGAGGTGCTCATGATGGTTCCGGTGAGGGAAGTGGTTGCCGAGGTAAGGTCAAAAGTGGTTCTGTAATTTTTAGTTCTTTTCAGTTTTTTGTCAAGCATCAGGAAAGTGTACTTCAATTCCAGTACATAGCGGTTGATGTTCTTTTGTACCTGTTTGAATTCTTCATTGGCCAGGGGAAAATTGAGGGCATTCCTAACTGTAAGTCTTACAGTAGCGGTATCACGGTTCTGGAATTTGGTAGCTGCAATGAACTGGAGCAGGATGGTCTTTTCTTTCGACTGGTCATTATCCTTCACAAAATCGTAAGGAGCCTGCCACTGGAATTCATCTCCGCATTCCTGCACGAGCTGGTAGTGTGAAATGGGGATGCTGGTAGTAGTAATGATATTCTCAACTGGAAAACTTCCGTGCTCACAGAAAACGCGGAAATTAATCGTTTCACCTTCATCAATCACAACGGTTCCGCTTACGGAAGGTTTTACCTTTGAAGGAATGATCTCTGTGTTATAAAAGACAATAGTAAAGCTTGTATCGGCCTTTTCATCCGGTTCATTCTTATTCTGTACGCCCACGTTCACTTTGTACTGTACATCATACTTGAGTTTGCCTGAAAGGAAATAGGATTTATCAGCCTTGAAAGTAACAATCCCCAGGTCCTTATGGATGCGAAGTCCCACAGGTGCATTGCGCAGGTACCAGAAATACTGGTCAGGTTCCTTGTTGATCCGCATCTGGTAGGTAAGTGTGGAATCAACATGCAGGGTGAAATATGGATTCAGTTCCAGGATCTTTAATACACTGTCATATGCCGGCGGGAGCGTGTCCTGGGCCCTTAGGGTACTGCAGAACAGAACGGTGATCAGGATAAAGGCTAATTTCTTCATGTGCTGGGCGCAAATTAAATCATAAAAAGAAAACCCTTCGTAGAAACGAAGGGTTTTATAAACCAAAACCAACTGCTTATGAGAAAACTTATAGAATATCTTGAGTATTACTGAATAGAAATCTGTTTTGCTGATGTTTTGACTTCCTGGCGCTTAGGAAGGTTTAAGGTCAGAACACCATTTACATATTTTGCAACAATCTTTTCAGAATCGATCTTTTCATCGAGTGTAAAAGAGCGTTTGATGTTACGGAACCTGTGTTCCCTGCGCACGTACTTCAGGTCTTTATTTTCTTCCTTCACTTCAGCGGAGATTGTTAAGATATTGTTATCCAGGTCTACCTTAAAATCCTCCTTATTCAATCCCGGTGCTACAAGGTCAAGCTGGTAATCTGTTTCTGTTTCCCTGATATTTACGGGAGCTTCATGTTTCTGGTTTACCAGTTCCTCACGTAATATAGACGGCATGGTTATAAAAAAGTCGTCCATCAAATTGTTAAAGCTTTTTGGCTGCTTCTGGTTGAATTTTACGTATGTCATAAATTTTAATTTTTGAATTGTTTCAATGCCTGGTTCAAAGCGCATACCAACAGCCCAACAACCGGAAAAGGCTGCCAATGCTGCATCCTGGCTGACCAGCTTGTGACATTTTGTGTTGGTTTGACTGAAGTTTCGTCAATTATTGTTGTGTAACTTTGCGGCAAAACTTTACATATGTATCCAGAAGAAATAGTACAACCCATGAAGGAAGAATTGGTAGAGAATGGGTTCTCGGAAATGCTGAATCGCCAGGAAGTAGAAGAGCAGATCAAAAAACAAGGAACCACACTGGTGGTGATCAATTCCGTTTGTGGCTGTTCAGCAGGCACTGCCCGTCCCGGCGTATTGATGGCCGTAATGAATGCACCAAAAAAGCCTGACCATCTTACAACAAGTTTTGCAGGTTTTGATATGGAAGCCGTTCAAACGCTCAGGGAGCACCTCATGCCTTACCCTCCTTCTTCTCCTTCAATTGCCCTTTTCAAGGATGGCCAACTGGTTCATTTCATTGAAAGACACCAGATCGAAGGAAGATCAGCCCAGATGATTGCACAGAACCTGATCGCTGCATTTGATGCCTATTGTAATTAATTACCTGGTAAATGATTAAGTGAGCTGCCTGCGAAGGCAGCTTTTTTTATCAATGCCCTCCAGGGAGGCTTTGGCCGGCATCTTCAATTCTCAACGATTTAACCTAACATTGCTCTTCATTTCACCTGCTTATGTATCCTAACCTTTATTATTTTTTCAGGGAAGTTTTCAATATCAATATCGGGGCATTGCGCTTCATCAATTCATTTGGATTTTTTGTTGCCATAGCCTTCCTGGTTGCCGCCGCCCTGCTGGCCAGTGAACTTCGCCGGAAGAGCAGGCAGGGACTGTTTCATCCTACAGAAATGAAGATCACCGTGGGTGAGCCCGCAGGTTTCGGGGAACTAGCACTGAACTTTATACTTGGATTTATACTTGGTTATAAGATCGTTGCCCTCTTTTTCCTGAGTTCCGAACATACACAGGATCCGCAGGCTTATATTTTCTCCGGTATGGGCAACCTTCCCGCGGGTCTGCTGCTTGGAGCCTTGTTTGCCGGGTTAAAATGGTGGGAAAAAAGAAAGACCCAGCTCAAAAAACCCGAAGAAAGGGTGGTCCGAATATGGCCCCATGACAGGGTTGGAGAGATCACCATCATTGCACTGGTGGTAGGTCTTGTCGGCGCCAAAATGTTCGACATATTCGAGAACTGGAGTGATTTTCTTAAAAACCCTGCCGCCCATATCTTTTCAGGTGGTGGATTGACATTCTACGGCGGTTTGATCTGCGCAACCATTGCCATCATCCTTTATGCAAGGAAACACAAATTTGGTGTGAGGTACCTGGCCGATGCCATCGCTCCTTCACTCATGATTGCCTATGCAATTGGCCGCATCGGCTGCCAGGTGGCAGGCGACGGAGACTGGGGCATTTATAATACAGCTTACCAGGTAGACCCGGTAACCAATGAAATTGTAGCAGCCGATACCGGGGCCTTCCAGAAAAGCATCCAGGCCAACGCGGAATTTTTCACGCAATATCCCGATCTGCACAACACGCGTTTTGAACCCGGGGTGCTTGGATTTTTACCCGACTGGTTCTTTGCCTATAACTATCCCCATAATGTAAACGAAGTAGGTGTGCAGATCGCAGGCTGCAACGAAAAATACTGTAAGCAACTCCCGGTACCCGTTTTTCCTACACCCTTGTATGAAATTATTGGCTGTACCATACTGTTCCTGGTTTTGTGGGGACTGCGTGACAGGTTGAAGCCAGCCGGCTCTTTATTCTGCCTTTACCTCATACTCAATGGACTGGAGAGATTCCTGATAGAAAAGATCAGGGTAAATAATAAAATAGAATCCTTACCATTTCATCCAACCCAGGCTGAGGTGATCTCGTTCGGATTGATCCTGGCGGGCGTGGTATTATGGATTTTTATCAGACAAAAATATCAGGCCAAGCCCTGAATGTTGTGAATAAGTCCCGCATCCGCAAAGTTCAAAGCTTTTGAAAACCTTAACCAGCCAGTATTTCAGAGGATTGAATCGTAGTATAGTTTTTGTAGATAATAATTTGACCTGATTCGCTATGAGATTCAGCGATTACGAATTATTTTTGCAGACAGTCCGGAACGGTTTAACTATCCTTTTGCAACTTTCTGTGAAAATCAATTGTCAGTTTATTTTATCACTCTAACAACAAGGAATTTTTATTATGAGGCAGCTAAAAATTGCTACCCAGATCACGAACAGGGATTCTCAGGCAGTTGAGAAATACCTACAGGAGATCTCAAAGATCCCTATGATCACTCCCGAAGAAGAAACGACATTGGCACAGAGAATCAAAATGGGTGATCAGCGTGCACTGGACAAACTGGTACAGGCGAACCTTAGGTTCGTGGTATCTGTGGCTAAACAGTACCAGCACCAGGGGCTTTCCCTTAGTGATCTTATCAACGAAGGCAATCTGGGTCTTATCAAGGCTGCCCAGCGTTTTGATGAAACAAAAGGTTTCAAATTCATTTCATACGCCGTATGGTGGATCCGTCAGTCCATCCTCCAGGCTTTGGCTGAACAGGGTCGCCTTGTTCGTCTCCCACAGAATAAGATCGGAACATATAATAAAGCAAATAAGGCCTATATGGCTTTTGAGCAGGAACATGAAAGGGAGCCCAGTACGGAAGAACTGGCAGATATCCTGGAAATGAGTGAGACCGAGATCAACAATATCTTCCAGAGCAATACCCGTCACACTTCACTTGATGCTCCCGTGCACGAAGCGGAAGATGTGGCCATGGGCGACCTGCTGGAAGGAAGTGATGACACCGATGATGATGTGATGAAGGATTCTCTCAGAAATGAGATCCGCCGTGTGCTCAAATCTCTTTCTCCCAGGGAAGCCGAGATCGTGAATGCGTATTTTGGTCTTGATGGAGAAAATGGAACAACCATTGAGCAGATCGGTCAGAAATATGATCTTACCAAAGAAAGGATCCGCCAGATCAAGGAAAGAGCGATTAAGCGCCTGCAGAAAGCCAGGTACAGTAATGCATTGAAAGCCTATCTTGGATAAGGTATTAAATAATTCTGCCGCGTAACCGGCAGGCAACTCGCAAATTGATGGGTTTAGAACAGCCTTGGTCCGCCTGTCGGCGGATTCAGGGCTGTTTCATTTAATTTTGGTCCTTTATGAAATGGATTTGTTCGATTGTCCTGGTGGGTTTATTCTGCTGGGGTTGTGAGAAAAAGATTGACCTGGAACTGGAAGAACAGGAGCCATTGCTTGTGGTGGAAGCCAGTATTGAAAATGATCTGCCTCCCCAGGTGATCCTCACCAAGTCGACCGGGTATTTTTCCGAGATCACCCCTGGCATACTCGCACAATCTTTTGTAAGGAACGCGGAAGTGTTTGTATCAAATGGTATACTTACGCATAAACTCAAAGAATACGCAGTGCCGCTGGCTCCGGGTATATCGGCTTATTATTACTCGGTTGATTCCTCCAGCCTCGCCACTGCATTTGTAGGAGCACTGGACCAGCAGTACAGTCTCCGGATCGTGGCTGATGGAAAAGAATATAATGCGGTAACAAGGATTCCTGCCATCAGCAAACAAATCGATTCAGTATGGTGGAAGCCTGCCCCATTCACAGAAGATACAACCAGGGCCATAGTAATGGCAAGGATCACTGATCCTCCAGGCTTTGGTAATTACATCCGGTATTTTACAAAGGTCAACCAGGGACCTTTTCTGCCACCTGCCAGTTCTGTATTTGATGATCTTTTTATTGACGGTACTACGTATGAAGTGCAACTGCAGCCAGGCATTGACCGCAACATGGTTTCTGATTCCATTGAATACAATTTTTTCAAAAGAGGTGATACGGTTCAACTGAAACACAGTGAGATCAATAAACAAAGCTTCGACTTCTGGCGCACCTGGGAAGCTGCCTATTTTTCCATTGGAAATCCTTTTTCTTCACCCAGCAGGGTCCTGGGAAATATCAGCAATGGTGCCCTGGGATATTTTGCAGGATATGCCAACCAGTTCCGCACAGTGATTATTCCACAATAGGTGCAGTTCTTTAACGGTACAAATTGTTTTTTACTTTTATTTTCGTGACTCAAGCACATCAACATACATGGATAATTTACAGGTAGAAAAAGTTGGTCTGTTGATCATTGGATCAGGACCTGCAGGATATACGGCTGCCATCTATGCAGCAAGGGCCAATATGAAGCCCGTTCTTTACCAGGGTATACAACCAGGAGGACAACTCACCATCACCACTGAAGTGGAGAACTATCCGGGGTTCCCGGAGGGCATCCAGGGACCGGAGCTCATGGTTCATTTTGAAAAACAGGCGCAGCGGATGGGAACCGACATCCGTTTTGGGCTGGCCACAAAGGTTGATTTTAGTGAAAGGCCTTACAAAGTGCAGATAGATGAGGAAAAATGGATCGCCGCGGA
Organism: uncultured Flavisolibacter sp.; assembly: GCA_964460925.1. GTDB lineage: Bacteria > Bacteroidota > Bacteroidia > Chitinophagales > Chitinophagaceae > Flavisolibacter. Next base: position 5,510 of record CAYWSQ010000063.1, on the reverse strand, counting down.
TGCTGTGATCATTTCAACCGGTGCCTCGGCCAAATGGCTGGGTATTGAAAGTGAGCAAAGACTCAACGGTCATGGTGTGAGTGCCTGTGCGGTTTGTGATGGATTTTTCTTCCGCAACAAAGAAGTAGCTATAGTGGGTGCCGGTGATACGGCTGCCGAAGAGGCTTTATATCTTTCCAAACTCACTACCAATGTACATATGCTGGTGAGAAAGGATGAGATGCGTGCCAGCAAGGTGATGCAGGAAAGGGTGATGAATACACCAAATATCAAAATCTACTGGAACACCGAAACAGACGAGATCCTGGGCGAGAAAACTGTAGAGGCAGTAAGGATCCGTAATAATAAAACCGGTGAGAAACAGGAAATACCGGTGAAGGGTTTTTTTGTAGCGATCGGGCATACACCCAACTCCGCGATCTTTAAAGACTGGCTGGAAATGGATGAAGCAGGCTACATCAAAACAATCCCGGGAACTTCCAAAACCAATCTTGAAGGTGTATTTGCTTCCGGCGATGTGCAGGATAAAATTTACCGACAGGCTGTAACAGCAGCAGGCAGCGGCTGTATGGCCGCACTGGATGCAGAAAGATATTTGTCGGAGAAAGGATTGCATTGAGAGAAAGCTGCTAGCTGCTAGCTTCAAGCTTCAAGGTTCAAGACCTTAGCTCAGACATTCATTGCGGAATCTTGGTTTCATTAACACTTGTGGAATGAATACTTTCATCATAGAACTCAGGTCTTTGCGATTTTTTGCCGACCACGGCATGTACCAGGAAGAGATGAAGGTGGGGAATGAATTCGAAGTGGACGTGATCATGGGTTGCAAGGCTCCTAAAAAAAAGATCACTTCCATTGAGCAAACCATCAATTACGTGGAAGTGTACAGGATCATCCAGGAAAATTTTGCCGTAAGAAAATTCTTACTGGAAACACTTGCCATGGAAATAGCGGAACAGCTTGAAGCGCAGTTCCCCGAATTGCAGCATGTTTCCATCAGCATCAGAAAACTCAATCCTCCCATTACCAATTTTTCCGGATCAGTGGCTATTACTTACAAAAAAGATTTCAAAAGAAAAGATTGAATTAAGCGCCTGGTTACCTCAGATAACAGTTGATTTCCATCTGCCGCTCCTGATATATAACCAGGAAAGTGTAAATAATATTGACCAGTACAATACTTCAGACAACCAGCCCCAGATGATTCCCAGTTGCCAGAGTTCCAATACAGCATATACATAACTGCAGTAAAATACAATCGCGATCACTTCCACCAGGAAAGTAACACGGCTGTTGCCTGTTCCGGTCACTGCATTCAGCCATACTGTGCCCACAGATAATAAAAGCATGGCAAATGAAATGGCACGGAGAACAGGCACGCCTGTTTCAATAAACAGTTGTTCATTCCTGAACAGTCCTAAATAAATATGCGGAAACAGGTTGAGGATCAGGCAAACCACCAGCGCAATACCAAAGCTAAGTCCCGAGATCTTCCAGACCAGCTTCATGATCTCATCTTTTCTTCCCTGGCCGATCACATTACTCACCATGGAATTGGTAGTGGCCGCAAGCGCCCAGAAAAAAGTGCCGAAGAATCCGAAGACTGCTCTCATGGTAGTGGATACAGCAAGCCCGGTTTGGCTGGCATTCCTGGCCACAAGGATGTAAAAAATGAACCAGGCCAGGATGCTGGCAGCGTGCTGAAAAGCAAGGGGGCCTGAAATCCTGGTGATCAGTTGAATGGTTTCTTTTTCCGGCCTTAGATTATTGAACAGTGAAAAACGCCTGGATATTCCACGGGCACGGATCACCAGGTAGATCACGAACATACCCGTGAATTCCGCTATGATGGAGGCAACTGCAGCTCCATTGAAACCCATTTCAGGAAAACCCAGTTTGCCAAAAATGAGCACGTAATCAAAGAATATATTCGCCAGCGTTTCCGCAAGCGTACCGGCTATAAGCAATTTACTCCTGTTGATACTCACCAGCAGGGCGTTTCTCAATTGGTAAACATACAGGAAAGGCAGGCCCAGTATCCTGATGCGGAGAAATTCAACAGACTGGTTGGCCTGGTCTTCCGTGAGGTAGGCATGCAGGATGTAGGGCGTTATAAAATAGGTGAGCACGATTCCAAATGCCGCTATGATACAGGCGATGATCACACCCTGGGTGAACAATTTCCCGATCTCATCGGGCCGGTTTTGTCCTGCCCTTCTCGACATCAGCGTCTGCAAGCCATTATTCAAACCAAAACCTATCCCTGCAAATACCAGGTAATACACGCCTGTAATGGAAGCAATGGCCAGTGATTGCTCACTATGGTGACCTAAAAAAATATTATTGATAATGAGGTTGAGCTGCGGCACCAGCAGTGCCAGTGCTATGGGCAATGCAATTTTCCAGATCTGCCTGTAAGAGACTTCAACCTTGAGATTTTCTGACATCAGGACTTGCAAGCTACGAACCAGAAAAATAATCCTCGTCATTTATTGGAGTTGGGTTCGTGTTGCGGCAAGGCTATCATTCGGACGGACGCTTATCTTTGTCACAAACACAATGATTTGAATATTCTGTTCACCCTGGGCCGGCAAACGATTTCAGCAGATACCCTCATTATGGAAGTGGGTATGGATTTTTGTTCCTACGCCTGCCTGAATAGTTCCAAAAAAGAATTTGAATTGATCAGGTACTACAGGTTCGAAGAATCCGAAGCCGAAGAATCACTCAGATCTATATTGGAAGAAATTGAAGGAAGTTTTCATTCTGTGCGGGTAGGGAACTGTTTTGCCCAGTCCCTGCTTACGCCCCGCAGCCTGTTCAAAGAAGACCCGGCCATGTTGCACAGAATCTATGAATCTTTTGATACTACTTATATGCACGACCAGGTGCAGGAATGGCAATTGGTGACCGAACACCTTATGCCAACGGGGTTTGTGGATCTTATAAAGGCCAGGTTCCTTTCTGCCAGGTTTTACCATGCCTTCACCCCATCACTGAGGATCTATAATGGATTTGTAGCGCCAGACCAGGCCGATATTCATTTTACAATTTCCCACTTCAGGGTGGTGATCAAAAAACAAGGTCAGCTTCAACTGGCTCAGACCTATGCTTATAAAACACCACTTGATGTAGTGTATTACCTGTTAAAAATATTTTATGAGTTTGGCCTGAACCAGTCAGAAGCCTTTGTAATACTTTCGGGATTGGTGGAGCAGGATTCCGCATTATACAAAGAGCTGCATCATTATTTCATCAACCTGCATTTTGCACAGCCCCCCTTGTATACTATTCCCGGTGATGAACACCCGCAATATTATTTTACTTCACTTTATAACCTCGCCTCATGCGGATCATAAGCGGTAATTTGGGAGGCAGGCGTATCAATCCCCCGTCAAAAATGCCTTACACCAGGCCTACTACTGATATAGCCAAGGAAGGCCTGTTCAACATCCTGCAGAATCAACTGGATTTTGAGAACCTGAAAACACTTGACCTTTTTGGCGGCACCGGCAGCATCAGTTATGAACTGGCATCAAGGGGTGTGCCCGACCTCACTATTGTTGAAAAGGACAATGCCATGTTTGATTTTATCAAAAAAACGGCAGCATCCCTGGAGCTTAAAAATTTCAGGGTCGTCAAATCAGACGTTTTCAAATTCATGGATCAATGCAATGAACAATATGATTTCATCTTTGCCGGACCTCCCTATGCACTCGTCAATATAGATGACCTGCCTGTTAAGGTATTTGCCAATAATCTGTTGAAGCCGGGTGGAAGATTTGTATTGGAGCATACTCCCAGGAATGACTATGCGAAATTTCCACATTTCGTTTCCGCCCGCAATTATGGTACAACCATTTTTTCCACTTTTTTGAATGAATGATATGCTGAAAAAGGAGGCCAGGTCTGTTTACAGGAAAAAAAGGGATGCCATCAGTTTCAGTGAGCGCATGAAATGGGACGATCTTATCCTGATCCGTTTCCAGGCAATGGATCTGCCATTCATCAACTATGTTCTTAGCTTTTATCCTATTGAACAAAAAAACGAGATCAACAGTTTTTTGCTGACAGATTACCTGCACTTCAGAAATCCGAACCTGTCGATCTGTTATCCGAAAACCAACCCGGAGAAAATGGAAATGTCAGCCATCATCTGTAATGCAGACAGTGTATTTGAATCCAATGAATGGAACATCCTGGAGCCGGCGGATACGGATTCGGCTGCACCAGGTATGCTTGATATGGTGCTGATCCCCCTTCTTGCGTTTGACACGAAAGGTACGCGGGTAGGATACGGGAAAGGTTTTTTCGACCGGTACCTGAAACATTGCAGGCCCGACTGCCTCAAGATCGGGCTGAGTTATTTTGAAGCAGCGGATACCATCGAAGACGCCAATGAATTTGATGTACCTTTAGATTTTTGTATCACCCCCCAACGGACTTATGTTTTCTAACTGGTTCCTCAAATCTTTCCGGGTCCTGTTATTACCTTTTGCCATTATTTTCTGGATCATCATCCGTATCCGCAACTGGATGTATGACAAGGGAATGCTGAAGTCAACCAGTTTCGGTCTGCCTATCATTTGTGTAGGAAATCTTTCAGTGGGTGGTACCGGTAAATCACCCATGGTTGAATACCTTGTTCTTCATTTGAAAAACAGGTTCAGGGTGGCCACACTGAGCAGGGGATATAAAAGGAAAACCAGGGGATATGCCCTTGCCAACGCCAATACCACGGCCATCGATATTGGTGATGAACCCATGCAGTTTCACAGGAAATTTCCAAATGTACCGGTGGCTGTGGGAGAAGACCGCATAGAAGCGGTGACCCAGCTATTGTTCGACAGGCCGGATACTGAAGTGGTGATCCTGGATGATGCATTTCAGCACAGGGCCATCAATCCGGGCTTCAACATCCTGCTTACAGAATATTCCAACCTTTTTACGCGGGATTTTTTTCTTCCTACCGGGGACCTCAGGGATCTGCGCAGTTCTTACAAAAGAGCCCGGCTGATCGTGGTCACCAAATGTCCTCCCCACCTGGAAGAAAAGGAAAGGCAACAGATTATCCAGGAGATCAGTCCGCTGGAATACCAGAAAGTTTTTTTTACTTCAATTTCATACGGCATGCCCTATCACATCACCCGGCATGACCTGCGGAAGATAGATCCTGAAACAGAAGTGCTGCTGGTCACCGGCATTGCGAACCCGGTACCATTGAAAAATTACCTGGAAGAAAGGATCGAATCCTACCACCTTTTGCAGTATAACGATCATCATATATTTTCAATTGATGACTGGAAGGAGATCCGTAAAAAATTTGAAGGTATATCATCCACAAACAAACTGCTGCTTACTACGGAAAAGGACGCGATGCGTTTATTGAAATTCAGCCAGGAAATGGATGGCATGCCTTTTTTCGTAATGCCGATTGAACACAGGTTCCTCTTTCAACAGGAAAGCAGTTTTAATGATGAAGTAATTACATTCATACAAAATTTTAAAAA